>NZ_DATJLI010000166.1:0-9057 GCF_035490575.1 Sphingomonas sp. | reverse complement strand
GGCAAGCCGGGCAGCGGCTCCAGCCGCTCGCCACGCCCGCGCCCGATCGCCGCACGGCCCAGCAGGCAGGCGGGCACATCGGACCCCAGCGCCGCCGCGCAATCGAAAAGCCGCGCATCGTCCAGCGCCACGCCGTGCGTGCGCGCCAGCGCCCGCAACGTCGCCGCCGCGTCGGCAGACCCGCCGCCAATCCCCGACGCCACCGGCAGCCGCTTGACCAGTTCGATCGCGGCGAGGGGCATGGGGCTGACCCGTTCGGCAAACAGGCGCTCGGCCCGCAACACCAGATTGTCGCCCTCTCCGGCCAGCCCTTGCGCGAACGGCCCGGTGATGGTCAGCCCCGCCGGCCCGTCGGGGTTCAGCCGGATCGTGTCGCCATCGGCGACGAATGCGAACAGCGTCTCAAGCTCGTGATAGCCGTCCTCCCGCCGCGCGCGGACGTGCAGCGCCAGGTTCAGCTTGGCGGGGGCGGATTCCTCGATCATCTCAACGGGCAAGGTCGATGCCGCGCTCCAGCTTGGTCGCCAGCCGCGCCTTGTCGGCCTCATCGGCATGAACCGACGCCGCGCGCCACGCATAACGCGCTTCGTATCGCCGTCCCGTCACCCAATAGGCATCGCCCAGATGCTCGTTGATCTCGACATCGCCGGGTTCGGCGACAACCGCCTGTTCCAGCAGCGGCAGCGCCTTCGCCGCCTGTCCGCGCTGGACATAGGCCCAAGCGAGCGAATCGGTGATCGAGGGATCACCCGGCTTCAGCCGCCGCGCCTTTTCCAGCAGCGCCTGTGCGTCGGTCAGGTTCAATCGGCGCTCGACCTGTGCATAGCCCAGATAATTGAGCGCCACCGGCTCGTCGGGGGCGAGTTCGACCGCGCGGCGCAGGAACGGCAGCGCTTCGTCGAAACGGCCCGCCTGTTCCAGCGCGCCGCCGCGTTGCAGGTTCAGAACCCAGTCGGCGCCGGCGGGATCACGCGCCATCGCCTTGGCATAGGCATCGGCCGCCTCGGCAAACCGTTCGGCAGAGACCAGCAGATCGCCCAGCGCGCGCGCGTCCTGGGCGCTGCCACCCCGCGCCGACGATCGCTGCTCCGCAAGTGCGATCGCCGCTTCGGTTTCGCCGGTGCGCTCCAGAATGTCGATGCGAAACCGGTCAGCCAGCGGGCGCAGCGGACTGCGCGGCCCGATCCGCTCGACCAGCGCGATGGCGCGCTCGCCGTTGCCGTCGTGCGACAGCGCGTCGGCCAGCAACAGGGTCGCGCGTTCGTTGCGCGGATCGAGCAACAGCGCCGCGCGTGACAACAGCACGACCAGCGGCGACGGTTCGTCCGCGCTCGCCAGATCGCCCGCCAGCCGCACGAACAGCGTCGACGCGCCGAACGCGGCATCCGCCTTTTCCCCCCGCCCGATCGCCTCACGCTGCGCCACGGCGACCGGATCGTCCCCGGCCAGCAGCGCGCGCGCCGTCCGCCGGTCGCCGCGCCCCGCGAACAGCCGTGCCGCCGCGACGCGCAGGTCGAGCGCGCCGTCATCGGCGACGAGCATCGACTGCAATGCCTGTTTGGCGGGTTCGGTCTGACCGGTGGCGATCAGGATCAGCGCCCGCGCCTCCGCCGAATAACGGCGGGCAATCGCATTTTCCTCTGCGTCGCCAAGGATCGCCAACGGGTCGCCGACACCCGTTTCGACCGCCAGCCACGCATTCAGCACCGGCCCGACGAAATCCAGCGGCCCCTGCCCGACCGCAACGGCGCTGGCCCGCGCGGCGTCCCAGCGGCGCGCGGCGACATGATCGGCAAAGCGCAGCAAGGCCGCATCGGCTGGCGCGACGTCGGATTTCTCAAGGACCGCCAGCGCCGTTCGCGCCAGCGCCATGTCACCCACCGACAGCGCCTCGCGAAAGGCGCGGATCGCGATCACCTCGTTACGCGGATCGGCCGCCAGCGCCAGCGCATAGCCGCGCGCCGCGATATCGGCGGCGCCGTCGGCGTCGGCGGCGCGGGCGCGGACATAGGCGGACAATTCCCCGCCGCGTGGCGGGTCCGACGCGCGCGCCGCCGCCGGAACCAGCGCCCCGGCCAGCACCGTCATCAGGATCAGGCGATCACATGTTCGGATAGTTCGGTCCTCCGCCACCCTCCGGCACGACCCAGTTGATGTTCTGGGTCGGGTCCTTGATGTCGCACGTCTTGCAGTGGACGCAGTTCTGGGCGTTGATGACGAACTTCGGATCGCCCTCTTCCTCGCCCACCACTTCGTACACGCCGGCGGGACAGTAACGCTGTGCCGGCTCGTCATACAAGGGCAGGTTGTGCGCGACCGGCACGGCGGGGTCTTTCAGCGTCAGGTGGACCGGCTGATCCTCCTCGTGATTGGTGTTCGAAATGAACACCGACGACAACCGGTCGAACGTCAGCACGCCGTCGGGCTTGGGATAGTCGATCGGCTGGACCTCGTTCCTGCCCCACAGGCTTTCGTGGTCGGGCTTGTGATGCAGGGTAAAGGGCATCTTCATGCCCCAATGCTCCATCCACATCGTCACGCCCGACAGGCCCGATCCGATGAAGTCGCCATATTTCTTGACCAGCGGCACGACATTGCGAACCCGGCGCAGCTCGTCATGCACCCAGCTCGCTTCATAAGCGGCAGCATAGTCGGTCAGTTCGTCGGCGCGGCGATCGGCCTGCACCGCGGCAAAGGCCGCCTCCGCCGCCATCATGCCCGATTTCATCGCGGTATGCGTGCCCTTGATGCGCGGCACGTTCAGGAACCCCGCCGAACAGCCGATCAGCGCGCCGCCAGGGAAAGTCAGCTTGGGCACCGACTGGAAACCGCCATCGTTGATCGCCCGCGCGCCGTATGAAACGCGCTTTCCGCCTTCCAGCAGCGCGGCGATTTCGGGATGCGTCTTCCATCGCTGCATTTCCTGAAATGGCGACAGATACGGATTGCGGTAGTTCAGCCAGGTGACATAGCCCAGCGCCACCTGTCCATTGGCCTGATGATAGATGAACCCGCCACCATTCGACCCGGCGGTTTCGGACAGCGGCCAGCCTTGCGTATGGATGACGCGGCCGGGCACATGCTTGGCGGGATCGATATCCCACAATTCCTTGACGCCCAGCCCGTAAACCTGCGAATCGCAATTGGCGCGCAGGTCGAACAGACGCATCAGTTCCTTGGACAGATGCCCCCGCACGCCTTCGGCAAAAAAGGTATAGCGCGCGTGCAGTTCCAGTCCCGGCTGCCAGTCGGGCTTGCGCGTGCCGTCGCGTGCAACGCCCATGTCACCGGTCGCCACGCCCCGGACGGAGCCATCCTCGTTGAACAGCACTTCGGCAGCGGCGAAGCCGGGGAAGATCTCGACGCCCAGCCCCTCGGCCTGTTCGGCCAGCCAGCGGCACAGATTGCCCAGCGACCCGGTGTAGCATCCCTCATTGTGCATGAACGGCGGCAGCGCGAATTCCGGCAGTTCGCGCTTGCCGGTTTTCGACAGAACCCAGTGATGATTTTCGGTGACCGGAGTCTGTGCCAGCGGACAGCCCTGTTCGCGCCATTCGGGCAGCAATTCGTCCAGCGCGCGCGGGTCGATCACCGCGCCCGACAGGATGTGCGCGCCGACTTCCGATCCTTTTTCCAGCACGCAAACGGCCAGTTCGGCGCCCGCATCATTCGCCATCTGCTTCAGGCGGATCGCCGCCGACAGGCCCGCCGGCCCGGCGCCGACGATCACCACGTCATAGGGCATCGATTCGCGTTCGCTCATTTCCAGTCTCTCCGTCCGCCGCCGGTTCCCCGCATCGTCGCGTGCGCGCCACGGCCTGTCGGGCCAGCGCTGCACCGACATTGACGCGAAGGTCAAGTCGATGGCTTTAGCTAGGCATGGGGGCCGATCAATACCACCGATGGGACGAACTCGCCGCCAGCACGCTGGAATGGTGGCAGGATGCCGGCGTCGACACGCTTGTCGAGGACGATCCCCGCGACTGGCAGGCTCGGCCCGCCCGCCCCGCCGTAGCGGCGCCCGTCGAACCGGTCAGCGACACGGGGGCAAGCGACACGGGGGCAAGCGATGCTCCCGCCGATTATGCGGCGTTCTGGGACTGGCGGCTGGGCGATGGTGCGCCAGAACGCGAATGGGGCGGCGCGACGTTGGTTCCGCCGGAAGGACCGCGTGACGCCGACCTGATCGTCCTGACCGACCAGCCCGATGGCGATTCGCTGATCGGCGGTGTGGGAGGGGCGATGTTCGATCGCATCCTCGCCTCGATCGGGCGCTCCCGCGACGATACGCTGATCGCGGGGCTGGCAATGGCGCAGCCATTGGCGGGCAGCTTGTCCGACGATCTGCTGCCCCCGCTGATCGACCGGGCGCGGCGATTATTGTCGCTGGCACCCGCGAAGACGGTGCTGGTGGTCGGTCATACGACGAGCCGTGCGCTACTCGCGGCGGACGGCGCTCCCGTTCCGCTGGGTTTACATGGCATTAACCAGGCTGGTCGAGAATTACAGGCACTCGCGATCGCGCATCCGCGCTTCATGCTGAAGCACCCGCAGGTGAAGCGCGATGCATGGCGCTGTCTGCAAATGCTGCTTGGGGGAAAAGCGTAATGAGTATCCGCCTTGGCGCTGTCGCGCTGATCGGTCTGGCCGCGCTGCCCGGCCTGGCATCTGCCGCCGAAACCGCCGCCGACGACAAGCTGCCGGTCCGCAGCGCCGCCGCCAATCGCGGCATCCCGCAGCAACTGGACGATGGCCAGCGCAGTGCCTATCGCAGCGTTTTCGCCGCGATCCGGGACAAGAACTGGAGCGCCGCGCAACTGCAACTCGATGCGATGCGGCCCGGCCCGCTGCACGCGCTTGCCCGTGCCGAGCTGTATACCGCCGCCGGATCGCCCAAAATCGAACTGGTGCCGCTGATGGGCCTGCTTGCCGAAGCCCCCGAATTGCCGCAGGCGCCGCAGATCGCCCGGCTGGCCAAGCTGCGCGGGGCGGAGGAATTGCCGACGCTCCCGACCGCGCAACGCCTGATCTGGGTCGATGGCGCGCCGAACCGTGTCCGGCTGAAGGGCACCGCCAGCGATGCCGCCGCCGCCGAAGTGGCCCAGCGCGCAATCCCGTTCGTCAAGGCCGATGACGGCCCCGCCGCCGAATCGCTCGTCAACGAATATGCCGGTCGCCTGACGCCCGAAGCGCTGACCGAATGGCGCCAGAGGGTGGCGTGGATCTATTATCTGATGGGTGACGATGCCAATGCGCGCCGCGTCGCTACCGCCGCACAAACGGGCACCGGCGAATGGGTGCCGCAGGCCGACTGGGTTCAGGGCCTGGCCGCATGGCGCCAGCGCGATTGCCGCGCCGCGCAGATCGCCTTTGCCGCCGTTGCCCAGCGGGCAACCGATGTCGACCTGCGCGCCGCCGGTCATTACTGGGCGGCGCGTGCCGACATGGCGTGTGCGCGCCCCGACCTGATCCAGACCCGCTTGCAGGCCGCGGCGCAGTATAACGAGACGTTTTACGGGATGCTGTCGCGTCAGGCGCTGGGCATTGCCGAGGCGACCGACCGGCTGCCTGATGCCACTGCGGGCGCCGACTGGAAGGCGCTGGAGCGCCGCCCCAACATCCGCGTTGCCGCCGCGCTGGTCGAAATCGGCGAGGAGGACAAGGCCGCCGAGGTGCTGCGCCATCAGGCCAAGATCGGCGACGCCGCCGATTATGCCTCGCTTGCCCGGCTGGCGGGCGCGCTCAACCTTCCTTCGACGCAAATCTGGCTGGCGCATAACTGCCCGCCGGGCGCGAAGCCGCAAATGGCCACGCGCTATCCTGCGCCCGACTGGACCCCCGATGGCGGCTGGCGCGTCGACAAGGCGCTGGTCTATGCCCACACGCTACAGGAATCGCGCTTTCGCTCGACGGTGGTGTCGCCCGCCGGTGCCTATGGCCTGATGCAGATCATGCCCGCCGCCGCGACCGACATCGCCCGTGCCAAGGGGATGGCGAGCGTCATCGACCGTTCGGCCCTGTCGCGCCCGTCGACCAATATCGAGGTTGGGCAGAGCTATCTGGAAAAGCTGCGCGACATGCCCGCCACCGGCGGCCTGCTGCCCAAGGTGATCGCCGCCTATAATGCCGGGCCGTCGCCGGTGGAGGCGTGGAACATGTCGTCAAAGGATGGCGGCGACCCGCTGCTGTATATCGAAAGCATCCCCTATTGGGAGACGCGCGGTTATGTCATGACCGTGCTTCGCAACTACTGGATGTATGAAATGCAGGCGGGCAAGACGTCGAACAGCCGCGATGCACTGGCACAGGGCATGTGGCCGCGCTTTCCCGGCATGAAGGGCGCCACCGCGGTCAACAGCCGTCGCGGCAATGTCCGCGCCCGCTGATACCGGGCGGGTCCGCCGCCCGGTCCACATCGCGGTGCTGACGGTATCGGACACCCGCGGACCGGCGGAAGACCGATCGGGCGACACGCTGGTCGAGCGGCTGACGGCGGCGGGCCATGTGCTTGCCGATCGCGCGATCGTGCGCGACGATGCCGAATTGATCGTCGCGCGCCTGCACGGCTGGATCGACGACCCCGCCATCGAAGTGATCGTGACCACCGGCGGCACCGGCGTTACCGGCCGCGACGTGACGCCCGAGGCGCTGGCGCGCGTGGTCGACAAGGACATCCCCGGTTTCGGTGAGTTGTTCCGCTGGATCAGCTTTCAGAAAATCGGCACGTCGACCATCCAGTCGCGCGCCTGCGCCGGGGTCTCGCGCGGCACCTATATCTTTGCGCTGCCCGGATCGACGGGCGCGGTGAAGGATGGCTGGGACGGTATCCTGGCCCAGCAGCTCGACATCGACCACCGCCCCTGCAACTTTGTCGAGCTGATGCCACGGCTGGAAGAGCGTTAACCTTCAAGTCGTTAAGGCCCGCATTTTTGTTCCGTTGCGGGACGGGCCAAATAACGCACTGGTCAATCGACCGCAGAAATCCGATATTCCGGCCTTGACGATTGAAACGGGCGGACGCGGATCATGGTTAAGGCGCTGGGGCAATTACTGATCGCACTGATGGTGCTGTCGACGCCCGCGATCGCCCATGCCCGCGGCCCTGCGGTCAACAGCGTGATCGCGCTCGATTCGCCTCTCTCGCACGGTGAATATGCCTGGGACGACAGCGGCGTCGCGGCCGGGCCGGTCCGCATCGTCGTCGACCTGGCGACCGAAAAGCTTCACGTCTATCGCGCCGGCGTCGAGATCGGCCGCGCATTCATCCTGTATGGCGCCGATCACAAGCCGACGCCGACGGGCATTTTCCGCGTCCTGCAAAAGGACCGCGATCACATTTCGAACCTCTATAACGCGCCCATGCCCTATATGCTGCGCCTGACCTGGGGCGGGATCGCGATCCATGGCAGCGAGGTCGAGTTCAACGCCGCAACCCATGGCTGCGTCGGCGTGCCCGACGAATTCGCCGCCCTGCTGTTCGAGCAGGCGCGCATGGGGACCGAGGTGCTGGTGACGCGCAACTGGCGTCCCGATCTCTACCGTGAGGAAGCGCCCGCGCCGATCGTCGCCGATGCAGCGGTAGTGGCGGACCTCACCACCCCCTGATCCACCGCGCGGCGGCGTGCGTTAGCGCCGCTTGCCCTGATGCCGGATATTGGCCGGTCGACCCCTGCGCTTGATGTCGCGCGGCGGGCCACGCCGTTCGCTCGCGCGCTCACCGCTGCCCGAACCCTTGCCGTCGGGCAGTTCGAAGCGCAGCGCGCCCGAAACCGGGTTCGCCTCCACCAGCCGCAACTGCAATCGCTGACCCAGTGCGAAGAACGCACCCGTATCCTCGCCCACCAGCCGCTGGCTCGCTTCGTCATGGCGGAAATATTCGCGGCCCAGGTCGCGGGCGGGGACCAGCCCGTCGCCGCCCACGCCCTCCACCGTCGCGAAAAAACCGAAGGCAGCGACGCCGGTAATCTTGGCGTCCATCACCTCACCCACATGATCGGCCAGATAGGCGGCAACATAACGGTCGACCGTTTCGCGCTCCGCCTCCATCGCGCGGCGCTCAAGGCCTGAAATCATCTCGCCCACACGCGCCATGTTGGCTGCGTCCTCGCTCGACAGGCCCCCCGCGCCCAGCTTGTATGCATCCACCAGCGAACGGTGGACGATCAGGTCGGCATAGCGCCGGATCGGCGACGTGAAATGCGCGTAGCTGCCCAGCGCCAGCCCGAAATGCCCGGCATTTTCCGGCCCGTAATAGGCCTGGGTCTGCGTCCGCAGGACCTGCGTCATGATCTCCTCGCGGGCTTCATGCTCCTTCAACGTGCCCAGGATATGATTGAACGTGCCGGGCTTCACCACTTGTCCCAACGCGAAGCTGAGGTCGAAGGTCTTGAGATAATCCTTGAGCGCGACCAGCTTTTCCCGGCTCGGCGGCTCGTGGATGCGATACATGACCGGGGCCTTCTTGCGCTCCAGCGCCTTGGCCGCGGCGACATTGGCGGCGATCATGAAATCCTCGATCAACCGGTGCGCGTCCAGCCGTTCGCGCGGCGCAACCGACAGGATGCGGCCCTTTTCGTCCAGCACCACGCGCCGTTCGGGCAGGTCGAGGTCCAGCGGGCTGCGGCTGTCACGCGCGCGCTTGAGCGCGGCCCAGCAATCCCACAGCGGCAGCAGCGCGTCGCGCGTCAGGTCGGGCGCGACCGTCGACGGCGCCGCCCCCGCCCCCATCGCGTCGACGGCCGCCTGCGCGTCTTCATAAGCGATATTGGCCGCGATCCGCACCACCGCACGCGCAAAGCGCCAGTCGCGAAGCTCGCCGTCCTTGCCGACGCGAAGGTGACAGATCAGCGCCGCACGATCGACGCCTTCCTTCAGCGAACACACATCCGCCGACAACACCTCCGGCAGCATGGGCACCACGCGGTCGGGGAAATACACCGAATTGCCCCGCTTGCGCGCTTCCTTGTCCAGCAGCGATCCGGGCCTGACGTAGTAGGACACGTCGGCGATTGCGACGATGGCGCGGAACCCTTCTGGATTGGCGGGATCGTCATCGGG
>NZ_DATJLI010000165.1:0-27453 GCF_035490575.1 Sphingomonas sp. | reverse complement strand
ATGCTGAACGGCACGATGCTGTCGCCCGCGATGCTGGCCGAAGTGCGAACCGCGCAGGAAGGACACCGCACCTGCGGCTGGGAACGCGCCTTTCCCGGCTGGTCGGGGGGCAATGCCTGTTCGGCGGAGACAATCGGCCATACCGGCTTCACCGGCACCGGCCTGTGGATCGACTATAACCGGGGCCTCGCCTGGACGCTGCTGACCAACCGCGTCCACCCCACCCGCCACGCCGACAGCGGTATCTTCACGCTGCGGCCTGAGGTGGGGGACGCGGTGATTGCGGCGTGGGACCGGGTTTAGGGGGTGTTGGTCCACTTCGCGAAATGTGCCGCGCGCGGGCTGTCGTGCTTTTCGACCCGGCCTCGGCTATGTGGCCTGTCCGACAGTCGCCAGAGGAGGCGTTCATGCAGATTGCGGTTCTGACGTTCGAGGGGTTCAACGAACTGGACTCGTTCGTGGCAGCAGCAATTCTAAACCGCATGAAGTCGCATGGCTGGGCGGCGCACATCACGTCGCCGACCGAACAGGTCACGTCCATGAACGGCGTCACCGTTCAGCGTCAAAAGCCGTTGGCGTTCGCAGCCCAAGCTGATGCCATCCTGATCGGCAGCGGCATCAGGACCCGCGAAATCGCGGCCGATTCGGGCTTGCTGGCGCGGATAAGGCTCGACCCGGCCCGCCAGCTTATCGCCGCGCAATGCTCGGGAACATTGGTGCTCGCGAAGCTTGGCCTGATCGGCGATCTCCCCGCCTGCACCGACCTCACCACCAAGCCCTGGGTGATCGAGGCCGGCGTGAAGGTGATCGACGCACCTTTTGTCGCGCACGGCAATGTTGCGACTGCTGGCGGCTGCCTCGCTTCCCAGTATCTCGCAACCTGGATGATCGCTCGCCGCGCTTCGATGCCAGATGCCCGGGAAGCCATGCACTATGTCGCGCCAGTGGGCGAAAAGGCGCTCTATGTGGATCGGGCGATATCCGTCGTTGCGCCGTTCATGCCGCCAAAGGCTGCAGCCGCCGCTTGACCTCTGCCGTGCGGAGGACGGCAGCGTTCGGAAACGGTCGGTTGCGTTGCGGCACGAACCATTGCCACAGGTTATGGGCAGACGCATCGCACGCGCCTGTCGCGCTGGTCTTTTTCCGGTCTATGCTCAGCCCCATGCGCTTTGCCCTGGTCCTGCTCGCCCTGTCCCTGCCCCTCCCGCCTGCCTTCGCGATGCAGGTGTCCTCCACGCCGATGGTCGAACGGGTGCTGGACGCCGGGCCGCCCGGCACCCGCTATGGCCTGCTGGTCACGACGCTGGAGGGGGAGCCGGTGGTGTCGATCGCCCCGGACGAGCGTTTCATCCCCGCATCGAACACCAAGATGTTCACGACCGCCACCGCCTATGCCGATCTGCCCGCGCTCGACCGCGCGGCGCGGGGCACCGGCGTGCGCGTGGAACAGGGCGATGTCATCCTTGAGGGGCATGGCGACGCACGGCTTTCGAGTGCGGCGGATTGCGTGACCAACTGCCTTCAGACGCTGGCCGATGCCGTCGCCGCGCGCACTCGCCGGGTCCGCAACATCGTCGGCGACGACAGCTGGTTCCCCAACGAACGCTGGGGTCCGGGAATGAGCTGGAACAACATCCAGTCGCGTTACGGGACCGGCATTTCAGCGCTGACGCTGGACGATAACGAAGTGACCGCGTCGGTCACGCCCGCCGCCATCGGCGGGGCCGCAGGGATCGAGGCGTCGCCCTATTACGACATCGACAACCGCGTAACGACCGTCCCTGGCAAGGGCCGCACGATCGTTGCGGATCGCGTGCCGAACAGCCGCACGATCCGCCTGACCGGCACGATCGGGGCAGAGGCACCGGCGGCGACGCTGTATTTCAGCATCGACGATCCCGCGCATTACACCGCATGGCGGATGCGCGACCTGCTGATCGCGCGCGGCGTGAAGGTCAGCGGCGCGGTCATGACGCGCCACCGCCCCTTGTCCCCCGCCGACGATCCGGCCATCCGGGGCGCAGCGCCCGCCCCCCGCCCACCCGCGCCCGACATGCTGGCCGAACTGCCCCCGCTGCCGCTGGCGGAGGACATGCGGATCATCAACAAGCAGAGCCAGAACCTGCACGCCGATCTTATGCTGCGCCGGGTGGCCCGCACGTCGGGCAGCGGCTCGATCGCTGACGGACAGGCCGCGCTGGACCGGGTGATGCGCCAGGCGGGCGTGACCAAGGTCAGCTATACGCTGGCCGACGGGTCGGGCATGTCGTCCTATAACCGCATCACCCCGCGCGCCGCCGTCACACTGCTGAGGTGGATCGCCAACCAACCCTGGGGTGCGGCATGGCGCGAAACGCTGCCGATCGCCGGACAGGACGGCACGCTGCGGAGCCGGTTCAAGGGCACCGTGCTCGAGGGCAGGTTGTTCGCCAAGACCGGCTCGCTCAACGCATCGCGCGCGCTGTCGGGCTATCTGGTGACGAAAAGCGGGCGGACGCTGGTTTTCTCGGCGCTTGCCAACGACATGCCCGACGGCACCGACGCACAGGCCAGTGCCGCCGTCGACCGCGCGCTGGTCGCCCTTGCGAAGGCAATGTAGCGCGCGGTCGGTGCCCGGTTCAGGCGGGCGTGATCTCCATCCGGCGCACCGCGTGCGCGTCCACCGCTTTGCGGCTGAACCACAAGGGCTGCATTTGACCTGCCAGCCAGCGCGGATAGAAATCGGCATAATGCGGCGAACGCGGGTCGGCGGACTGGCCCGGCAGCAGCAGGAACCGGCTGTTGTCCCACGCCCCGACATCGGCGACGAACAGGTAACTCGCGCCATGCGTCACCTGATATCCGCGCCGCGAATTAAGGCCGCGCGCCATCGGCGTATAGCCGTCGCCACCCGAACGCCCACCCTCGATCTTCGGAAAAGCCGATGCGATGGCCGGGATCGACGACAGCGGATGTGACAGGTTGACGCGGTGCAGGTCGCCCCAGCGCCACTGCGCCGGATCGGGACCGGCCGCCGCCAGCGCCTTGTTCCACCCCGCGATCAGCGATCGTTCGATCAGCGCGTCACGCGCCTGTGCGGGCGCCGCGCCCAGCCGCGGGTCGGCGCGTTCCAGCATCCGCAGCATTTCATACAGGTTGACCGCCGGGACGAACGTGCGCGCCGCCTCCGGCACCACCATCTCGCGAAACGCCCTTTGCAGCTCGGGCAGCACCATTTCATACAGCAATGCGGCCGCGCTGTCGGCCTCCAGCCCGCAATCCCACCGCCGCAGCATTGCCGCCGCCGGGGCAGCTTCGGGGGACAAGTTCACCGGCAGCATCCGGACCAGGGCGCGCGCGGGCAACGACTGCACATCGTGCTGAAGCGCGATGCTGTCCTCGATCCGGTGGCGCGGCTGGTCGCGCAGCACCTCGGAAATGCGGTTGTATCGGAACGGATCGCTCCAGTCGAAGCTGATGACCTTTTCGCCGTAAGGATAATCGGCGGGCAGGTTCATCTGGTTGGCCGACGCGAACCACCCTTCCGCGGGGTTATAGGCACTCGGCATCTCGGTGACGGGCAACAGGCCGGTCCAGTCGAAATCGCCGTCGCCGGGCGCAGGGAACAGCCCGTCATGCTTTGGCCGGACGGGCGTGAAGCCGATCGTCTGCCAGCCGGTATTGCCGTCGACATCGGCGTAATGGAAATTGGTCGGCGACGAATGGATGCGGAACGCCTCGCGCAGCGAAACCCAGTCCTTCGCCAGATTGATCGCGATGATCGCGAACCGCATCGTCGCGCCCGGCAACATGCCCACCGTGGCAAAGGCCGTTGCACGTTGGCGCGCGGCGTCCTGCGCCACGATCGGCCGCCCGTCCGCATAGCGCAGCGTCACGCGCTGGGTGGGGCCGTCCTTGACCGCGATCTCGTCCTCGAACCGCTCGAACCGCTTCCATTGCCCCTTGTGCCAGTAACGTTCGGGATCGTCCGCGCTGGTGCGAAGGATGAACAGGTCGGTCTGGTCGATATGGAAATTGGTGCGACCAAAGGCGAAGCGGTCGGTGTGCCCCTGCATGATGCCGGGCAGGCCGGGGGCGCCGCCGCCGATCACGTCCAGCCCCGGCGCGGTCAGATGCACCACATGGCGCGGGCTGAACCCGCCGATCCCCAGATGCGGATCATTGGCCAGGATCGGCCGTCCCGTCGCGCTGCGCGATGCCGCGATGGTCCAGGCATTGCTGCCCCGCGCGAACCGGTCGGCGCGCCGTTCGGCCAGGTCGCTCGGCACCTCGTGGATCGAATCGAACGGCACGGGGCGATTGGCGGGATCGAGCACGCCCAGATCGGCCTCGCTTACGCCTGCGACATCCAGCCCGTCGGGCACGGTAAAGCGCCATGCCGGGCGCAGCGGCGCCATCAGCGCGTCGAGGTCGAGCAGCCCCGCGGCGTGCATCCGCGCGCGCCGCACCTCGTCATCGGCATCGCCCATGCCCAGCCCGCGATTGCGCGCCAGCGAACGCACGTCCCAGCGCAGCGGCCTGATGCCCAGCATCGCATATTCGGGCGGCAATTGCGCCGGATCGGCCTCAAGCTCGGCGATGCGCGCGTTGACGCCCGCGACATAGCCCTCGGCGCATTCCAGCACGCCGTCAGGCAGATTGGCCAGCTCGGCATCGATATCGCCGCGATAATGAAACAGCCGCGCGGCCTTGTCCGCCGCGACGAAATCGGCGCCGAACGCCTCGGCCAACCGGCCCATGTCACGGCGATAATCGAGGTCGATCTGAAACAGCCGGTCGCGCGCCACCAGATAGCCCTGACCGAAATAAGCGTCGTGCAGCGAGGCTGCGCGCACATGCGGCACGCCCAGTTCGTCCTCGACGATTTCGATGGCCGCTTTGGCGCCCCGGCCGCGAATTCGGGTAGTGCCGCCCCTCGCCCCCTGCCGGGCGATCAGGCAACCCGGCAGGGCCATTGCGGCAACCGTGGCCAGAAGCAACGCGCGGCGCTGGATCAAGTCCGCCTCCTTCGTCTGTTGGATCAGGCCCCACGGCTAGCGCAGGATCACCGTCGCGGCGTATAGCAAGCCGACCACCACCCATAACTGCGGGCTATCCATCCGGCACCGGCCGAACTGCCATTCCTTCAGGCTATACCTCTACACGATCAAAGTAATACCACATCTATTGACCGCCGGTGGTGGCCCTGTAACCTGATCGTAATGGAACCGGCTTTCGCTCGCGGTCAAGCGGGATCGGCCGGGACCAGAGCGACGGCACGCCGGGGCCGATACAGGCGAGGATCAAGTCGCCCCGCGCGGTCCATCTGGTTGAGAAAAGGGTCGGGCCAGAACGGCGCTCTGACGCCGTGCACGCCATAACAGCGGGCAGCCCGCCCATATATTCGGGGGGTTTAACAAGTGGGTGTTTCCAGGCGCATTCGTCGGTCGGCCGGTCGCCATCACGGCCTCGGCCTCGCCATGACCGCTCTCGCACTGATCCATGGCGCCCCGGCGCTGGCTCAGGATGCGACCATTTCGCAGGAAAGCGGCAATACCAGTGGCGGGGATGACCAGATCGTCGTCACCGGCAGCCGCATCGTTCGCGACGGCTTTCAATCGCCGACGCCGCTGACCATCGTTTCGCAGGAAGCGATCCAGAACCAGTCCCCGACCAACAACATCGCCGATCTGGTCAATCAGTTGCCGGCACTGGCGGGCAGCACCCGTCCGGCCAATTCCCGCCTGGCGATCAGTTCGGGTCTGGCGGGCATCAACACGATGAACCTCCGCAACCTGGGCGAGGTCCGCACGCTGGTGCTGCTCGACGGGCGGCGTTCGGTAGGGTCGACGATCACGGGGCTGGTCGACATCAACACCTTTCCCCAGGCGCTGGTGAAAAATGTCGAGATCGTGACCGGCGGCGCGTCTGCCGCTTATGGGTCGGACGCGGTCGCGGGCGTCGTCAACTATATCCTCGACAAGAAATATGAAGGGTTCAAGGTCAATGCCGACAGCGGTGTGACCGACAAGGGCGATGGCTTCAACTACAGCGTCAATGGCGCCTTCGGGACCAGCTTTGCCGGCGGGCGCGGCCATTTCCTGCTGGCGGGCGAATATGCCCACCGCGACGGCATTTTTCAGGTTGACCGCGACTGGAACCAGCTGGGCTATCGCACGCTCGCCAACCCCGCCTATACCGCGACCAACGGCCAGCCGGCCAATCTGGTGGTGCGCGGCGCGGGCACGTGGAACACGACGCCCGGCGGCATCATCCGGTCGCAGATCGGTGGCGGCAACAGCCTGCGCGCAATCTATTTCGGGCAGGACGGCACACCGGCGCGCTATCAGTTCGGCTCGCTGACCGACGCATCGCAGACGGTCGGCGGCGACTGGGAAATCAACGACACGTCGCGGCGCATCGGCCTGGATGCGACCGATGACCGTCGCGGCGTGTTCGGCCGGGCCAGCTACGAACTGGCCGACTGGATCGAAGTGTTCGGCGAAGCATCGTATAACTGGAACGAAACGCTGTTCAATGCCGGGCCGCAGGCGACGACTTTTACCCTGCAAAGCGACAATGCCTATCTGCAACAGGCGCTGGGCAGCGCGGCGCTGGCCGGTGTCACGTCGGTCACGCTCGGCTCGTCCTCGCTCGACATGCCGTATCGCAAGAACAACAGCAGCCGCGAGGTTCAGCGTTATGCGATCGGCGCGGGCGGCCAGTTCCAGTTGTTCGGCAAGAACGCCGTCTGGGACATTTACGGCCAATATGGCCAGACCGACACGCATGAACAGTTGCGCGACATCATCAATACCGCGGCGCTGGCACTGGCGACCGATGCGGTGTTCGCGCCGGCGGGCAATGCGCTGGGCGTGGCAGCGGGCACGATCGTGTGCCGCTCCAGTCTGACCAGCCCGACCAATGGCTGCCTGCCGTTCAACCGCCTGGGTGTCGGCGTCGGCGATCCGGCGGCGATCGACGCGGTGCTGGGCGACCCGTATCGCAACCAGCAGTTCAAGCAGACGGTGGCGGGCGCCAACCTGTCCGCCACGCCGTTCGCCACCTGGGCCGGTGATGTCAGCCTCGCGATCGGCGGCGAATATCGCAAGGAGGAAGTGTCCGGCTTTGTCCCGACCGAGTTCCAGACGGGCTGGTCGGTCGGCAATTTCCGCCCCACCTTCGGCAGCTACGACGTCAAGGAAGCCTATGTCGAAACCGTCGTTCCGCTCGGGCTGGGCGCGGAGTTCAACGGCGCGGTCCGCGGCACCGATTATTCCACATCGGGCTATGTCACGACCTGGAAGGCGGGCCTGACATGGCAGCCGATCCCCGATATCCGGCTGCGCGGCACGCGCTCGCGCGACATTCGGGCGCCCAACCTGAACGAACTGTTCCAGTCGGGCACGTCGCGCACCAACGTGTTCGGCACCAACGCGTCGGCCTATGGCCAGTTCGCGGGCGCGACCTTCCGTGAGCTGACCACCGGCAATTTGGAGCTGTCACCCGAAGTCGCCGATACGCTGACGCTGGGCGGCGTGCTGCAACCGCGCTTCATCCCCGGCCTGTCGATTTCAGTCGACTGGTTCCGCACCGAAGTGGATGACGCGATCAGCCAGTTCTTTGCCGACGACATTGCCCAGCGCTGCAACGAAGGTATTCAGAGCTTCTGCGCGGCGATCGTCCCCGATCCGCTGGGCGACCGCGACTTTTTCGTGTCGGCCAGCCCCTTCAACTTTGCGCAGGTGACGGTGCGCGGCATGGATTACGCGGTCAACTACACATTGCCGCTGGACCGCGTGTTCAACAATGGCAGCGCCAGCCGCCTGACGCTGAACGGCACGGCCACCAACTATCTGGAAAATCTGGTCGACAACGGCATCTCGATCCCTGTCGACACGGTCGGCCAGAACAGCGGCCAGTCCAGCACGCCCGAATGGATTTTCCGCGCATCGGCCACCTTCGACACGCCCGATTATTCGTTCACGGCGGTGGGACGCGGCGTCAGTTCGGGCACCTACAGCAACACCTATATCGTGTGCAGCACCGGCTGCCCGACCAGCACGGCGGTCAATCCGACGATCAACAGCAACAGCATCGACGGCACTTTCTATACCGACCTGAACTTCACCGCGAAGATGAAGGTCGGGGAAGCCGCCGGGCAGTTTTTCGTCAACGTCACCAACCTGTTCGACGAAGACCCGATCCTGTTGCCCGAAACGGGGCTGTCGGCGAACTCGACGTTCAGCGACCTGCTGGGCCGCAGCTTCCGTTTCGGCGTCCGGTTCAACACCAACTAGGTTGGGTCGCAAGGAAAGGGGGTGGCGGGTCAATGATCCGCCACCCCTTTTTTGTCGGGCGAAGGGTTCAGGAACAGCCTGCCGGCTTTGGCCGCAACAACGCACGACCGGCGGTGGCGCCCGTCGCTTGACTGTCATCGACCGACAACCGGCCGTTGACGAACAGCTTTTCGACACCGACGCTCAATTCGCGCGGATGCACATAATCGGCGCGCGGGGCGTATCGGGCCGGGTCGATCACCACCACATCGGCGTAAAAACCGGGCTTGAGATAGCCGCGTCGATCGAGCTTGTAGATATCCGCCGTGGCGCCGGTCGACTGGCGGATGAAATTGCGAAGGCTGATGACCTTTCGCTCGCGCACATAGCGGACATATTTTTCCGGAAAGGTCGCGAACATGCGCGGATGCCCGTTCGACCCGTCGGACGAGGTGACGACCCAGGGTTGCCGCATCAACAGATCGACATCGGCCTGCGCCATGTTGAACGAAGCGACTGACGTTCCCTTGCCCTGCTTGTCGGGATCGGTCGTCTCGATGCTCTGGCGGATGATCCTCAGCGCCGCGTCACGCGGGTCCAGCGACCATTCAGTGGCAACCTGTTCCAGCGTCTTGCCCGCCCAGGGAAAATCCTGCGCGATCAGCAGCAACGCCCTGGCCCCGCCGCGCCGCCGCATGTTGTTCTGCATTTCCCCGCGGATACGCGCCAGCATGGCGGGATCGTCCAGCCGCCTGACCAGCGCGTCGCCCCCGCCATCGACGGCCCAGCCCGGCAGCAGCGACGCGTCGAGACTGGAACCCGATGCCAGCCATGGATATTGATCGGCGGTCACGTCCTGCCCGGCCTTTCGCGCGGCTTCGATCTCGGCGATGACGGCTGCGGCCTGTCCGTGCACATCGACGCCCAGCGCCTTCAGATGCGCGAAATGCACGGACATCCCGGCCTGACGCCCGATCGCAATCGCCTCCTTCACCGACCCCAGCAGGCCGATCGTGTAGCTCGATTCGTCGCGCTGGTGCGTGTCGTAAATCCCGCCGCGCACCCCGGCCTCGCGCGCGAGGGCGACGACCTCGTCGGTTTCGGCGAAACTTTGCGGGGCATAGAACAACCCGGCGGAAAAGCCGGTCGCGCCCTCGCACATCCCCTTGGCGACCAGCGATTTCATCGTGTTCAGCGCGTTCGCGTCGGGGGCGCGGGCATCCTCCCCCAGCACGCGCTTGCGGACGGCGCCAAAGCCGATGAACGGCACGATGTTGGTGCCGATGCCGGATGCCTGCAACCGGGCCGCATCGTCGCCCACATCGGGCGTGCCATAACCGTCGACGCCGATCATCACCGTCGTCACCCCCTGGTTCAGCCATGCGGCATTGACCCGCATCGCTGCGTCGGGCGAACGCAGAAACGCATCGGCATGGGTGTGCGGGTCGATAAAGCCCGGCGCGACGATCATGCCCTTTGCATCGATGACCTGCGCGGCCGCAAAGCGTGCGTCGCGACCGACATGGACGATCCGGTCCCCTTTCAGCGCCACATCCCCGACATAGGGCTTGCCCGTGCCGCCATCATGGATCGTCCCGCCCTTGATGATGACGTCCACCCGCTCGGCCTGTCGTGCGAGGCCCGCCGTCGCGGCGGCGGCAAGCCCACCGGACAGCAACAGCATGTGCAGATGACGGGCAGTGCGTGATCGAGGCGGCATGAGCGTGGAATCCTTGCAAGATGGCGCGTGACGGCAGGATGAAGCCGTTGCGCCATGGCCGTCCAGAGCGGCATGTTGCGCCGCCTATAACCGAATGTCATACCACCGCGCGGCGCCGCTGTCCGATCACGGGGACGAACAGCAGCCACCGGGGACAACGCCGATGAACCTGCGCCAGATCGAAATTTTCCACGCCGTCTATCTGCACGGTTCGGTCAGCGCCGCCGCGCGCGCGCTGAACGTGTCGCAGCCCGCCGTGACCAAGGTGCTGCGCCATGCCGAACGCTCGATCGGCCTGCCCCTGTTCGAACGCGCCAAGGGCCGGTTGATCCCCACCCCCGACGCGCGCACGCTGTTCACCGAGGTATCGGACATTCAGGACCGGGTGCGGTCGCTGCGCCAGGCCGCGCAGAACATGCGCCACGGGCGCGGCGCGCTGCTCCGCATCTCGGCCCTCCCCTCACTGGGGCTGGGCGCCATTCCCGATACGGTCGCGCGCTTCCTTGGCGGACATGAAGACATCATGTTCGACCTACAGACGCTGCATCACGACGAAATGGTCCGCAAATTGTATGAGCGCGAGACCGATATCGCGATCAGTTTCGAAGTGCCGCTGTCTGCACCCGTCGCGCACCAGGTCATTGGAGAAGGCGAGCTGGTGGTGCTGTATCGCGAAGCCGACATGCCCGACGCCCCGGCGCGCGTGCACCTTGAGCAACTGCGCGGCCACAAGTTCATCAGCCCGGTGCAAGGCGGCCCGATCGGGCGCATCCTGTCGGGCGAGTTGAACCGGCTGGACGTGGAGCTGGACGAAGTGGTGTCGGCGCGCACCTATTACATTGCCGCCGGGCTGGTGCGCGCGGGGGTGGGCATGGCGATCGTCGACAATTTCACCGCCCATGCCGCCGCCGCGCCGGGGCTGTCGAGCCGCCCGCTGCAACCGGCGATCACCTTCGACATCAACGCCGTCTATCTTCAGAACCGGCCACCATCGAAAACCGCGTCCGAGTTTCTTGAGCTGCTGTCGGCGGTGATCGAAAAGCTATAGCATCAGGCTATAGCCTATGTGGGCCTTGCTATTGGGGCCGATCCCGCCGGAGCGATAAAGCGGATATCCCATTATCACAGGTTCGAGCCGCCATGATCGCCACGCCCTATCTCCTCTATCTCGGCCACAGCAATGATGAGATCGGGATCAAGACGTCACGGGGCCTGGCGGTGTTCCGGCCGGACATTTGCGTGGGCGAATATCGCCACGACGATTGCGGCCTGACGCTGGGCCTGCCGCGCATGGATTTCGCCACCGCCCATGCGGCGGGCGCGCGCACGCTGGTGCTGGGCATCGCCAATGCCGGCGGCCGGCTGGACGGGGAAATCGTGCGCGACGCGCTGGCCGCGATGGACGCGGGGTTCGACATCGCCGCCGGGCTGCACCAGCGACTGAATGCCGAGCCGCAACTCGCCGCCGCCGCCGCCCGGCTGGGGCGCAAGCTGCACGACGTGCGCGATCCGCGCCCCGACATTCCGGTCGGCAATGGTCAGCGGCGCGCGGGCAACCGCCTGTTGACCGTCGGCACCGATTGTTCGGTGGGCAAGATGTATACGACGCTCTGCCTGGCCCGCGCGCTGGCGACGCGCGGCGTGTCCGCCGATTTCCGGGCGACCGGCCAGACCGGCATCCTGATTGCGGGCGACGGCGTGCCGCTGGACGCCGTGGTCGCCGATTTCATTTCCGGCGCCATCGAACAGATTTCGCCCGATCGTCACGACGGCGGCTGGGACCTGATCGAGGGGCAGGGATCATTGTTCCATCCGTCCTTTGCCGGGGTATCGACCGGCCTGCTGCACGGCGCGCAGCCCGATGCGCTGGTCCTGTGTCACGATCCCCTGCGCCGGCACATGCGCGGTTTGCCCCATTACAAGCCACCCGGTATAGCCGAATGCATCGAGGCGAACCTTCAGGCCGCGCGCCTGACCAACCCCGACGTGCGGATGGTCGGCATCGCGCTCAACACCTCCGCCATGGAAGAGGCCGAAGCATTCGCCCTGTGCGCGCGCACGGCGGCGACGTTCGGTTTGCCCTGTTCGGACCCCTATCGCATGGGGGTGGACGCAATCCTCGACCGGCTGCTTGCCGCCGACGCCGCGCCCGTTCGCGCCACGGCCAATGCCTGACCCCATGCACCGCACGCTGACCGTCCTGGGAGAGGTCTTTCCCCTCGCCACGCCGTTCCGCATCTCACGCGGGGTCAAGACCGCGGCAGAGGTGGTGACGGTCACCATCGCGCAGGGTGACGTCATCGGCCGCGGCGAATGCGTCCCCTATCCCCGCTACGGCGAAAGCGTCGACAGCAGCATCGCCGCGATCGAGCGGCTGCGCCCTGCCCTGGAATCGGGCATGGGGCGGCAGGAACTGCTGGATGCGCTGTCGGCGGGTGCGGCGCGCAACGCCGTCGACTGCGCGCTGTGGGATCTGGAGCTGAAACTGGCGGGCAGCGACATCGCCGCCGCCACCGGCATCGCCCGGCCCCTGCGCCCGCTTGCGACGGCGATGACCGTCGGGCTGGATACGCCCGATGCCATGGAACGCGCCGCCGCCGTGCTTTCGCAAGTGCCGCTCATCAAGGTAAAGGTCGATCGCGGCGAACCCGCCGCCCAATTGCGCGCCGTCCGCGCCGCCGCCCCTCAGCCGCGCATGATCGTTGATCCCAATGAAAGCTGGACGATGGCTGAGGTCAGCGATCTGCAAGGGCTGATGCGCGAATTGCGGATCGACCTGCTGGAACAACCACTGCCCGCGCATGAGGATGCCGAACTTGGCGGGTTCAAGTCCGCCATTCCCATCGCGGCAGACGAATCGATCCATGTCGCCGCCGATCTGGACGGCCTGCCCGACGGATACCGCGTCGTGAACATCAAGCTGGACAAGGCCGGCGGCCTGACGGCGGCGCTGGGCCTGGCCGCCGCGGCGCGTGCACGCGGGCTGGAGGTGATGACCGGCTGCATGATCTGTTCGTCGCTTTCCATCGCCCCGGCCTGGGCGGTGGCGGCGGGCAGCGCCTTTGTCGACCTTGACGGGCCGCTATGGCTGTCGGCCGATCGGGACGGCGGCGTGACCGGCGATAACGGCCATCTGCTGCCGCCGCGTCCCGGCTTCTGGGGCGGGATATAGTGGCCGCATTCGCCCGCCGCTGGTTCGCGGTCCCGCTGTGGCAGCGCGTGCTGGCGGGGCTGGTCGTCGGCGTGGCGATCGGCCTGTTCGCGCCCGGTGTCGCGCCCTGGATCGCCTTTGTCGGTGAACTGTTCGTCCGGCTGATCCGGATGCTGGTGGTGCCGATCGTGTTCGTCTCGATCGCGGCGGGCGTGACCGCGCTCGGCGATCCGCGCCGCCTGGGATCGGTCGGCGGGCGAACCGTCGCGCTGTTCGCCTTCACGACCGCGTGCGCGGTGTCGGTGGGCATGGCGCTGGCGCTGCTGCTCGAACCCGGCAGCGGCGCGATGTTGGGCAATGCGGTGCCCCATGCACTGGGCGAGCCGAAATCGCTGCACGACCAGTTGATCGGCATCGTCCCCGTCAACATCGTCCAGTCGCTGGCCGAAGGGGACATGCTGGCGATCATCTTCTTCGCCATCCTGTTCGGCTTCGGCGTCATCCTGGCCGGGGACGAAGGCCGCCCGATGGCGACGATCCTCGCATCTGCCGGGCGCGTGCTGTTTCATCTGGTCCGTATCGTCATGGAATTCACGCCGTTCGGCGTGCTGGCGCTGATCGCCAAGGCGGTGGCCGACAATGGCGTGGCGGTGTTCACCAATATCGGCTGGCTGGCGCTGTGCGTCGTGCTGGGCGTGGTGGTGCAGATGGCGCTGGTCCACCTGCCGCTGATCCGGCTGGTCGCGCGCCTGTCGATCCGCCGGTTCTTTCGCGCCGCCGCCGATCCGCTGCTGGTGGCATTCTCCACGGCATCTTCCGCCGCGACATTGCCCGTCGCGCTGCGCGTCGCGCAGGAACGGCTGCGGATCGACACCGCCATCGCCTCCACCGTTCTGCCGATCGGCGCCAGCATCGGCAAGGACGGCACCGCCATGTATGTCGGGCTTATCAGCGTGTTCAGCCTTCAGGCGCTGGGCATCGCGGCTGACCCGGCAATGCTGGCGATCATGCTGCTGACCGGATCGCTGGCGGCGTTCGGCACCGCGCCGATCCCGTCGGCATCGCTGTTCATGCTGGCCGCCGTGCTGTCCGCCGTGGGCGTGTCGCCGGAGCAGACGGCGCTGGTCGTCGGCCTGATCCTGCCCTTCGACCGGCTGCTCGACATGACGCGCACGGTTGCCAGCGCCAGTGCCAACCTGACCGTTACCGCCGTCGTCGCGCGCCGCGAAGGCGCGATCGGCCCGCTTTAGCCGAACAGCCGCGCGACGCTTCGCTCCAGCATCAAGAGCTGCCACAGCGTCCGACCATGATCGGCGCGGCCCAGTCGATGATCGCGCGCCAGTCCCTCGATCGCGACGGGTTCGAACCAGGTCGACAGGATGGGTGATCGCGCCAGCGCCAGCGCTTCGTCCGCCAGCGGCCCTTTGAACCACGCACTGACCGGCGTCACGAACCCCATTTTGGGTCGATACAGGATGTCGCGCGGCAGCCATGGCTCCATCGCCTTTTTCATCAGCCATTTGCCCTGACCGGCGCGGATCCGCATCGACGCGGGCAGCGTGGCGGCAAACTCGACCAGCCGGTGGTCGAGCAGCGGCTCACGCGCCTCAAGGCTGACGGCCATGCTGGTGCGATCGATCTTGGTCAGGATGTCGCCGGGCAGCCAGTGCTTGAAATCGGCATATTGCGCCGCGTCCAGTCCGTCGCGTCCCGGCGCTGCGCGCATCGTGCGCCAGTAACGCAGCTCGGCGGCATGGTCGCCCAGGCTTCGCATCATCGCATCGTTATACAGCCGCGCGCGCAATTCAGGCCGGGTGACGCCGACGCCCTTGGCATAGGCGGTGGCGCCGTCCTCCGCCAATGCCAGCAATGTCGTCTTGGCCCGCAACACGCGCGGCGCCCAGTCCGCCTTGGGATAAACGCGACCCAGCGCGCCGGCCGTGCGGCGCAGCGGCGCAGGCATCATGCCGCGCACCCGCTCCTCCCCGGCGTGAAAGCGATAGCGGCGATAACCGGCCATCGCCTCGTCCGCGCCGTCGCCCGACAGCGCGACCGTCACCTGCTCACGCGCCAGTTCACTCACCCGGTAGGTGGCAAGCGCGGACGCATCGGCAAACGGCTCGTCAAACGCCGCGACCAGCGTGTCGATCAGGGCGAAATCATCCGCCGCGACGACCCGCTCCCGGTGGTCGGTCGCGAAACGCGCGGCGATGGCGTTGGCATAAGCGCGCTCGTCATGCCCCGCTTCGTCGAAGCCAATCGTGCAGGTCCGGACCGCGCGCTTCGACGCCTCCGCCATCAGCGCGACGACGGCGGAGCTGTCGACCCCGCCGGACAGGAACGCGCCCAGCGGCACGTCGGCGACCATGCGCGAACGCACCCCCGCGCGCAGCCGGTCGGTCAGTTCCGCCGCCAGATCGGCGGCGCTGCCGGTCGCGCGGTTGGAGAAATCAATGTCCCACCACTGGCGCGGCGCCGGCACGTCGCGGCCGCGCTCGATCAACAGGAAATGCCCGGCGGGCAGCTTGCGGACCCCGGCGACGATACAGGCATCGTCGGGGACATAGCCCAGCCCCATGAAATCCTCGATCGCGTGCGGGTCGAGTTCACGGCGCAGCAGCGGGTGCGCCAGCAGCCCCTTTAACTCGCTGGAAAAGGCAATCGCGCCGTCGGCCAGCTCGACATAATGAAGCGGCTTCACGCCCATGCGGTCGCGCGCCAGGAACAGCGACTGGCGATCGCCGTCGTGCAGCGCAAAGGCGAACATGCCGTTCAGCCGCGCCAGCATGTCCGGTCCCCATGCCCGCCAGCCGTGCAGCAGCACTTCGGTATCGCTGTCGGTCGCGAACCGCGCGCCCTTGCCCTCCAGTTCGTCGCGCAGTTCCGCGAAATTATAGATTTCGCCGTTGAAACTGACCGTCAGCGCGCCGTCCGCCATCGGTTGCCGCCCGCCGCCCAGGTCGATGATCGACAAGCGGCGATGACCCAGCCCCACGCCGGGGGCGGTCCACGCGCCCGATCCGTCTGGCCCGCGATGCGCCATCGCCTCACACATCTGCGCGATGCGCTGGGGATCGACGGGTTTTGGCGTGCCGGGGTAGAACAGCCCCGCAATGCCGCACATTCGCTATCGCCGTCCGGCGGCGCGGTCGGCGACGGCTTCGACCGGGCCGAGCGCCGACAGGAAGCGGGTCAACGTCGTGCGGGTATCCGCGCCCTCCCCCTTTTCGGTCGAGGCGAGCACCGCCACCGCCGCCTGTTCCCCGCCCAGCATCTTCACGCGCAACGTCTCCAGCTTCACCCGTTTGGGATCGCCACTCAGGATAGAGCCGATCCGTATCCACGTCACCGTCTCGCGCTCGGGCCCGCCGGGATGCACCATGCGAAGCGCCGAACCGCCGTCCAGCGGGGGCAGGTCGGCGACGCGCAGCCAATCGCCATCGGCGACAATTGCGCCGATATCGAAACCCACGATCTCCTTGCCCTCGCGCTGGGTGGCCTGCACGGCAATGGCCAGGTCCACGGTCTCGCCCGTGTCATCGGCATATCGGCCAATGACGAAATGATCCGCACCGGGATAGCTGGGCGTCCAGGGCGCCTGGGCTGCCACATCCACGCGGCGCCAGCCGGGGATTTGAGGCAGTTCGACGCGGGCCGGCAACGGCGCTTCCCGCGCCGCGATGACGTGCGCCCAACCGGCCGCCGCAACCATCGCGAGCAGCGCGGCCCCCGCCACCGGCAGCGGCGCGGCAATGAAACGGAGGCGATGCTGCAACCGGGCGGGATCGAACCACGGCGTATCCACGTCGCGATCGAACCACGGCCAGGCCAGCGCCATCACCAGCGCCATCACCGCGGCAAAGAAGAACCAGCCATAGACGATATGGTCGAACCCGGTCGCCGCCTCGACCGATGTCAGGTGCGCGGCATAAATGGTGCCCCATGCGCGCACCCCGTTCGCCAGCACCGGCATCGCCACGGCAAAGGCCACAAAGGCAAGGCGCCGCTTCCAGCCGATGAAGCAGACATTGGCCGCCAGCACCGCAAAGGCCAGCATCGCCAGCACGAACCGCGCGCCCGAACATTCCTCCGCCACTTCGAAAACGCCGTCGGGGGTCAGGATCAGCACGCCGTCATATATGGCGGGCACGCGCGTCAGGTCGAGAAGCGGCATCACCTGACGCACCGTCAGATCCTGTAGCGGCGCCTCGATCGACTGACCAAAGGGGACGAGGAAGAACAGCCAGGCCAGCGGAAACGTCAGCGCGCGCGCCACGTTTGGGCCAAGCACCACGACGACCGCGCCTTGCAACATCAAAACCAGCGCCAGATGCCGCACCACCGCGACCCCCGCCGCAGCGCCGATCACCCACAACAGCCCCGCGCCCCCGACCAGCGCCAGCCCCGGCCACCATCCGTCGGGCGGCACCTGCGCCAGCTCGACGCGGCGCTGCCACACCAGCCAGCCGAACACCGGCAGCACCAGCAGGCAATGGCCGAACGTCTCGGAGTTCCAGTAAATCGCGGCCAGGTCCGCCACATCGCGGTGGAACAGAAACAGGATCGCGAGCCACAGGCCCGCCGCCACCGCCGCGTGTCGCCGCCATTCGACGCCGAACGGGATCGCCAGCGCCGTTCCCGCCGGATGCGCCGCGCTGCTCATGCCGCCGCGCTTTCGGGTTGCGCGAGCAACGTATCGAGCGCCGCGAGCCGCGCGGCCCAGCCATAGCGCGCCTGCACCCGCGCGCGTGCCGACTGGCCCAACGCAGCCGCGCGATCGGGGTTCGACAGCAGGTCGGCGATCGCGCGGTCAAATCCCGCCGCGTCACCGGCAACGCAAAGCGTGCCTTGATGGTCGATACCCTGCGCGGCGGGCGCCGATGCGACCACCGGCCGCGCCATCGCCATCGCCTCAAGCACCTTGTTCTGCACCCCGCGCGCGGTCTTGAGCGGCGCGACCACGATCTGCGCTGCGGCCAGCCACGGCCGGACATCGGCGACTTCGCCCGTCACCCGCACATCGTCACCGGCCAGTGCCAGCACCTCATGCGAGGGCGCGCGACCGACGATGTTGAACGGCGCGCTCACCCCCGCCGCGCGCAGCCGGGGCAGCACGTCGCGGACGAAATCCGTCACTGCCTCGACATTGGGCGGATAGTCCATCTGGCCGGTGAACACGATGCCGGGTGTCGCGCCCGCACGGTCGAAGGATGCGTGGGGATCGAAGAACACGGTGTCGATGCCGTTTTCCACCACTTGCGGGCGCGCAAACCCGGTCATCTCCGTGAACAGCCGCGCTTCGGCTTCGCTGACAAACAGGCTGGCATCGGCACGCTCAGCCACCCGACGCTCGAACCGCGACAGCAACCGCGCCTCACGCGCGAACATCCACGCCATCGGCGGCGATTTCCGCCCGGCATAGGCCGCGAATTTGGCGCTATCCACGTCGCAGAAATCCATGACGATCCGCGCGGACCTGTCAGCGGGCAGATATTGCGCCATCTGGCCGGAAAAAACGAAGATCGTGTCGATCGCGCCCGTCGCCAGCAGCGCGCGGACCCGGCCTGACAACCCGACGTCGGCAAAGGCGGTCAGCGAAACAGGGCGACCCGATGCAAGCGCTTCGATCGCCGCGCGCCACTGCGGCTTGTGCCGCCACGCGACATGGTGACTGGCGCAGACGCCCGACAGCACGGCATTGTGGCCAAGGTCGCGGGGATCGTCGGCAAAGGTGACGAGGTGAACCGGCCCGCGCGCGGCCAGATGCTTCAACAGGTTCCAGCCGCGGATCTTGTCCCCCCGGTCAGGGGGATAGGGCACGCGGTGCGCCAGAAACAACGTCGCCATCACCCCAGCCCACGCGCGATATGCGGCCCAATCAGGTTGGCGACCGGCAGCGGCAGCTTTTTCCACAATTCGGTCTTGCGCGCATATTTGGGGTCCAGCGGATTGAAGGTGCGCGGCGCGGCGCCATCCAGTGTCCGCCGCCAATAGGTCAGCGGTCGTGCGGGATAGCCCAGATTCTTCTTGAACGCCGCCGGACCAGTCCCCGCCTTTGACCGGCCCAGGTCCAGCCGCCGGCATCCCCGGTCGATCGCGTGGCAGGCATAGGCGTAGAACATGCGCTCATTCGCCCGCAGCGTCCGCGCGTCGCGAACCCCGCCGCCCCAGAAGGGAAACATCGTGCCCCCCCAGTAGACGCTCAGCGTCGACGCGACGGCGCGATCGCCATGCCACACGGTCAGAATGTCGGCGCGGTCGCCCAGTTCGTCCAGCATCGCCGCGAACAGTGCGCGCGGAAACACCGGCGTGCCCAGGTTGCGAACCGATTCGGCATAGGCGCGGTAATGCGCCGCCCGGTCGCGCGGGGCGCTGCCGGTGGTGACGGTCAGGTCAAGGCCCAGCGCGCGCCGCACTTCCGCCCGCTGCTTGCGCGGGATCGCGGCCAGTTCGGTGTCATGGTCGGCGGTCAGCTCGCGCGCGAACGCCAGATAGGTCGTATCGTCGGCATACCAGCCCTCGCCCCGCACCGCACCGCCACGCAGCTCTAACGTCTGCGCGCCCAGCCGCTGGGCCAGCGCCCAGCCCGCTGCCTCCAGCGCGTCATGAGCCGCATCGTCATCGGCCAGGATACCGCCATCGACCGCGAAACCTACCGACGACAGCGAATGACCGACCACCGGGGAACGGATATCGGTCAGCGGCAAGACGCCCGCAATGCCCCCGGCACGTTGGGCGATCATGTAATGGCTGCGCTGCCCGGTGCCGCGCGTGACGGCCCGGCTCCACCCCGGCAGGTGGAACGGCGTCGATCGCGGTTGCTCGACCAGATACGCCTCGATCCGCGCCGCGTCGCGCGGGTCGGCCGGATCGGCCTCGCGAACGATGGAGTCGGTCACGAAAGCCGCGCTGCCTGGGCCGCCACGACGGCGTCGGCCCGGTCCCAGCGATAGGCCTTGCACAGTCGCGACAGCTTGCCCGCCATCGCGCCCAGCCGGCTGTAATGGCGGATGCGCGATTTCAATGGCGCGGCGCGAACGCGCGGTTGGCCGGGGTCGATTTCCCAAGGGTGGAAATAAAAGATCGCCGGATCGCCGCCCGAATTGGCATCCTCGACCGCCCGAGCGACGACCCGCGACGGCAGCAGCCGGAAGAACCCGCCCCCCGCCGTGACTTCGCGGCTCAGCACCCGCGCGACGCTGACCGGCAACTCGATCAGGTCGCTGCCCGTCACCGGGCGAAAGGCGCGACGTGGCGCGCCCGGCCAGCCATAATGATCGTGCACCAGCGGCGCGATCGAGGAGGAATAGGCATAGCCCGCTTCGGCCAGCACCGGGTGCGCCCATGGCGTGCGCGTGTCGATCGAGAAATTGGGGGCGCGATACCCCGTCACGGGCTGCCCGCCGGCATCCTCCAGCGCGGCGCGCGCGCGCGCCAGATCGTCACGGAATTGATCGGCGGTCATCGTGAACACGCGCAGATGATCCCAGCCATGGCTGGCGACCTCATGTCCCGCGTCGGCGATGCGCCGGATCAGCGCGGGGTGGTGGTGTGCGACCCAGCCCAGCGTAAAGAACGTTGCCCGCACACCCGCATCGGCGAACAGCGCCAGCACTGCATCGGTATTGGCCTCGACCCGGTGCTGATGTTTCGGCCAGTCGGCGCGATCGATCACCTGCTCGAACGCGCCGACCTGAAACCAGTCCTCGACATCGACCGACATGACGTTGGCGACGCCGTTCGGCACCGGCGCGCCGTGCGGATGGCGGTCGTGAAACATGTGCCCAGTCCCCGTCAGGCCGCCGAGCCGCGCAGCACCGTCTTGTCATTATGCGTGTCGCCCTCGACCCAGTCGACCAGCAGGGTCAGCACCCGGCGCAGCGCCGCGTCCTGTTCCTCCAGCCGCGCTTCCAGCTCCGCCACACGGCGTTCCAACTGCGCGTCGGTCGCGATGGGCTGCGACGGCGGCGGCGGCGGACCTTCGGGGCGGATCGGGCGGGCGACATCCAGCGGGCGGACCACCGGCTCCGCCAGCGGTGCGGGCGGCGCCATGTCGGCGTCGAGTTCGCCGGTGACGTGCGCCACATCATCGCCGCCGAACCGCTCGACTCCCTCCATCGCGCCGTGCAGCATCAGCCGCGCGGCAAGCTGGTTCAACCGGCGCGGCAGACCGCCCGACCAGTCGTGCATCGCCCCGATCGCGTCCTCGCCAAACGACGGCGTGCCGTCCCATCCGACCACCTTCAGCCGGTGCGCCAGATATGGCTCGACTTCCTCGCGACCCATCGGTTCCAGATGGTGCATCGCGATCACCCGCTGGCGCAGTTGCTCAAGGCTACCCGCGCCGTGCAGGACGTGGCGGAACTCGGGCTGGCCGAGCAGGAAGATCTGGAGCAGCGGATACCCTCCCGCCTGGAAGTTGGAGAGCATCCGCAGCTCCTCCAGGCTTTCGACCGGCAGCGACTGCGCCTCGTCGACGATCAGCAGCGTGCGCTTGCCGCTACGGGCGACGGCATGTAGCCCGCGCTCGATCGCGGTAAGCAATTGCGCCTTGGGCTGGTTCGACGCGATGCCGAGGCCCGCGGCGACCAGGCCCAGCAGGTCGGCGGCATCGACCTGGGTCGACACGATCTGGATGACGTGCAGCCGGTCGCGATCGATGCGGCCCATCAGATGGCCGACCAGCGTCGTCTTGCCCGCGCCCGGATCGCCGGTGATGACGATGAAGCCCTCACCCTGCGCCAGACCATAGCCCAGATACGCCATCGCCTTTCGGTGGGTGGCGGTATCGAACCAGAAATCGGGGTCGGGGGTCAGCTGAAATGGCCGACCGGTCAGTCCGTAATGTGTCTCGTACATGTTCCGCGCCCCCGTCAGAAGCGATAGCCAAGGCCGAGCAGCGCCTGTGCCACCACATCGGCGTCGGTAAGCGCCTGATCGGAGACATAGACACCTGCTGACGCGAGCGCGTTCAGCCGGCCGAAATTGCGATAATAGGCACCCGTGGCGCCGGCGCCGCGCGCCTCGAAATTGCCGAGACCCGCCTGATACCAGTTATAGAAAACATCCCCCGTCAGGCCTGAATCGGCATCGAGCTGGCGGCTGGCAAAGGCCTGAACGTAATAGCTTTCGTCCTCCAGCCCCGTGATCTGGACACCCGGTGACTGGTCGGGCGCCAGGAAGCGGCGATTGGCGTAGCCCGCGCCGAAGCCATAGCGCCACCAGCCGCGATTGGCGGCAAAGATCGCGTCGATGCCGCGCGCGCGGTAATTGGCGGTCGTCACCGACTGGAACACCGAATTGAGGCATCCGCCGGTCGCGCCGCCCTGCGACCCGAAGATGCAGCCATTATAATTGCTGCCGGTGCCGCCGAACGGATTGTTGAAGCTGGTCGGCAGCGCCGCCAGCCCGTCGCCCAACTGCCGGCCAAAGCTCTGCACGCTGTCATAGACGACGACCTGCAACCCTTCCCGATCGCTCATCGCCCAGGAAAAATTGCCGGTGCCGCTGAAGCTGCCGTAACGCTCGCCCAGCCGCACTTCCAGCGTCGTGCGCGGACTTGGCCGCCAGATGACGCCCGCGTCATAGAATACGCCGTCAATGTCATAGGCCAGCCGCACCGGCGAGTCGGGGTCGGTGACGAAACGGCCATTGCCATCGGTCACGACATTGCCGTCGGCGTCGACCAGTGCGTCGCGCTGGCTGATGCGGATATTCTCATATCCCACGCCCGCCGTCAGCGCGAGCGTCGGCGACACCGGCTGGATCAGGTCGACGCGGCCATAATAGCCCTCGTAATTCTGGTCGAGCTGCCCAGCATCCTCGCGCTCATACAGGCCCGACAGCGTGATGCCGAACGGGGCATAGGTGCCCGCGCGCGTCGCCAGGCTACCGGTGACGAGGTGGCTAAGCGAATCATTATACAGGTCCAGCCGCTCGCCCGGCAGCACGCCCAGGCCCGAATCGGGCGTCTCGACCTTGGTGTAACCGATACGATAGGCCGCGTTCAGGGAGAACTGGTCGATCTGCTGCTGGACGGTCGGGCCACCATAAACGGCATAGACCTGCGAGATATTAGCGACGTTGCCGCGCAGCAGGCCCGGCGCCGCGCCGCGAATGTCGCTGCGCGCGCGCGTGGCGATGCCGCCGAACTCGAACCCGATTCCGGGTGCCAGTTGCGCGCTGGCAATCGCGATGCCGCTGTGCACGTCGGTATCGTCAAGCTGGTCGTCCCACGCGAACCGATGTTCGTAGCGATAGCTGAACTGCGCCTGCACCCGCCGCGTCTGGACCGTGCCGTCGACGCCGGCCTGCAACGAGGTATAGGTCAGCACATCGTCGCTGTTGGACAGACCCGCGACCAATGACTGTTCGGCATAGAGATAGGGCGAGATCGCCACGCGCCGCCCCGGCCCGCCGCCGGTATCGCGCACGCCCGCCTCGTCGCCGCCCGATGGCGGCAGCGCATCCTGCGCCATTGCCGGGGCAGTCCCCGTCGCCAGCGCCGTCGCCGCGAGGAACCACAGCCTTTTCACGCCGCGCCGCCCTGAACATAATAATCGCCGTAACGATTGCCGCCGGGGCGCAGCGATACCGCGTTGAGCAGCAACTGCACTGACGCGCATCCGTCGAGCAGTGCCACCGCATCACGCACATCGGTCTCGGTCGTGCGATCGGCGCGCACCACCAGCATCACCTGTCCGACCAGCCCGGCGAGCACGCCCGCCGGGCTTGCCGCCAGCGCGGGCGGCGAATCGAACACGACGATGCGGCGGGCGTCAGCCCGCGCCAGTCCGGCGATCACGTCGCGCGCGCGTTCGGATGCAAGCAGTTCAGTGTCGTCATTGCCCCGCGTCCCTGCGCGCAGCACCTGAAGGTTGGGGATGTCGGTATCCAGCACCAGCGATTCTACATTCTGCATTGGATCGGAAATCGCATCGAGCAGGCCCGGACCATCCTCCAGGCCCAGCACGCGCGGCAGGCCGGGCTTGGCGACATCGGCATCGACCAGCAGCACGTCGACATCGCGCTCGGCAGCAAGGCTGAGCGCAAGGTTGGTGGCGCAGAACGTCTTGCCGTCGCCCGGCCGCGCCGAGCAGACGAGGATCGAGCGCGCAAGCGCCGGCCGGTCGGCAGCGATCGCGCGGATGTTGGTCAGCAGCTGGCGCTTCACCAGCCGGAACTCCTCAGCCAGCGACGTGACCGGCGCACCAGGCACCAGCATCCCCTGTTCGATCAGGCGGTCGCGGTCGATCGACACGCGTTCGCGCACGACCGGCGCGGCGAATGCGGTTTCGGCACCGGCATCGACCGGCGGCTCCGGCGTCATTGGCGGCAGCGGATCGTGGCGCGGCCCGGTCATGGGCGGCGGCGGCGCATAATCGAACCAGTCGCTGGCCCGCTCAAGCAGCGAGGCACGCGGGGGGCGGTTCGGGTCGGCGGCAGTCATTCGCTTGATCTCCGTCACGCCACCAGGCCACGCTGGAGGAACTCGATACCCATCAGCAGCACAAAAGCCCCCATCAGCGCCCCGGCACCGCCCGCAAACAGCTTGAGCTGACGACGGCGCGCGATGTGAGTCGCGTCGGCGACGACTTCGCCGACACCGCCCAGCACCGGCATCCCGCTGGCCTTTTCCAGCCGCTGCACGGTCGGATAGGTGGTCTGGAGCTTGGACAGACCCCACGCGCCCGCCGCACCGCCGCCCAGCCCGGCGATCAATACGCCGAACAGCAACAGCGGGCGGTTGGGCGCCGCCGGGGTGCGCGGGCTGGTCGGCGGATCGATGACGGTGATCTTGACCGCATCGGTCTGGTTGTTGGCCTGTGCACGGATGCTGACCTGCTCGCGGCTGGCCAGCAGCTTGTCATACTGGTCCTTGAGGACCAGGTAATCGCGGTCGATCGAGGCAAGTTCGGCGGCGACGCCTGGCTGCGCGCCCATCGTGTCGCCCAGCCGGGCCAGATCGGCCTCAAGCTGCGCCTTGCGCTGGGTCAGCGCCGCGACCTGCGCCGCGCGGTCGGCCTGCATCGAGCGCAGGCTGAGATATAGCGGATTGGGCGTGCCGCCATCGCCGCCCGCCATCGGCTCGCCACGCGCAGCGGCCTGCGCGATCTGAAGCTGATTCTTGAGCGCGATCACGTCGGGATGGCTGTCGGTCCAGCCGCGCCCGCGCGCTTCGGCAAGCTGCCCCTGGATCGTGGCGAGGCGTGCGCGAGCAGGTCCCATCGCGGCGCCCGCGGTGCCGGGCAGCGATGGCTGCGTGCCGGCCATCTGGCCATTGACCGCCGCCAGACCCGATTGGGCGGCGGCCAGGTCCGAATTGACCTGTGCCAGTTGCGCGCGCGCGGCGCCCGCCCGATCCTCGATGCTGCCGGTGCCGGGCAGCGAACCCATGTAACGCGTCTGGAACTCGGCCTTCTTGGCCTCGGCTTCCTGCAACTGGCGCTGACGCGCGGCGATCTGTTCGTCGAGGAAGCGCAGGCTCTGGCTGTTCTCGTCGCGCGTATCGGCCAGATTGGCCTCGACAAAGATGTCGATCAGCTTCTGCACCACTTCGCGCGCCAGCCGCGCATTGGCGGCGTCCGACGCGCCGCCACCGGCGATCGTCGCCGACAATTCGAAAATGTTGGCATCGGCCTGCGCGGTGATCTTGATCGCCTTTTGCAGCATCGCCACGCGGTCGGCGACATCGCGGTCGGTGGCGACGGTGTTGGCCAGCGACGTGCCGCGCACGACCTTTTCCAGATTCACCGCCGACAGCAATGTCTGGCGAACCCGGTCGATATCGCGCTGCTGGTCGGCCTGGCTCATCAGATTGTCCTGCCCCGGCAAGACGTTGCGAAGCTGAACCGACACACGCGCCGACGACAGATACTGGTTCGGGATCTGCGACACGACCAGCCAGCCCGCCAGGCAGATCGCCCATGCGATCGCCAGCGCCAGCCAGCGCCGCCGCCAGACGGCGTGCAAAGCGACGCGGATCTCGTCGTAAATGGCGTCCATCAGAACATGCTCTGCGGAATGATGATGACATCGCCCGGCTCCAGCCGGACATTGGCGCTCGTATCGCCGTCCTTGAGCAAGCTGCCGATCCGCACGGCGAACTCGACCTGCTTACCGGTTTCGCGGTCGAACCGCACCAGTCGCGCACGGTTGCCTGACGCATATTGGGACAGTCCGCCAACCGCGATCATCGCGTCGAGCAGCGTCATGTTCGCGCGATAGGGCAGCGACGCGGGCTTCTCGGTCGCGCCGACGATCCGCACCTGCTGGCTGAACGTGCCCGAAAACTGGTCGACGATGACCGATACGATCGGGTCCTTGATATATTCGCCCAGCGCGATCTTCATGTCGTCGGCCAGCATCGACGGCGTCTTGCCGACCGCAGGCATGTCGGCGATCAGCGGCGTGGTGATGCGACCATCGGGGCGGACCTGGACCTTGGCCGACAATTCGGGATTGCGCCAGACGAAGATCTGGAGCGAATCAAGCGGACCGATCACATATTCCTCGCCCGGCCCTTCCTTGCTGGCGACGAATTGCGCGGGCGGCAGTTCGGGACGGCTGGTTCCCGTGCAGCCGCTGACCAGCACCGCCGCACTCCCCAGCATCAGCGCCGTCCTGGACTTCACGCGAACCTTCATCCGACACCCTCCCTGGTCGCAAGGGGCGGCGAGCGGAGGCACGCCGGACCCTGCGGAAACCGGGACGCTATGCGCGGTTAGAGGTTAAATTAACGTTCAGCCTGCGAACCGGCCGTCAGCGCAAAGCGCAGCGGCGGGCGGTCAGAGCGCGGCCAGCGCCCGCTCCACGCCGTCCATCGTGAACGGCTTGGCCAGCACCGGGCGCGATGTGTGACCCGGCGCCAGCGTGTCGCCACCCGTTGCCAGCACGAACGGAATGTCGGCGGCGGCCAGCGCGTCGGCGACCGGCCAGCTTTTCTCCCCGCCGCGCAGGTTGACGTCAAGGATCGCGGCGTCGATGCCGCCGGCAGCCACCCGGTCAAGCGCACTTGCGACGGTTTCGACGGTTCCTGCCACCTGTTTGCCGAGTGCGTCGAGGAAATCCTCAAGCATCATGGCGATCAGGGGTTCGTCCTCGACGATGAGGATGCGCTGGGCTTCGGTCATTCCGGCTCCATAAGCACGCCGCGCGCGCGGCGCCAAGCCCCTCAATCGCCGCCCAGCACCGCGCGCGCGGCCTCCGCAAGCTGTTGAACCGAAAAGGGCTTGGGCAGGAACGCCACATTTTCCAGGTCGATCGAGCGCCTGAGCTGTTCCTCGGCATAGCCCGACATGAACAGGATCGGCAGGGCGGGATAA
>NZ_DATJLI010000164.1:0-5754 GCF_035490575.1 Sphingomonas sp. | reverse complement strand
GCACCACAGCCCCATCAGCAAAGAAGCCGCGCGGGGCCGCGTCTCGCGCACCCGTTCGGCGATGCGCGCGGGTCAAACGGCGCCCACGCTTCAGGTGGGATGCAGGTCGAGCTTCAACGCCGCGAGCAGCGCCGAAAGATGCGTCAGCGCCTCGTCCGAAGGGCCGGGATACGGACCTTGGGTGGGCTGATCGCCGATGAAGCCCATGTCCTCCTTCCCTTCAGGCAGGCTGTAGAATCCGAGCACAAACAGGTGGCGCAGCCGATCCATGAACCTGACCGGCATTTCGAGCTTGCCCGTCGGCGCCGGCACGCACAGCGCGTCGAGCATCGCGCCGCGCCCGGCCATATCCAGCGCGACGAAATCCTTGCCGTGCAGGGCATTGCTCTGCCGGTCGAGCCAGTCCAGCCCGCCCAGGATCGTCGCCCGGTCGACCTGCTGCATCGGATAGGGCGCACTGATCCATTCATCGATGAACGCCCCGACACCCAGTTGCCGGGCGCCCGGCGACACATCGTCGGCGGGCAGCATCATGTCGCCAAGCAGATCGACCGTCGCGCGCTGCGCGCTGTTCAGCGTCAGCGGCCAGACGACTTTCGGCTCCATGAGCGTCGGGTCGCGGCCATAGCCCTTTGTCGCCGGAAGCGGCGGCACCGCGTTCGGCCAGTCAACGATCGTGCCGAGCGACGCCACCGTGCCGCCCTGTGCCGCGGCCGCGGGCGGCACCCATCGCGCGAGCGGCATTGCCGCGGCCGCCATCATCCATTGCAACGTCGTCCGGCGCGAGGGGGTCATGCGAAAGCTCCCGACTTGAACCGCGCGGCCAGCCGCTCCGATGCGCGCAACGCCAGCGCGAGGATGGTGAGCGTCGGGTTCTTGTGTGCGCCCGAGGCAAAGATCGCACCGTCCATCAGGACCAGATTGTCGACGTCCCAGGCACGGCCATGGCTGTCGACCACCGACGAACGCGGATCGGCGCCCATCCGCGCGGTGCCCAGTTCGTGGATGATCTCACCGCCCGCCTTCATGATTTTTTCGGGCGGCAGGTTCGGATCGTCGAGGACCCGGCCGCCCATCCGTTCGAACAGCGCGTGCGCGATGCCGCGCCCATGCGCGACCTGATTGACTTCGTTCTGCGAGAACCGGAACGCGAAACGCAGGACGGGAATACCGAACCGGTCCTTCACGTTCGGATCGATCTCGCAATAAGTGTCCTTGTTGGGGATCATCTCACCGCGCAGCGCCAGGCCGATCGTCGCACCCGACGCGCTACGCACCGCCTTTTTCAGATCAGCACCCCATACGCGCGGCAGAACGTCGGCGGACGGGACGCCGAACCGCCCCCCCACCTCGAAATGATAACCGCGCGCGAAATCGAGTTCGCCGCGCTTCTGCTGCTCGTAAAGCCAGAACGGGATATAGACATGCTGCCCGCCAATCCCGTCCTCGTTATAACGCGGCCGGTCGGCAAGGCCGGGGATGAAGGCGCTGAACGACGCGCCGGTCGAATCGGTCAGGTTGCGTCCAAGCTCACCCGACGAATTGGCAAGGCCGCGGCCCGGATCGCCCGAATTGAGCAGCAGCCGCGTCGTCTCGCCGGTGCCCGCCGCCAGCACCACGGCGCGCGCCTTGACCTGATGGCGCATACCCGTCTTGCGATCGACATATTCGACGCCGGTCGCGCGGCCCGATCGTTCGGTCAGCACCCGCGACACCATCGCGTCGGTCTGAACCGTCAGCCGCCCCGTCGCCTTTGCCATCGGCAGGAACGAGGTGGTCGTCTGGAACATCGCACCGATCGTGCAGCCGCGCGTGCAAGGCGTCGCGTTGAAGCAGGCGGCGCGCGGCGCGACCGCATCGGGCATGTCGCGCGTCAGCACCGCGGTATGCGCGGCGCGCACGGGAATGCCCATGCTCTCGGCCGTCGCCTTGAGCAGCATTTCGGGCACGCGCGGCTTGGGCGGCGGCATCAGGCAGTCCGGCGGAGAGTCTGGATGGTTCTCCAGCTCTATCCGTCCGCCGTTGACGCCGATCATCCGCTCGACCCGATCGTAAAAGGGCGCCACGTCGTCATAGCCGATCGGCCAGTCGACACCCAGCCCGTCGCGCGAGAACGGCTTGAAGTCATATTGGCCCCAGCGCGGCACATGCCGGCCCCAGTGATTGGTCCGCCCGCCAAGCATCCGCGGTCGCCACCAGCGGAAATCGGTGCCCTCGGTCGCGGTGTAAGGCTCACCCTCGACCTGCCAGCCGCCATCGACCGTCGCGTCGAAATAGCCGAAGGGCTTGTCGGGCGTCGACGTGCCCCGCAACGGCGCGTCGCTTTCGGGCGCGAACATGTTGACTTCTTGCTGCGGGTCATAATCGCGCCCCGCCTCGAGCATCAGGCAGCGCAGCCCGGCCCTGGTCAGGCTATACGCCGCCATCCCGCCCGCGGCGCCGGAGCCGACGATGATGACGTCCGCGGGGGCAGTTGATGGATCGAGGGTCATTGCTTTTCCGCCACTGCGCTCGCGCCGATCGGGCGCAGCTTGATGTTCCTGAACGCGACCGGCTCACCATGATCCTGCAACGCGATGACGCCGCTGGAGAAAGTGCCGAAATACGGCATTCTGGCGAATTTCGATCCCGCCACGCGCTTTCGCCATGCCGCGTCGCCATAGGAGACATCGGCCGTCATCACCCCGTTCAACCATTGTCGGATGCGACCCGGCTCGACCAGCAGTCGCGCCTGATTCCAGCTTCCCGCCGGGCGCGCCGCGCCGGGCGGCGGAATGGTGATGTCGTAAAGCGCCCCGGCGCGGTGCGATGCGATCTTGCCGTCGGCATGGCCGGCATCGTCGAGCACCTGCATCTCCAGCCCGGTTTCATAGACCTGACGGGTCTGGGGAATATTGCGCGCCAGATACAGAACGCCGCTGTTGCCGCCCTTCGTGACTTTCCAGTCGAGCGTCAGTTCAAACGCACCATAGGATTTCGCGCTGACCAGGTCGGTGCCGCTCATCTGGCCGTCATCCTTGGTCAGCACGATCGTGCCGTCCTGCACGCGCCATGTCGCCGGCGCGGCGCCGCCGTCGAAAGACCGCCATCCCGACAGGTCCCGGCCGTCGAACAGCAGCGTCCATCCCGCCTCGCGCTCCGCCGCGGTCAGCGTGTTCGCGTCGGGCGCCTGAACGCCGCTCGCCGCGCCGCTCGCCATCAGGAGCAGGCCTGCCGCGGCACATCCCATGATCTTGAACATCGGCTTCTCCCATCATCCCGCGCGCCGCGGCGTTCCCTGTTACAGGTTGATCGCAGCCAATCGGTTGATTTTCAACCGCTTCGCATCCTGTCGCATCGCGGGAACAGACGCTTGGCCAGAGAACAGCATGATTGACGAGCCGCGCCGCATGGGCATGCTATGGGAAAAGCAGCGTTGCGGGGACATGATGGCGCACTCGATCGACCGACGTTCACTTCTCGCAGCCGCTGCTGTCGGTGGCGCGACGATCGCGAGCGCCGATGCCCGGGCGCAACGCCGCGTCGAGGCATCCCCTCGAGAGATCTATGAGCTTCGGACCTATCATCTGGTCCACGGGCCGATGAAGGAACGCCTGGATGCTTATCTTCGCGACGCCTTCATCCCGGCGGCGCGCCGCGCGGGCTGTGGGCCGATAGGCGCGTTCACCACGGCCATCGGTCCCGCAAGCCCGAGCGTCCATGTTCTCATCCCCCACCCCTCGCTGGAGCATTTCGTCGCCCTGCCTGGCAGGCTGGCCAGCGATCCGGTCTATGCAAAGGCAGCCGAGCCGTTTTCCAGCGCCACGCCCCAGGACCCGCCCTACGCGTCGCTGGACGTGAAGCTGATGCGCGCTTTCCCCAATTTTCCCGAGGTCGAGGTGCCGGAGGCGTCGAACGGCGACAGGGGCCGCATATTCGAACTGAGGACGTATTTCAGCCATGGCGACCGGGCGGGCGCGACCAAAATCGCCATGTTCGACACCGGCGGGGAGATCGAGATATTTCGTCGCACCGGCCTGAAGCCGGTGTTCTTCGCTCAGGACCTGACGGGGTCTCGCCTGCCGAGCCTGACCTATTTGCTGACCTTCCCCGATCTCGCGACACGCGAACGGAACTGGCGCGCCTTCGGCACCGACCCCGCCTGGCGCAAGCTGATTGCGACGCCGGGACTTACCGACCCCGAAATCACCACGGGAATAGACAATCAAATCCTCAGCCCCACGCCCTATTCACAGATATGAATGGCTGAATGGCGATGAGCGGGTGAAGCCATCGACAGCCTGAAAAGCGACCGACGACCTCGCCGGCACCGCAAGCCGCGTTCCAGCGTTATTGTCGCTTCAGCCAGCCGCCATGCCGTCGGCGCGATCACTGCCCGTCGCGCCACCCCTTGCCCTTGCGACGGCTGGTCAGGTGGAAATGCCCGCAGCGGTCGCAGCGATAGGCGAACAGCGGCAGGGCAAAGGCAAGTGCCGCTGTCTGGGCGGCTTGGGCGCTGTCAAACCGCCGCTTCCTGCGACAGATGCTCAACCGTGTCCGCACCGGCGCGTGACCGGATGCTACAACGCAGCGAACAGCGCGCTCATCCGCGTCCAGGCCCGTTCGGCCTCCGCCTGATCGTAAGCCGGGCTGTCGACCACTGTCCAGCCATGATCGGCGGCATAGACCGCCACCTCGGCCGGGCGCCCGGCGGCGTCGGCGGCTTCGCGCAACGCCGCCTTGTCGCCAGGCGCCTTGGCATCGTCGTTCCGGCCGATCGCGAAGAGATAGCTTGCCTGGGTGCGGGCCAGCAGCTTGTGCGGGCTTTGGGCGTCGTCCGGCTTGACCAGCCCACCGCCGTGCAGCGACGCGGCGGCGCGGACGCGCGCGGGCACCGCCGCTGCACTGAACACCGTGAAGGGACCGCCCATGCAATAGCCATGGCTGCCGATACCGCGCTGCGTATCGACCGCCGCATGCTGATCGAGCCAGCCGACCAGCGCCGTCGCATCGCGCATCACCGCGTCGGGCGTCAGCGCGTCACGCCACGGACCGACCTTCTGGAAGCCTTCCTGCGCGCGAAACGCAGCAAAGTCGGTGAATTGCGGGGCCGCCACGGCCCGGTAATAGGGATTGACGACCAGCACGGCGAACCCCTGTCGCGCCAGCCGCTGTGCCATCACCTCGAACGCTTCACGCAGGCCCGCAATGTCGGGCCAGGTGATGATCGCCGGGTGCCGACCCGTGGCCGGGTGAACGAAATAACCGTCCAGCGTGCCGTCGGGGGTCGTGATCCGCACCCGCTCCTCGGACAGATCGGCGGCCGACCCGGCAATCGACGCCGGCGCGCACGCCGCCAGCGCGCCCATCGCCCCCATTGCGGCAAAGCGCCGGCGGTTCAGCGTCCAGTCAAACGCGCCGCCCCGGCTCCATTCGTCGATCTGATCGCGCTCGCACATGCCCGGATTCCTTCTTGCCACGCCTTCTGTCGAGCATAGCCCGGCAGGCGCGGCGGTAAAGCGCGAAGGCGAAGCGACAACAGGCGGAAAAAGTCGGCGGCTGGTGGAGCTGAGGGGAATCGAAGTTTCGGCTCGCAAACCAATGAAATCAAAGGCTTATTTTAGGCCGCTGTTACGGCTGGGATACCCGGATGTAACAGTTCCTCGGTAGGCATAGCAAGCCGCCAGAAACCGCGTCATAGTGGCAATATGGACTTCGAAGGCGCCATTAAATCAGTTGGGTTGCAGTTTGCTGTAGTAGCAGCAGCCCCAATCC
>NZ_DATJLI010000163.1:0-21752 GCF_035490575.1 Sphingomonas sp. | reverse complement strand
CTTGAGTGCGTCGAGGAACGCGAACGCCTCCCGCTCACCGCCTTTGAGGTAGAGCGAAAAGGTCGAACCGGCGCCGGTGCAGTGGCGGGCATAGATGTCGGCCTGTCGGTCGTCTTTCAGGAAGCCCAGATAGCCGATCCGCTCGACCTTGGGATGGTGGCGCAGATATTCGCAGACCCTGGCCGCGTTTTCGCCCGCGCGCGTCATGCGAAGCTCCAGCGTCTCAAGGCTTCGCAGCAGCATCCACGCGGTGTTGGGGTCGAGGATGGTGCCCAGCGTGTTTCGGATCGCGCGCACCATGTCCATGTGTTTGCGCGATCCCAGCACGCCGCCCGCCACCAAATCCGAATGGCCGCCAGCATATTTGGTCAGGCTGTAAACCACCAGGTCGGCGCCGTGCTTCAACGGTTGCTGCCAAAGCGGGCCGAGAAAGGTGTTGTCGATGGCGATGGGCGGTTGTTCGTCCATGCCGCCGAACACAGCGTCGCGCGCGGCGGCGACAGCCTCGATATCGACCAGCACGTTGGTGGGGTTGGCGGGGCTTTCGAGATAGATCAGCGGCACGCGGCCCTTGGCCTTGGCCTGTTGCAGCACGCCCTCGATCTCCTCGCGCGTCGCCCCGGCGGGGAAATCGAGCCATTCGACGCCGAACTTGCCCAGCAGCCGCGCGATCATCGTTTCGGTCGCGGCATAAAGCGGGCCGGAATGGACGATCACGTCGCCGGGCTGGACGAATGCAAGGAAAAGCGTGCCGATCGCCGACATGCCGCTGGAAAAGGTCAGCGCGTCCTCCGCATCCTCCCAAACGCCCAGCCGGTCCTCAAGAATTTCCTGATTGGGACCGTTGAAGCGCGAATAGACCAGCCCCTCGGCCCTGCCGGGGCGCTTGCCCGTCACCCCTTCGAAGTGGCGCTTGCCCGCCGCGGCGTTGGGAAAGACGAACGTGGAAGTCAGGAAGATCGGCGGCTTCAGCGACCCTTCGGACAGCGCCGGGTCAAATCCGTGACCCATCATCAGTGTCGAGGGTTTCAGGCGGCGGTCGCCGATCTTCTCGATCGCGGGTTTGGGATTGCGGCGCGGGGTGGTGCCGGTCAGGTCGGCTTCGGTTTCGTCGGTCACGGGCATCCTCCTTGGTATCGTTTGTAACGATCCTAACGGCGAACGGTCCCGGCGCAATGCCGTGTCAGTAAAAGCTATCGCGGCAGGGTGTCGAGATAGCCCGCGATATCGTCGGGATCAAAGGTGCGTCCGTCGAAAAAGCCGTCGCGGCCCAGCATCAGCCGCCCCTGCGTCGAGCCAGCGCCGATCGGTTCGGCCAGTGCGCCCTCCAGCTTGGAACTGGCCCCCGGCAGCACCGCGCCGGTACCCGCCAGCGCGGCGCGGTACAGGTCGGGGCGATACACGCCCTGCGCGACGGCGGCTTCATCGGCAGAATAGCCCGCGCGTTCCCATCGCACCATTTGCGAATAGAGCCATGCCGCCTGGCTGCGCCACGGAAAGTTCGCCGCTTCGCGATACTGGAACATGAAATCGGGATAGTGGACGGGCGTTGCGCCGGGGATCAGGCGGATATGGTCGGTGATCGCCCGCTCGATCGCGTCGACCGGTCCGTCCAGATATTGCGGCCGGGCGAGAATTTCGGCGCATTGCCGCGCGGCATCGGGCCGCACGAAATGCGCGGCGGCAGTATGCAGCGCGCGGATCAGGCCCGCCACCATCTCGGGCCGTTCAGCCGCACGGTCGGCGCGTAGGCTGAACACCTTTTCCACACCGCGCCGCCACACCTGCGCCGTCGCCAGCGCGATGCGCCCCACGCCGCGATCGACCGCGATCGAGTTCCACGGCTCCCCCACGCAAATGCCGTCGACATCGCCCGCCGCCAGTGCATCGGCGGCAAAGGGCGGGCTGGTGACGACGGTGGTGCAGTCGATGTCGGGGCGCACCCCGACCTGAGCCAGCCAGTAGCGCAGCATATAGTTGTGGCTGGAATAGCGGTGGGTGATGCCGAAGCGCAGCGGATCGCCCGCGTCGCGTCGCCGGTGCGCCTCGTGTCGCAGCGCCGCGCCGACCGCGTCCGGATCGCCCAGCGTGCCGCCCAAGCCGACCGCTTCGCCCAATGCGGTCGAAAAGGTGATGGCATTGCCGTTCAGCCCCAGCACGAACGGCACCGCCATGGGCACCGGCGGCCGGTCGCGCCCAAGCGCGGTGGCGATCGGCAGCGGCGCGATCATGTGCGCCGCATCGGTCAGCCCATAGACCAGCCGGTCGCGCACTGCCGCCCAGGTGACGTCGCGCGTCATTTCGATCGCGAGGCCCTGTTCTTCGCCAAAGCCCAGTTCGCGCGCCAGGATGGGCAGCGCTGCGTCGACCAGTGGCAGAAAGCCGATGCGAACGGTCTCGGCGGCGCTCATCGCATATCTCCCAGCATCGCCTCGCTCGTCACGATGGCTTCGGCGACATCCACGATCCGCCGGTTCGATTTCATCGCATGACTGCGTAACATGCCATAGGCCGCTGGCTCGTCCAGCCCGCGCCGTCGCATCAGGATCGCCTTGGCCCGGTCGATCGTGTGACGATCGGCCAGCGCGCTTTTCGCCTCCGCCAGTTCGGTCTGGAGCCGGGAAAAGGCGTGGAAGCGCCGCACCGCCAGGTCGAGGATCGGCTTGATCCGCTGTTTCGCCAGCCCGTCGACGACATAGGCCGATACCCCGGCATCGACCGCCGCGATCGTCGCTTCGGCATCCGACTGATCCACGAACATGGCGATCGGACGGGCCAGCGCGCGCGACACGGCGAAGAAGTCCTCCAGCATGTCGCGGCTGGGATTTTCCAGGTTGACCAGCACCACTTCGGGTGCAGCCGCCTCGATCTGGGCAACCAGCGGCCCGGCGGGATCGATCACCACCAGGTCGTCCAGCCCCGCATCGCGCAGACCGTCGGAGATGATCGCGGCGCGCGTGCTGCTGGTGTCGATGATCGCGATCCGCATGGCCGCCTATCTGCCGGGTCGCGTCATCGGCGGCAAGCGAGTGTCATCCCGCCGCCCGAAGCGCCGGAACATCGCCCAGCGCACGTTCCGCCTGAGCCATATAGTCGCGCGTGATCGGCAGGGCGTAGCGGTCGCGCGCATACTGAAGCTGGTAATTGACCAGCCCGCCATGCCGGAAACTGACGTCGCACCCGGCCAGATAATAGGTCCACATGCGATAGAAGCGCTCGTCATACAGGTCGATGATGGCATCGCGCGCCGCGACCACGCGGTCATACCAGTGCGCCAGCGTGTGCGCGTAATGCAGCCGCAGCACCTCCACATCGGTCAGGAACATGCGAAGCCCCTCATGCCCGCGCGCAATTTCGGACAGGGCGGGGATATAGCCGCCGGGAAAGATATATTTGGCGGTGAACGCATCGGTCACGCCCGGCCCGCCCGCGCGCCCGATCGTGTGAAGCAGCATCACGCCGTCGGGGGCCAGCAACTTGTGGCACTGTCGGAAAAAGGCGCGGTAATGGGCGGGGCCGACATGTTCGAACATGCCGACCGACACGATCCGGTCGAACTGGCCGGTCAGGTGACGATAATCGATCAGCTCGAAACGCACCTTGTCATCGACGCCCGCCATTTCGGCGCGGCGGCGCGCGACCTTCAACTGTTCCTCCGACAGGGTGATGCCGCACACTTCCGCCCCCGTCATCCGGTGCAGATAGAGCGCCATCCCGCCCCAGCCACAACCGATGTCGAGCACCGTCATGCCCGGTTCGATCGCCAGCTTGGCGGCGATATGCGCCTTCTTGTCGACCTGCGCCTGCTCCAGCGACACCGACGGGTCGGTGAAATAGGCGCAGCTATATTGGCGGTCGACATCGAGAAACAGGTCGTAGAGTCGATCCGACAGGTCGTAATGATGCGCGACATTACGCCTCGACCGGCGCGCCATGTTGATGCGGTCGATGCGGAACCGCACCGCGTCGACAGTGCGGCGCAGCGTGCTGGCGTCCAGCGTGCCGCGCCCTTCCTCCCACCGGTTGTTGGCGGTGGCAAGGTTCAGGAAATCGCGAATGTCGCCGCGTTCGATGACCAGCCGCCCGTCCATGAACGCCTCCGCCGCGCCCAGGCTGGGGTCGGCCAGCAATTGGCGAAGCGCCCGGCCATCGGCAAAGCGGATGGCGACTTCGCCAAGTTCGGGATCGGGCGTGCCATAGGTTGCGGTTCGACCACCGGGAAAGGTGACGGTCAGTTGTCCGCGCCGGATGGCACGATCGAGAAAGCGATCGATCAGTGACATGATCCGTCCGCTACCGGACAAAGCGGGGCAGGAATATGACAAACCGCAATTGATCGGCGAACTGGCGCGCAGCGGCGAAATCGCCTATATGCCCTCGTCATGCAGACAGCCTCGGCCGCCCCCATGCCCATTCCAGGGCACATCGACCCCGTGCCCGTGACCCGCGATGCGGCGCCGCGCCCCGACGGGCGTGTCGACCTGATCGGGCTGGACCGGGCCGCGATCCGCGCCGCGCTGGAAGGTGCGGGCATGGAGCCGAAACAGGCCAAGCTGCGCGCCAAGCAATTATGGCACTGGATTTATAACCGCGGCGCCACCGATTTTTCGGTGATGACCGACATCGCCAAGGTCCAGCATCCGTGGCTGGCCGAACGCTTCGTCGTCGGCCGCCCCGACGTGAAGGAAGCGCAGGTGTCGTCGGACGGCACGCGCAAATGGCTGCTGACCTCCCCCGACGGGCAGGATTACGAAATGGTGTTCATTCCGGACGCCGATCGGGGGACTTTGTGCGTGTCCAGCCAGGTGGGCTGCACGCTGAACTGCACCTTCTGCCACACCGGCACGATGCGGCTGGTCCGCAACCTGAGCGCGGGCGAGATCGTCGGACAGGTGATGCTGGCGCGCGACGCGCTGGGCGAATGGCCGTCCAGTCCCGATGGCCGCCTGCTGACCAACATCGTCATGATGGGCATGGGCGAACCGCTGTATAATTTCGATTCGGTGCGTGACGGGCTGAAGATCGTGATGGACGGCGATGGGCTGGCCCTGTCCAAGCGGCGCATCACGCTGTCGACCAGCGGTGTCGTGCCGATGATGGCGCGCGCGGGCGAGGAGATCGGCGTCAACCTGGCCGTGTCGCTCCACGCCGTGACCAAGGATGTGCGCGACGAGATCGTGCCCCTGAACCGCAAATACGGGATCGAGGCGCTGTTGCAGGCGTGCGCCGATTATCCCGGCGCCAACAATGCGCGGCGCATCACGTTCGAATATGTGATGCTCAAGGACAAGAACGACAGCGATGCCGATGCGCGCGAACTGGTCCGGCTGCTGCGCCATTATCGTCTGCCCGCCAAGGTCAACCTGATCCCGTTCAATCCATGGCCGGGCGCCCCCTATGAATGCTCGACGCCCGACCGAGTGCGGCGCTTTTCCGAAATCGTGTTCGAAGGCGGCATTTCCGCTCCCGTCCGAACCCCGCGCGGTCGCGACATCGACGCGGCGTGCGGTCAGTTGAAAACGGCGGCGGAAAAGAAGAGCCGCGCCGAACTCGACCGGTTGGCGGCGGAGAAACAGGCGGCGCTGGGTTAAGTCAGGCGTTACCGCTCAGATCATCGACATCCATGCTGCCGCCTGGCTCCAGGTCGCTGGGCGGCTGGCAGGACGCCAGAATGGTGTCGAGATCGGCCGCGGTCAGTCCCGATTCGGCATCGATCACCGCATCGGCCTCCATACGCCCCCGAAACGCCTGAAGCCGGGTGCGGGCAAGGTCGAGTGCTTCGTTCATCGCGTCCTCCCATAAGGTTGTCCCCGAAACCCGTGCGACCGGCAGACGTTCCGCTCATGGCCGTGAGTGGCCACGCCGGGAGCGAAGTTGCGGGCTGTGCGTATGTTCATCGTCACCCGTTCAGGAGACCGCCGATGTTCCGTCACCTCGCCGTTGCTGCCGCAATTGCCGCCGTCCCCGCCATCGCCGTCGCGCATCATGGCTGGAGTTCGTATGACGAGACCAAGCCGATCACCGTCACCGGCCCGTTGCAGTCGGTCGTCTGGGGCAACCCGCACGGCACGGCAAAGATGAACTACCGGGACAAGGTGTGGGACGTGGTCCTGGCCCCCACCAGCCGGATGACGGCGCGCGGCCTTGATGCGGCATCGATCGACAAGGGCCAGCGCGTCATCCTGACCGGCTATGCCCGTCGCGATGGCGCCGCAGAGATGCGGGTGGAACGGATCACGGTCGGCGAAACGACGGTCGAACTGCGCTGAATCGCGCATGGAAGCGGTGATCCTGATGGTCGCGGGCGTGCTGGATGCGCTCGGGGTCGGACCATGGGTGCGTGACTCGGCACAGCTTTATCCATGGATCAATGTCGCCCATGTGCTGGGCGTGGTCACGCTGGTCGGTGCCATCGCCGTGGTCGATCTGCGGTTTGCGGGCCTGTGGCGCGCCCTGCCGGTCGCGCCGCTTGCCAGCGCGCTGACGCCGGTCGCGATCTGGGGCTTCGTGGTGATGCTTGCCAGCGGCGTGCTGTTGTTCGCCGCCGATGCGCCGACGCTCGCGCGATCGGACGTTTTCCAACTCAAGTTGGGGCTGATCGGTCTGGCCGTCGTGAACGCAGCCATATTTCGCTGGCGATCGCGGCGCGCCGGCGGCGGTGGAGCACAGCCGCTGCTGGCCCTGATCTCTCTGGGCCTGTGGGTTTCGATCGTCGTTGCCGGGCGGATGATCGCCTATAGCTGAAGGCTGACCACGCGTTACACATTGCTGGACAGCCACGTCCCGAACCGCGAAAGCGCGTGACATGCCCGAGCCGCTGACCCTTGCCCTTGCCGCCGGTGCCGGATTGCTCGGTGGGGCGATGAATGCGCTGGCGGGGGGCGGGACGTTCGCGACGATGCCGGCGCTGATCGCGATCGGATTGCCCAGTCCGATTGCCAATGCGACCTCGAACGTGGCGCTGCAACCCGGCGCCATCGCCAGCGCATGGACCTATCGTGACGGGTTGCAGCCGATCGGCGGGGTCGCCATCCGCACGTTGTCGGCGATCACGTTCTGCGCGGCGCTGCTGGGCAGCTTGTTGCTGGTGTTCACCCCGACGGCGGTGTTTGACATCGTCATCCCGTGGCTGCTGTTGCTGGCGACGCTGGCCATCGCGTTCGGCAAGCGGGCGGCGCTGGCGTTGCAGCGCCATGCCGCGCCGGGACGACGCGCGCTGATCGGGGCGCAGGTGCTGCTGGGTATTTACGGCGGTTATTTCGGCGGCGGACTCGGCCTGATGCTGACCGCGACATGGGGCCTGCTGGCGGGCGAACCGCCGCACCGGCTGATGGCACCGCGCACCTTGATGCTGGCAATGGGCAATGCCGCGGCGACGTTGATGTTCATCGGTTTCGGCATGGTGCGGTGGGAAGCCTGCGCGCCGATGCTGTTGGGTGCGGTTCTGGGCGGGTGGCTGGGCGCGCGTGTCGGGCAGCGATTGCCCGCCGGGTTGATCCGCGCATGGACTTTGTTTGTCACGGTGGTCACGACAATGGTATTCTTTGCCCGCGCTTATGGCTGACAAAACGCGCGGGTTGCGGAGAGACGGGCGGATGTGGATCGCAAAGCACAAGCTGGCCACCCGATTGTGGCACTGGATCAATGCCTTGACGATCGTAGTGCTGCTGGGGTCGGGCCTGATGATCCTGAATGCACACCCAAATCTGTATTGGGGACAATATGGCACCAATTTCGACCAGCCCTGGTTCCGCGTCGGCTGGGTGTTCGACGGCGGGCGTGTGCCTGGATGGCTGACCATCCCGTCCAACTATAATCTTGCGCTGGCGCGGCGATGGCATCTGACATTCGCGCTGGTGATGGGCTTTGCGTTGCTGGCGTTCATGGTCGCCAGCCTGGTCAACCGGCATTTCCAGCGCGACCTGCGCCTGCGCCGCGCCGAACTGGCACCCGCGCATCTGGCGCATGATGTGCGCGAGCATCTGGCGCTGCGCTTTCACGACCCCGAACGGCCGGGTGCGTTCAACACGCTGCAGAAGCTGAGCTATGTTGCGGTCATCTTCATCCTGATCCCGCTGGTGATCGCCACGGGGCTGACCATGTCGCCGGGGTTCAACGCGGTCGCGCCGTGGATGCTCGACCTGTTCGGCGGGCGGCAATCGGCGCGGTCGATCCATTTCATCGTGGCGATGGCGCTGACGGCGTTCATCGTCGTTCACATCGCGCTGGTCATCCTGGCAGGGCCGATCAACGAGGTTCGCTCGATGATAACCGGGCGATGGCGCGTGCCGGGGAAGGATTACCGATGAGCCGGTTGTTGATGACGCGCCGCGCGCTGGTCGGCGGGCTGGCCGCCGGACTGGTCGGCGGCTGTGACGCGCTGGGGCAGGATGAGGGGTTTCGATCGATCCTGTTCAAGGGTGCCGACTGGAACATGTGGACACAGCGCGCGCTGATGGACCGCCACGCGCTGGCGCGCGAGTTTCGCCCCGACCAGATGTCGCCGGTGTTCCGTACCAACGGCACGCGCAATCCCGACACGCCTGATTATAACGCACATGTTGCGGCGGGCTTTGCCGACTGGCGCGTGCGGGTCGACGGGCTGGTGGCGCGCCCGCAATCCTTTTCGGTGGCGCAGATGCTGTCAATGCCGCAGCGCGCGCAGATCACGCGGCATGATTGTGTCGAGGGGTGGAGCGCGATCGGCAAGTGGCAGGGGCCACGATTGGCGACGCTGCTCGACGCCGCCGGGCTGCGCGACGAGGCGCGCTATATCGTGTTCCACTGCGCCGACCGTTATTCGGGCGGGCGCCCCTATTACGAATCGATCGATCTGGTCGATGCCTTTCACCCGCAGACGATCTTGGCACTGGGCCTGAACGACCGGCGGCTGGATGTGGGCCACGGCGCGCCGGTGCGGCTGCGCGTCGAGCGGCAACTGGGCTACAAGCACGCCAAATATGTCGACCGGATCGAGGCGGTGGCTGATCTCAAGCCGATTCATGGCGGCAAGGGCGGCTTGTGGGAGGATATTGCCGACTATGAATGGTATGCCGGTATCTGAGCCTTGTCGTTGCCCCGCGTCATCCGATATGCCGCCCTCGACACGATGATATGCGGAGACCCTGATTGCTCACCCTGATCGACATCGCCCGGATCCTTTTGAGCGTGCTCTGGTGGATCCTGATCGTGCAGGCGATCCTGTCATGGCTGATCGCGTTCAACGTCATCAACACGCACAATGATTTCGTGCGATCGGTGTGGAACGGGCTGCAGGTGCTGACCGAGCCGCTATATCGCCCGATCCGCCGCGTCCTGCCTGATTTCGGCGCGCTCGACGTGTCGCCGATTGTGGTGCTGGTGCTGATCGCCATTCTGGACACGGTGCTGGCGCGCATGGCGGCGAATATCGCGACCGGCGGCGCGGTCCCGCTCTGAACGCCCGGTTCGAAGCGCCGGAAGGTCCGGTCGTCGCGGCGCTGGCGATGCGTGCGGCAAATCTATATGGAACCGGCGCATGACAGCCGAACTGATCGACGGAAAGGCAGCGGCCCAGCGGCTGCGTGCGCGCGTGGCCGAACTGGCGGCGGCCTTTGCCGAGGATGCGGGCCGCAAGCCCGGCCTTGCCGTGGTGCTGGTGGGGGAGGATCCCGCTTCATCTGTCTATGTCCGCTCAAAGGGCAAGGCGACGATCGCGGCGAACATGGAAAGCTTCGAGCACCGCCTGCCCGCCGATACCGATCAGGCCGACCTGATCGCGCTGGTCGATCGGCTGAATGCCGATCCGGCCGTCGACGGCATCCTCGTCCAGTTGCCGCTGCCTGCCGGGCTGGATGCCGATGCGGTGCTGACGCGGATCGACCCGGACAAGGATGTCGACGGTTTTCATCCCGTCAATGCCGGGCGGCTGGCGACGGGGCTCCACGGTTTCGTCCCCTGCACCCCCTATGGCTGCCTGTTGCTGCTGCGCGAGCAACTGGGCGAGCTGAGCGGCCTGAACGCCGTGGTGATCGGCCGGTCGAACATCGTCGGCAAGCCGATGGCGGCACTGCTGACGGCCGATAATTGCACCGTGACGATCGCCCATTCGCGCACCCGCAACCTGCCGCATCACCTGGCCCATGCCGATATCGTCGTCGCCGCCGTCGGGCGGGCGAAGTTCGTGCAGGGCGAATGGCTGAAACCCGGCGCGACGGTGATCGATGTCGGCATCAACCGCACCGATGACGGGCTGGTCGGCGATGTCGATTTTGAAAGCGTCGCGTCGATCGCGGGCGCGGTCACGCCGGTGCCGGGCGGTGTCGGACCGATGACGATTGCCTGCCTGCTTCGCAACACGCTGGTCGCCGCGCATCGTCGCGCCGGGCTGGCGCTGGCCGCCGACGCGATATGATCGAGCTGTATATTTCGGCGCTGGCGACGTTCTTCGTTGTCATCGATCCGCCGGGATGCGCGCCCATCTATGCTGGGCTGACCACCGACGCATCGGCGGCGCAGCGCCGGTCGATGGCGATTCGCGCAGTGCTGATCGCAGGCCTGATCCTGGTCGGCTTCGCGCTGTTCGGCGAAAATCTGCTCCGTGCGCTGCACGTCAGCCTGGACGCGTTCAAGATCGCGGGCGGCATCATGCTGTTCCTGATCGCGCTGGAAATGGTGTTCGAAAAGCGCACCCAGCGGCGTGAGGACCGCGCGCAGAAGATCATCGACACGCCCGAGGTCGAGGATGTCGCCGCATTCCCCATGGCGATGCCGATGATCGCCGGGCCGGGCTCGATCGCGTCCGTCATGCTGATGATGAGCCAGAGCCAGGGCTTGCCGCAGACGCTGGTGGTGATGGCGGCGCTGGCCACCATCCTGATCGTCACGCTGGTCGCGCTGATCGCGGCGGGACCGCTGATGCGGCTGATGGGCACCAAGATCGAGGCGGTCATCACCCGGCTGCTCGGCGTGTTGCTGGCGGCGCTGGCGACGCAGTTCATTCTCGACGGACTGGCTGCGACGGTGCTTTAAGCGCCGCGCTGCTTTCGCTAGAGACGGGCGATCATGCATCGTCCCGCGCTGTCCGTCGTCATCCCCTGTTACAACGAAGCCGCCTGTCTGGAGGCGCTGCACGCGCGCGTGTCGGCGGCGGCGCGCGGGGTGGTCGGCGACGACCATGAAATCGTGCTGGTCAATGACGGGTCGCGCGACGGGTCGTGGGACGTCATGCAGCGGCTGTCGGCGGCCGATCCTTGCGTCGTCGCGATCAACCTGTCGCGCAATCACGGGCATCAACTGGCGCTGACCGCCGGGCTGGACCTGTGCGCGGGCGAGCAGATCCTGATTATCGACGCCGACCTGCAGGATCCGCCCGAATTGCTGGCCGACATGCGCCGGGCGATGGTGCGCGACGGCGCCGATGTGGTCTATGCCGTGCGCCGCCGGCGCGAAGGGGAGACGTTTTTCAAGAAGCTGACGGCGGCGGCATTCTATCGCTTCCTCGACCGCGTGACCGACACGCCGATTCCGCTCGACACCGGCGATTTCCGGCTGATGAGCCGCCGCGCGCTCGACGCGCTGCTGTCGCTGCCCGAACAGGCGCGCTTCATCCGCGGCATGGTGGCGTGGGTCGGCTTCCGGCAGGTGCCGTTTCCCTATGACCGGCATGAGCGCCATGCAGGGGAGACCAAATATCCGTTGTCGAAGATGCTGCGATTTGCGTTCGACGCCGTGACGGGCTTTTCCACCGCGCCGCTGCGCTGGGCGAGCCACATCGGTATCGCGCTGTTTTTCCTGTCGTTCCTGCTGATGATCTATATCGGCGTCGGATTCCTGACCGGATCGGCGGTGCAGGGCTGGACATCGACCATGTTCGTTACGGTGTTCCTGGGCGCGGTGCAGATGCTGGTGCTGGGCATGATCGGCGAATATCTGGGCCGGCTCTATGTCGAGTCGAAGCGGCGGCCGCTGTATCTGGTCGCCGATGTGGCGGGTCCGGTTCAGGGGCGCGCGACATTGGGCTATCGGGCCGGGCAGGGACCGATGGGCGAGCCGCCCGTGCCGCCGCCCGTGCCCTGATGCGTCGTATCTGACATCCGCGCGTTAGCCGTTCGAGAGGAACGGCGCATGACTGAACCGCAAGCCGATGCGACCGGCCCCGCCATTGCCGAGGCGGCGCCTGAATTGTTCGAGGACAAGGCCGAAAGCGGCTGGCCGCGCATGGCGATGCTGGCCGTCGTGGCGGGCGCCTATATCGCGTTCGGCTCGATCGCCTATCTGGTGGCGCAGGTCGGGCCGCCGGGCGGCGCCACGCAATTGCTGTCGGGCCTGGCGTTTTCGGTCGGGCTGATGCTGACGATGGTGACGGGGGCCGAGCTGTTCACCGGCAACACCATGTTCGTGCTGGCGGTCGATCGTCATCGGCTGACCCCCGCGCGGATGCTGGCGGCGTGGGTCGTCGTGTGGCTGGGCAATCTGGTCGGCAGTGTCGTCATCGCCGCGCTGTTCGTCGCGGCAGGCGGCGGATCGGGCGTCGAGGGGCTGGTGGGCGACAAGGCGGTCGAGGTGGCATCGGCCAAGGTCGCAAAGGAAACACTGGCGCTGATCGCGTCGGGCGTGCTGGCCAACATGCTGGTCTGTCTGGCCGTGTGGATGGCGATGGCGGCGAAATCGGTGCCATCGAAGATCATCGCCGTCGTCGGCCCTGTCACGGTGTTCGTGGCGGCGGGGTTCGAACATTCGATCGCCAACCAGTCGCTGCTGGCGATGGGCTGGCTGCTTCAGGACGGCGGCGCGATTACCGGCGGGGCAATCGCGCGCAATCTGGCGCTCAGCACCTTTGGCAATATCCTGGGCGGCATGGCGGTCGCGATGATGCTGGGCAGGGCGCAGCTCGACGAATAAGGCTCAGCCGGGTTTCCGCACCAATGTGATGATCGACAGGCCCGGCGGCATCGGCAAGCGGCCGATCAGATGGCGTTCCAGCCCGAACACCCGCTCCAGCGCCTTGTTGACGGGAGCGGCGGGGGGCGAATCGTCGCTGTCGTCCTTGCCCGTCAGCCGCCCTGCCAGCCGCGCGGCGACGGCGACGGGAAACAGCAGCGAATTGAACCAGCGCAGGCCGTTATGCGTCAGGCCCGCATCGCGGATCGCCTTGTCCAGACTGCCTTTCGAATAGCGGCGGTGGTGGTGGTTCACCACGTCGTGCGCCGACCACATCCACGGATGCGCGGGCACCGTAACCAGAATCGCGCCGCCGGGTTTCAGCACATCGGCCATGCCACGCAGCGCCGCCACGTCATCCTCGACATGCTCGACCACGTCGAGCACCGCGATCAGGTCATAGCTGTTGCGCGGCACGCCGGTCAGTTCGGGTAGCGGGGCGGTGCCGACCGGCTTGCCCAGCCGTTCGCTGGCGAAACCGCGCGCGGCCTCGTCAATCTCGATCGCGTCAACCTCGCCGAACCGGGCCAGCATCGGCAGGTTGTGGCCGGTGCCGCAGCCGATTTCCAGGATGCGCGCACCCTTTGGCAGCCGCGCTTCCCGCGTCAGATAGTCGGTCAGGATCTCGCGCCGGGCGCGATACCACCAATGCGTGCTGTCGTGCGCCGCCATGCGGTCATAGACGATACGGTCCATCGCTTATCGAAACACCCATTGACGGTTGAGGAGGAAGGTCACGACCGGCACGATGATAAGGCCGGGGATCAACGGCGTCCATGCGGGCAGGCCCAGACCATCGGTCATGCCCCAGGTCAGCGCGGCGTGCAGGCCGAGGCCGACCCCCTGCACGCCCACGAACTTTGCCTGCTGGCCACCGCCCGACTGGCGCGTGCCATGCCCGCGAAAGCTCCAGTTGCTGTGCAGCCAGTATCCGGCGGTCACTGCGACGGCAAAGGCAAAGGGCACCGCGAACACCGCGCGTTCCCGCCCGAATACCCACATCGCCAGCGGCAGATAAACGGCGGTATAGATCACCGTCGAAATCCCGCCGGCGATCAGAAACCGCATCAACTGGCCGGCGACCGCCGACTGTCGCAATGCATTGATCCCCCGCATTCCCGTCGACACGCCCTTGCCCTTTACAGATCGTGGAGTAGGGCCGCACCAGCCGACCGTCCGCAACCGCCCCTAGTCGCCACAACGTTTCGAGAAAAGCCCGACATGACGCCCGACTTCATCGACCGCCAGCTCGAACGGCACTGGCTGCGCTGGACGCTGATTGCATGGGGCGCCTTTGCCGGTTGGTATCTGTGGCAGCGCTGGGGGAATATCTACTGGCTGAGCCTGTCGGACACCGACGACAATATGCGGCTGATGCAGGTGCGCGCGTGGCTGGACGGACAGGGCTGGTATGACCTGCGCCAGTATCGGCTGAACCCGCCCGCCGGGTTCGACATTCACTGGAGCCGCATCGTCGACCTGCCGATCGCGGGGCTGATCCTGTTGTTCCGCCTGTTCGCTAGCCCCGCCTGGGCCGAGCGGCTGGCGGTCGGTATCGCGCCGCTCATCCCTTTTTCGATCGTGATGGCCGGCGTCGCGGTGGCGGCGCGGCGGCTGGTCGATCCGCGCGCCTGGCCGCTGGCGCTGTTGTTCCTGATAAGTGCGTCGTCGCTGGGCCTGATGTTCATGCCGCTTCGCATCGACCATCATGGATGGCAGCTTGCCGCGCTGGCGGTGACGGTCATGGCGCTGGCCGATCCGCGCACTGCGCGTGGCGGCGCCATCGTGGGCGCGGCCAGCGCCTTTTCGCTGACCATCGGGCTTGAGATGCTGCCCTATTGCGCGGGTGCCGGCGGTATCCTGGCGCTGCGCTGGGTCTGGGACCGGACCGAAGCGCCGCGCATCGCGGCTTATGGGGCGGCGCTCGCCGGGGGCAGCGCGGCGGGGTTCGTGCTGTTCGCATCCAACGCCAATTATGCGATGCGTTGCGATGCACTGACGCCGGTGTGGTTGTCGGCGACGGTTGCGGGCGGCACGTTGCTGTTGGTGCTGGCGTGGATCAATCCGGCGCATCGCGGGGCGCGGCTGGTGCTGGCACTGATCGCGGGCGGGGCGCTGGCGGCGGGCTTTGCCGCGCTGTTCCCGCATTGCCTGTCGCGGCCCGAAGGCGTGTCGGACGAACTGGCGCGCACCTGGCTGAACAATGTGCGTGAGGCACGACCCATTTATCGCCACAGCCTGAGAAGCGCGGTGCCGATGGCGACGATGCCGCTAATCGGCCTGATCGGCACGCTGGCCGCAACCTGGCGTGCGCGGCGCGATCCCGTGCGGCTGGCGGGATGGGTGCCGGTGACGCTGTTCACCGCGCTGGCGTGTTCGCTGCTGCTTTGGCAGGTGCGCGTCGGTCCGGCGGCGCAATTGCTGGCGGTGCCGGGGTCGACGGCGCTCGGCTGGGCGCTGTTCCCGTGGATCATGCGCCGCACGTCATGGCCGGTGCGCGTCGCTGGCGCGGCGGCGGCGTTCCTGATCGTGTCCGGCATGGTCACGACGCTGACGCTTCGCTGGCTACCGATCGACCAGCCGAGCGCGATGCAGAATACCGTTACGCGCGCCAACCGGCGATGCAGCACGATCCCGGCGATGCGTCCGCTCGACCGGCTGCCGGCCCAGACCGTCTTCACCCATGTCGACCTTGGCCCGCGCCTGATCGCGCTGACGCATCACCGGGCGATTGCCGGGCCGTATCACCGCAATGGCGACGCGATCCTCGACGTGCATCACGCCTTTCAGGGATCGCCCGACAATTTCCGCCGGATCGCGCGCGCGCATGGCGCCACATTGCTGCTGGTCTGTATGAACATGGCGGAGACGACCAATTACCGCGCCCGCGCGCCCGGCGGCTTCTATACGCAGCTTGCGCGCGGCGATGTTCCGGCATTTCTGGAGCCGGTCGAGTTGCCGCGTAATTCGCCATTTCGCTTGTGGCGGATAAAGTAACGCCGCCATTGCCGGGGGGCGGGGAAGGACTTAACTCGAACGCCATGCTCGACGCCCTCAACGCATCCGTCACGCCCAAGGTCATTCGCCGCAGCGATTATCGCGCGCCGGACTGGCTGGTGCCCGACATCGCGCTCGATTTCGATCTCGACGCGGGCGCGACGCGGGTGCGTGCGATCCTGTCGGTGACGCGAAACGGCGATCATGATCGCCCGATCGAACTGGACGGCGACGGAATCGAGCCGTTGTCGGTCCAGGTCGATGGACAGGCCGCGCAATGGACGCGCACCGATCGCGGCATTGCGCTGGTCCTGCCCGGCAACGTGCACCGGATCGAGACCGAGGTGATCGTCCACCCCGATCGCAACACCCAGTTGATGGGGCTGTATGCATCGGGCGGCCTGCTGTGCACCCAGTGCGAGGCGGAGGGGTTTCGCCGCATCACGTTTTTCCCCGACCGGCCCGACGTGCTCAGCCGCTATGTCGTGCGGTTGAACGCGGACAAGGGACGCTATCCGGTGCTGCTGGCCAATGGCGATCCCGTTGGGTCGGGCGACCTGCCCGACGGCCGCCACTTTGCCGAATGGCGCGATCCGTTTCCCAAGCCCAGTTACCTGTTCGCGTTGGTCGCGGGCGATCTGGTCGCCAATCGCGCGACGTTCACCACCCGGTCGGGGCGCGACGTGCAACTGGGCATCTGGGTTCGCGCGCCGGACCTGGCCAAGACGGATCATGCGCTGGCCGCGCTTGAGACCTCGATGCGATGGGACGAACAGGTCTATGGCCGCGAATATGACCTGGATGTGTTCAACATCGTTGCCGTCGACGATTTCAATTTCGGCGCGATGGAGAACAAGGGGCTGAACATCTTCAACAGCCGCTACATCCTGGCCGATCCCGATACCGCCACCGATTATGATTACGACGCCGTGGCGGCGGTGGTGGCGCATGAATATTTTCACAACTGGTCGGGCAACCGCGTGACGTGCCGCGACTGGTTCCAGCTTTCGCTGAAAGAAGGCTTCACCGTCTATCGCGACCAGAGCTTTTCGGCGGATCAGGGTTCGGCGGCAGTCAAGCGGATCGAGGATGTGCGGTCGCTGCGCGCGGCCCAGTTCCCGGAGGATGCCGGGCCGCTGGCACATCCCGTGCGGCCCGACGAATATCTGGAAATCTCGAACTTCTATACCGCAACCATCTATAACAAGGGCGCGGAGGTCATCCGAATGATGGCCACGATGCTGGGTGAGCAGCGGTTTCGCGCGGGCAGCGACCTGTATTTCGACCGGCATGACGGCAGCGCCGCGACGGTCGAGGATTTCGTGCGCGCGATGGAGGATGCCGGTGAGATCGACCTGTCGCAATTCCGGCTGTGGTATTCGCAGGCGGGCACGCCGCGCGTCTCGGCACGGCTGATCCACGAAACGGGCAGCGGCCGGGCATTGCTCAAGCTGCGGCAAAGCGTGCCGCCGACGCCCGGACAGCCCGAAAAGCAGCCGATGGTGCTGCCGCTCAGGATCCGCCTGTTCGGGCTGGACAGCGCCAGGCCGCTGACCGACGAGCAACTGGTGCTGTTGCGCGATCACGAGGCGGAGATCGCGTTCGAAACCGTCGCCGAACATCCCGTGCTGTCGATCAATCGCGGCTTTTCCGCGCCGGTGGTCGTGGAAACCGACCGCACCGCGACCGATCTGGCGTTCCTGTCGGCGCATGACGACGATCCCTTCGCCCGATACGAGGCGATGCAGCAGCTGATGCTCGACACGCTGGTCGCCGCCGTCGGCCACGGTCGCGCCGATCACGGCCCGGTGATCGAGGCGGTGGCGAATACGCTGGCCGATCCGCGCCTCGACCCGGCGTTCATGGCGGAAGCGGTGCTGCTGCCATCGGACAGCTTCATCGGCGACCAGCTGTCGATCGTCGATCCCGAAGCGATTTATCAGGCGCGCGAGGCGTTGCGCCGCGAACTGGGCCGGACGCTGTCCGAACAATGGCGCGCGGCTTATGACTGGGTGCGCGATAACGGCTTCGAATACAGCCCCGCCGCCAAGGGGCGGCGCCGGCTGCGGACGGTATCGCTCGGCTATATCGCCGCATCGGGCGCCCCCGACGCCAGCAACGTCGCCTTTCGCCAGTTCGAGGCGGCGGACAATATGACCGACCGCCAAGGCGCACTGACCACCTTGGTCAGTTCGGGCAGCGACGAGGCGCGCGAAGCGGCGCTGGAGGTGTTCTATCACCGCTATGCCGGCAATGGCCTGGTGCTCGACAAATGGTTCTCGACCCAGGCGCTGTCGGCGCGCGAGGATACGCTGGCGCGGGTGGTCGAGCTGTCGCGGCACCGCGACTTCACGCTCGCCAATCCGAACCGCGCCCGTGCGCTGGTCGGTGCATTCAGCGTCAATCAGCGCGCGTTCAATGCCGCCGACGGCGCGGGCTATCGCTTTGTCGCGGATCAGTTGATCGCGCTCGACCGGCTGAACCCGCAAACGGCGGCGAAACTGGTGCCGCCGCTTGGCCGTTGGCGGCGTTTTGATGAAGGGCGCGCGGCATTGATGCGCGGCGAACTGGAACGCATCCTGTCGGCGCCGGGCCTGTCGAAGGACATGTTCGAACAAGTCGCCAAGAGCCTGGACTGACGCGCCGCGATGATCGCGCATCTGAAGGGCGTTTTGACGGCTGCCGGTATCGACCATGCGGTGATCGACGTGGCGGGCGTGGGTTATCTGGTCGGCGCGTCGTCGCGCACGCTGTCGTCGCTCGGCCCGGTCGGCACCGCCGCCATGCTGCACACCGAAATGCTGGTGGCGGAGGATTTCATCCGGCTGGTCGGTTTCGCCAGCGCCGATGAACGCGACTGGTTCCGGTTGCTGACCGGTGTGCAGGGCGTCGGTGCGCGCGTGGCGCTGGCGATCCTGTCGGTCCTGTCGCCCGAGGAACTGGCCGCCGCCGTGTCGCGTCAGGACAAGGCGATGGTCGCGCGTGCCAATGGCGTCGGCCCGAAACTGGCCGAACGGATCGTCCGCGAACTGAAGGACCGGGTCGGGGTGATCGCGCTGGGCGTGGGCGGCACGGTGCCGGTGGTATCGGGCGGCATCAGCGGCGACGCGGTGTCAGCGCTGGCCAATCTGGGCTTTCGCCCGGCCGAGGCGGCAAGCGCGGTCAAGGCGGCGGAGGACGAGCTTGGTCCCGGTGCCAATCTGGACGCGCTGGTGCGGCTGGCACTCAGAAAAGCGGCGCGTTAGCCGCCGGCCGTTCAGTCGGGGTTCGGCACGTCGGGCCGCCAGCGAATGCGGACCTCACGCGCGGCGGCAACGGGTTTGCCGTCCTCTACCCTGGGTTTGACACGCCCTTTCTGGGCAAGCGCGCGACAGGTGGCTTCGTTGACGTTCGGCGGCGCTTCGCTTTCGACGATCGCGCAATTGGTGATGCGTCCGGCCACATCCACATCGATGCGCGCGATGATGGTCAGTTCATCGGCGGAGGCGGCCTGCAGGGCGAGGGCGAGGATCAGCATGCCCCCTTGTTACGGCGCGACTGTTGCAATCGGCAACCACCGTGCGCGCGTGGCGAAGATCCCAAAGACCCTATTGCGGTCGGTGGCGTTAGCGATACCATCCTGCCCGTGGATGTGCGGTCAACGCGCACCGCGATGGGAGAGGAAAGCATGAAAAACTATACGCGGCGCGATGCGATCGTGCTGGCAGGGGCGCTTGGCGTTTCCGCATGCAGTGGCGGCGGCAGTAACGGAACGGCGCCGACACCGGTGCCTACGCCCACCCCGACACCGACGCCCACCCCGACAGCAAGTCCCGCGACCACCATTGCCGCGGCTGCGGCGGCGCGGAACATGCGCTTTGGTTCAACGCTGGCGTGGAGCGCGCCCAATGCCGACGCCGCTTCGTTCGCAAATCCCGCTTATGCCGCGCTGCTGGAGCGGGACTGCACGTTGCTGGTCCCCGAAAACGAGATGAAGTGGGAATATCAGTCAAGCGCCGAAAACGTCTATGACTGGAGCCGCGCCGACGCGATGATCGCTTATGCCCAGTCGAGGGGCATGGAAATGCGCGGCCACGTGATGCTGTGGTATATTACAGAGCGATTTCCCGCCTGGGTCCGCAATTATGATTTCGGCTCCGATCCCCGCGCCACCGCCGAACGGCTGGTTCGCACGCATGTCCAGAATGTCGCCCGCCATTTCGGTGACCGCGTCAAAAGCTGGGACGTGCTGAACGAAGCGGTCGATCCGCCGACCGGCAATGTCCGCGAAAACGTGCTGTCGCGTGCGGTGGGCAACGACCCCAGTCTGATGGACCTGGCGTTCCGCACCGCGCGCGAAGAGCTGCCGGGTGCCGAGCTTGTATATAACGATTATATGGATTGGGGATCGACCCGGCATCGCGAAGGGGTTCTTGCGCTGCTGCGCGGCTTTCGCGACCGGAATGTCCCGGTCGATACGCTCGGCATCCAGTCGCACATCGGCTTTTATTCGTCCGGCACCGCGCAGCAGATCGCCGACGCACAGATACCGGGAATGCGCGCCTGGCTCGATCAGGTGACGGGGCTGGGCTACAAGCTGATGATCACCGAACTGGATGTCAGCGACCAGAACCGGAGCGGCACGATCGCGCAGCGTGATGCCGACGTCGCCATTTATGGGCGCGCGTGGATGGACCTGTTGTTCAGCTATCCACAGCTTCGTGACGTGCTGGTCTGGGGCATGAACGATAAATATAGCTGGCTGCAATTTACTCAGCCGCGCGCCGACGGTCTGCCGCTGCGGCCCTGTCCATATGATGCGAATGCGATGCCCAAGCCGCTGTATGACGCGATCGAAGCGGCGTTCCGCGCAACGTCGGTGCGGACATAAGGCTGTCGCTCGCTGTCGGTGCAGCGCGCACCGGCAGCGAGCGGTGGCGCGTCCTGCTTTCGTTCCGCAGCGCACATGGCTAAGCACGACGGCGTGACTGAACCCGACCGCATCCTGATCCCCGCTCGCCAGCCCGAGGATGTCGACGCCGCGCGGCGCCCCAAAAGGCTGGACGAGTTTGTCGGCCAGCGCGCCGCGCGCGAGAATCTGCGCGTCTTTATCGAGGCCGCGCGGGGGCGTGGCGAGGCGCTGGACCATGTGTTGTTCTTTGGCCCGCCGGGCCTGGGCAAGACGACGCTGGCGCAGATCATTGCGCGCGAAATGGGGGTGGGGTTCCGCTCCACCAGCGGGCCGGTGATCGCCAAGTCGGGCGATCTGGCGGCGCTGTTGACCAATTTGGAGGATGGCGACGTCCTGTTCATCGACGAGATCCATCGGCTGGCCCCGGCGGTCGAGGAAGTGCTGTATCCCGCGATGGAGGACCGCGCGCTTGACCTGATGATCGGAGAGGGACCATCGGCGCGCAGCGTGCGGATCGACCTACCGCGCTTTACGCTGGTGGGTGCCACGACGCGGCAGGGATTGCTGACGACGCCGCTTCGCGACCGGTTCGGCATTCCGGTGCGGCTGCAATTCTATACGGTGGACGAACTGACGCGCGTGGTGACGCGCGCAGCCGGCTTGCTGGGCCTGGACATCGCGCCTGACGGCGCGGCGGAGGTGGCGCGCCGGTCGCGCGGCACGCCGCGCATCGCCGGGCGGCTGCTGCGCCGGGTGCGCGACTTTGCCGATGTGGCGGGGGCGGCGCTGGTCGATGCGCGCGTCGCCGACAGTGCGCTGAACCGGCTGGAGGTGGACGCGCTGGGGCTGGACGCAATGGACCGCCGATACCTGACCATGATCGCCGACATCTATCGTGGCGGACCGGTCGGCGTCGAGACGCTGGCGGCGGGCCTGTCCGAAC
>NZ_DATJLI010000162.1:0-15998 GCF_035490575.1 Sphingomonas sp. | reverse complement strand
TCCGGCTCCAGCGCATCGTCCGCGTCGAGCGCCAGTTCGGCATCCAGCGCCAGTTCGTCGGGCGGTTCATCGGGCAATCCGCCGACGCCGGTTCCCGCCCCGCCGATGCTGCTGCTGTTCGGCGCCGGTGCCGCCGCGCTGGTGGCGCGCGGTCGCCTGAACCGCAAAAAATCGGGCTGAGCGTGGCCCCTTACGCCTCATGAAAAGGCCCCTTCCGGCGACGGAGGGGCCTTTTCACATTCTGCGATCAGGCGGCGGACAGCGCCTTTTCGATCTCCGGCACCGGGTGCCCGGTCAGATCCTTGTCCAGTTCCCCTGCCAGCCGGTCGGCCACTTCCTTGTGATAATGCTTGCGAAGCTCGCCCAGCGTCCTGGGCGGGGCGACGATCACCAGCTTGTCGAAATCGTTGCGAAGCGCCCGCTTGCGGAGCAGGTTGGCGGTCTCAGCGGCAAAGCGATCCTCCTCCATCTGGTGGAAATCGGTTTCCTCATAAGCGCTGCGGCCCGAACCGACGCTGGAAAAGGCACGACCCGGACGGTCGGTCGATTGATCGCCGTCGGACGGATTGTCCTGTTCACGCACGCGCTCGACCACCAGGTTCAGATGCTCGGCATCGCCTTCGTTGCGGAAGAACAGCATCTTGCGCCCGTCGGCGACCACCACGAATGTCTGATGGGGAATCTGCATCGCTTCTCTCCTTTTTCTATGTGCGATTCCCCCGTTCAACGCGCCGCACGCCTTCCCGGTTGCGCTGGCAGGGGCGACCGGGCCATAGCGCGGACATGCACGACATCCGTCTGATCCGCGAAGACCCGCAATCCTTTGACGCTGCGCTGGCGCGCCGTGGCCTGTCGTCGATCGCCGCCGATCTGGTGGCGCTGGACGAACGCCGCCGCGCGATCGTGACCGAACTTCAGGTGGGACAGGCCCGCCGCAACGAAGCGTCGAAAGCGATCGGCGCGGCCAAGGGCAAGGGCGATCACGCCGCCGCCGACGCGCTGATGGCCGAAGTTGCGACGCTAAAGACCCGCCTGCCCGAGCTTGAGGCGGAGGAGCGCACGCTGACCGCCGAGATGGACGCGCAACTGGCAGCCATCCCCAACCTGCCCGCCGCCGATGTGCCCAACGGCGCGGACGAGGGCGACAATGCCGAGCAAAAAGCCGTGGGCGAACGCCCCGCCTTTGTCTTCACCCCGCGCGATCACGCCGACCTCGGCCCCGCGCTGGGCCTCGACTTTGAAGGGGGTGCAGCGCTGTCGGGCGCACGCTTCACGCTGATCCGCGGGGCCGCCGCACGGCTGCACCGGGCGCTGGGCCAATTCATGCTCGACACGCTGACCCGCGACTTCGCGTTCGAGGAAGTCGTGCCGCCCGTGCTGGTGCGTGACGAGGCGCTGTTCGGCACCGGGCAATTGCCCAAATTCGCCGAGGATCTGTTCCGCACCACCGATGGCCGCTGGCTGATCCCGACGGCGGAAGTCAGCCTGACCAACATCGTCGCGCAAGCGATCCTGCCGGAACACGCACTGCCGATGCGGCTGACCGCGCTGACGCCGTGCTTCCGGTCCGAAGCGGGGGCGGCGGGACGTGACACGCGCGGCCTGATCCGTCAGCATCAGTTCGACAAGGTGGAAATGGTGTCGATCACCACCCCCGATGCGTCGGACGAGGAGCATGAGCGGATGACGCGCGCGGCGGAGACGATCCTTGAGCGGCTGGGCCTTGCCTATCGCCGGATGAAGCTTTGCACGGGCGACATGGGCTTTTCGGCGACGCGCACATTTGATCTCGAGGTGTGGCTGCCCGGACAGGATCGTTACCGCGAGATTTCGTCCTGCTCGACCTGCGGCGATTTTCAAGCGCGCCGCATGAACGCGCGCTTCCGGCCCGAGGGGGAAAAGGCGACCCGCTTCGTCCACACCCTCAACGGATCGGGTCTGGCGGTCGGGCGCACGCTGGTCGCCGTGATCGAGAATTACCAGCAAGCCGACGGATCGGTCGCCGTGCCCGAGGTGCTGCGGCCCTGGCTGGGCGGCGTCGAATTACTGGCGCCGCGCTGATGCTGTCCCGCGCCCGCACCTCCCCGGCATGGGGAGGGGGAACCGAGCAGCCGGTGGAGAGGTGGCGGCACCGCCGCGATGCCGCACCTCGAACAAGGGAGCAGCGATGATGCGTATCCTGGTCACGAATGACGACGGTTATCACGCGCCGGGGCTGAAGGTGCTGGAGGATATCGCCGCGCACTTCTCCGACGATGTCTGGGTGGTCGCGCCCAGTGAGGAGCAATCGGGTGCGGGGCATTCGCTGACATTGAGTCGCCCGCTTCGCATCCGCCGCTTTGCCGACAGGCGCTTCGCCGTCGCCGGCACGCCCACCGATGCGGTGATGATGGCGCTTGCCAGGATCATGGTCGACAGCCCGCCAGACCTGATCCTGTCGGGCGTCAATCGCGGCGCCAATCTGGCGGAGGACGTGACCTATTCAGGCACGGTGTCCGCCGCGATGGAGGGCGCGCTGGCGGGCGTGCGATCGGTCGCCTTCAGTCAGGTTTATGCACGCGAGGGGATGGGCGACACCGTGCCGTTCGACGCCGCCGCGCATTGGGGCGCGCGGGTGCTGGCGCCGCTGATCGACATGCCATGGGCGCCACGCACGCTGGTCAACGTCAACTTCCCCGCCCTGCCCGCCGATCAGGTGAAAGGGGTGCGCGTGGTCGGACAGGGGCTGCGCGATTATGGCCGGTTGCGGATCGTGTCGAACCGCGACCCGCGCGGCTATGAATATCACTGGTTCGCGCTTGGCCCGACGGTCGAGACGCCCGCGCATTCGACCGATCTGGAAGCGGTGCAGGACGGCTATGTCGCGGTGACGCCGCTGCATCTGGACCTGACGCACCGTGAATCGATGGACCGGCTGGTCGCGGCCTATCGCGACTGAGACATGGGGGGCGGCATGACGGGGGGGATGGCGAAACGGGCGGGCGTGCTGGCCATGCCCATGGCGCTGGCCGGATGCCTGATCCCCCAGCGGGAGGCGCCGCGCACCGCGCCGCCGCCGCCCGCTGCCCGCCCCGAGCCGGTGCGCGGTCAGGACGATGAACAGGTGCGCGCCCTGCCCGCCCCCGCCCCGGCATGGGAAGCCCGGTCGGTGCGAGCCGATGCGCGCGTCATCGCCGACAGCATTTATACCGTGCAGCGCGGCGACAGCCTGCGCCGCATTGCCGAGCGCACGGGGGCCGGGTCGGAAGCGATCGCGCGGGTGAACGCACTGGCGCCGCCCTACACCATCTATCCGGGTCAGCGTTTGTCGATCCCCGGCGGGCGCTGGCATCTGGTGCGGTCGGGACAGACGGGCATCGGCATCGCGCGCGCTTATGGCGTCGAATGGTCGCGCGTTGTCGACGCCAACCGGCTGGAGGAACCGTATATCCTTCGCGTAGGGCAGCGGGTGCTGATCCCCGGTGATGCGATCCCGCGCAGCGCCGCCGAACGCGCCGCGGCCTTCACGCTCGACATCGACGATCTGGTGACGGGCAGCCAGCCCGCCATCGCGGAAAATGCCGCGCCGGCGCGGCCGGTCGCCACAGCCCGCCGGGTGCTCCCCTCGACCGCCGCCGTCGCCGAACCGACGCGGGCAAGCAGCGGCTTTGTCTGGCCGGTCGCTGGCGGACGCGTTGTGCGCCGCTTCGGCCCCGGCGCCAGCGGGGAGCGCAATGACGGCATCAAGATCGCCGTGCCGCTTGAAACACCGGTCACTGCCGCCGCCGATGGCGTGGTCGCTTATGCGGGCAGCGACATTCCGTCGCTGGGCGGGCTGGTCATCCTGAAACATGGCGGTCGGCTCACATCGGTTTACGGCCATGCCGGACAGTTGCTGGTGCAGCGCGGCCAGTCGGTGAAGCGGGGACAGACGATCGCGCTGTCGGGTGACACCGGCGCCGCCAACCGGCCCGAACTGCATTTCGAGATTCGCGACGGCCGCACGCCGGTCGACCCGATCAGCCGGTTGCCGCGCCGATGATCCGTCGCGGAGCGCCCGGCACGCTGACCCGGCGGTCGCAACTGCCCGTGTGGCTGTCGATCGGCTGGCGCGTGGTGGCGGTGCTGTCGCTACTGGGCATCGCCATCGGCGTGCACTGGTTCGATCGCGAAGGGCTGCGCGACAATTATGACGGGCAGGTCAGCTTTGTCGATGTCGTCTATTTCACCTTCATCTCGATCACCACCACCGGCTATGGCGACATCGCGCCGGTGACGGAACGCGCGCGCCTGTTCGACGCGCTGATCGTCACGCCGATCCGGGTGTTCGTGGTGTTGCTGTTCATCGGCACCACATATGATTTCGTCCTCAAGCGCACATGGGAGAAGTGGCGCATGGCACGCATCCAGCGCGATCTGACCGGCCACATCGTCGTCGCCGGGTTCGGCAAGACCGGGTCGGAGGCCGTTGACGAACTGGTCGCCCGTGGTCGCGACGCGACACAGATCGTGGTGATCGACGGCGACCAGGATCGGCTGGAACAGGCCGAAAAGCTGGGCTGCGCCGTGTTGCTGGCGGATGCGACGCGCGACCAGACGCTGATGGACGTGCGCGTCGCCGCCGCCTGTTCGCTGATCGTCGCGGCGGGGCGTGATGACACGTCGATCCTCATCACGCTGACGGCGCGCCATCTGGCCCCCGACCTCCCGATCAGCATCATCGTCAAGGCCGAAGACAACGAACTCCCCGCCCGCGCGGCGGGTGCCACGACGGTCATCAACCCGGTCAGCTTCGCCGGCCTGCTGCTCGCCAGCTCATGCAGCGGCAGCCATGTCGCCGATTACATGATGGACCTTGCCAGCTTTGACGGACGCGTCCAGCTGTCCGAACGCCGCCCCGCCGCACATGAGATCGGACAGCCGCTGACCGGCATCCAGACCGGCCTCGGCGTGCGGCTGTATCGGGACGGGAGGCCGTTCGGCTTTTTCGATCCGGAGGCGCGCAGCATCCGTGACGGCGATATCCTGGTCGAAATCGTCGCGCGCCGGGGCGTGGGCGGCGCATGACGATCGAACCGGCGCGCATCCTGCCGATCCTGATGCTGATCGGCTCCAACATCTTCATGACCTTTGCCTGGTATGGCCATCTGAAGCACAAGGGCGTGGCGCTGTGGGCCGTCATCCTGGTCAGCTGGCTGATCGCGCTACCCGAATATATGCTGGCGGTGCCCGCCAACCGGATCGGCAGCGGCGTCTATTCGGCCGCGCAGCTCAAGGGGATGCAGGAAGTCATCACCCTGACGGTCTTCGCCGCCTTCTCGATCCTGTATCTGGGGCAAAAGGTGACGCCCAATCATCTGATCGGCTTTGCGCTGATCGCGGGCGGCGCGTTCTTCCTGTTCAGGGCCTGAGGCGCGCGCGCAATCGCTTGATCCGCGCGACCATGCCGTCAAACCCGTGCAACGCCGTCATCGCGGCGCGATTGACCAGCGTGGGGCGCAGCACGAACAGGTCGCAGCATTCGACATGGCCCGTCGCGAACTGGCGCTTGTGCTGCCCTTCGCCTTCGGTGAAGTCGAACCGGGCGTGAACAGCCTCGTCCATCAGGTCCCTGAGCGCCGCCGCCATCAGCACCGTGCCCGGCGACAGCGCGTCGAACGCGGCATCGTGCCCGACAAACTCATAGATCACGGTCCCGGCCACGACAGGGCAAAAGAGATAGGCGGCCGGGGCGTCGCCGATATACAGCAGCCAGCCGCGCGCGTTGCCGTCCACCGCCCGCGCCAGCATCGCCGCCACCCATTCGGGATCGCCCGGCAGCCCCATGCCCAGCAGACGCTCCTGATAGGTCGCCGCCGCCAGCGGCCGCGCGACGGCATGGAATGCCGCCATTTCATCGGGCGTGCGGTATCGGCGCACGTCGATGCGCCCGCCCGATCCTTCCGCAATCTTCTTGCCCTTGCGCTTGAGCGTCGAGCGCAGATTGCCCGACAATCCGGCCTGATAAGCGTCCCAACCCAATGTCAGATCGGCATACCAGCGCCGGTATCGCTGCCGCTCGGCGACGATCAGCCCGCCCGCATCCAGCCCGGCGACAGCCGCGGTCGGGCAGGACAGCAACGAATAGCCATCGGCGGCGCGGGGCAGCGGCGGCAATATGGGTGTCCGGCCGGCAATCGCCTGGTCCAGCGGCACCGCTACGCGCACCAGCCGCCGGCGAATCGACGCGATGGTCCGCGCGCCCACCCGAAACGCGATGCTCAGGTCGAGCGGTTCGCTCACCGCGCGCGCTCGGCGACCAGATTGGACCAGAGCTGTTCGACGCGACGCATGGCGGTCCGCGTCCGGCGCGGCGGCAGCGGCCGGTCGGCCTGACCCAGCACCAGCGCCGGGCGATCCCGATACCAGCATGTCGGCAAGGCCAGCCGCCGTTCCGCCAGCATCGCACACAGCGCCTCGAACCGGCGGACATGCACCGCATTGGGGGCGGTGCCGGCGCGCGTTGCCAGTTCAAAGCCGTGGCTGACGATCGTCACGGCGGCATGATCGTGGCGGGCCGCATGGTCCAGCGCGTCGCGCATTTCAACGGTCGACAGCGCGCAGATCTGGAAATGGCGAAGGCGGCCCGGCGCTTCCTCGATCAGCGTGACCGGGCATTCGATCAGCCCGCGATGCAGCATCGGCGCGATGCTGTCGGCGGGCAGCGACAGGCCGCTCGGCCATGGGTGCGCCGATCCGTTATGGCTACTGTCATAGTCGAGACCCAGGGCAACCAGCGCATCGATCGTGTCGTCATTGGCGGCATAGCTGCCCGCGCGAAAGGCGATCGGGCGTTCGCAACCCGCCGCCACCAGCCAGTCGATTGCCTGCGCCAGCAATGCCTGTTGTCCCGCGCGGTTCAGGTCGACCAGCTCGAACACACCATGCGCCGCGCCGCCATCCCCTGCCACCGCACCCGCCCAATTCGGGTGCAGGTGCAGTTGCACTTCCTGCCCCGCCGCCAGAATGGGGGCGACGATGCGCTTCACCACATCAGGCCCGTGGATCGCGGCGGGCATCGGATCGACGAAGAAACACGCCTTGAGGTCGTGACGCGCCAGCATGTCGAGTTGATAGCCGATTCCGACCCCTGCCGGATCGATAGACCGCGCGACCTGCTCGTCCAGCGGCCGGCGCGCGGCATGGTGCCGCCACATCAATTCGGTATCGACGGTCAGGAACACCGGGGTCATGCGCGCCGCCCTACCGCCCGCGTCGTGAAGATTTCGCCAACGCGAGGCTTGGGAAACGCGCGCCGCCATGCGACGTTCACCGCCCCATGATCCAGTCGCCTCCCGCACGATGAGCCGCACCGCCTGGCTGTGGCGCTTGTTAAGCCGCCGGTTGTGGTTCCGCGCCGCCGCCTATTCGCTGGCCGCCGTCGTCCTCGCCCTGGTCGCGCCGGTCGTTGCACCGTTCATCCCCTATGAATTGAGCGCCAGTATCGGCGGGTCGGCGGTCGACAATATCCTCGGCATCATCGCGTCGAGCATGTTGGCAGTCACGACCTTTTCACTGACGGCGATGGTTTCGGCCTATAGCGCCGCCACCTCCAACGTCACCCCGCGCGCGGTGAAGCTGTTGTCGGAGGACAGCGCGTCGCAAAATGCGCTGTCGACGTTCCTGGGCGGGTTCCTGTTCGCGATCGTCGGCATCATTGCCCTGTCGACGGGCTTTTACGGCGAACAGGGCCGCGTGCTGCTGTTCGGCGGCACGGTCGCGGTGATCCTGATGATCGTCATCACACTGCTGCGATGGATCAGCTATCTGGCGCAACTGGGCCGGGTGCACGACACCATCCGCCGCGTCGAATGCGCCGCAATCGACGCGGTGCGCTCGATCGCGCATCCCCCGCGCCGGGCCGGGCTGGCGACGCCGCCGCTCCCGCCCGGCGCGACGCCGCTGCGCTGCGACCGGATCGGTTATGTCACCCATGTCGATGCCAAGGCGCTTCGCGATTGCAGCCAGGCATCCGGCGGGCGCATCTTTCTTGCCGTGCTGCCGGGCATGTTCATCGACCCCGACCGCGTGCTGGCATGGGTCGACGGCGATGCCGCCGGCATCAGTGACCGCGTGATCGATGCGATCAGCATCGACCGCGACCGCAGTTTCGACAACGACCCGCGCTTCGGCCTGATCGTGCTGGGCGAAATCGCATCGCGCGCGCTGTCGCCGGCGGTCAATGATCCCGGCACTGCGATTTCGGTGCTGGGTTCGCAGTTGCGCGTGCTGAACGCACTGGCCGCGCTTGATCGCGACGATCTGGCGCCGGTCGACGATCAAGTGGTCATGCCCGCCATCGCGATCGGGGATGTGGCGACCGATGCGTTCCGCGCCATTGCGCGCGACGGGGCGGGCACGGTCGAGGTCGCAGTGCGCCTGCAAAAGACATTCGCCGCTTGGGCACGGTGCGCGCCCGCTTTCGCCGACATCGCGCGGCGTGAGAGCGCCGAGGCGCTGGCCCGTGCGGAAGCGGCGCTAACGATGGAGTCGGATCGCGACGCCGTGCGAAAGGCCGCTGCCGCGCTGACCCGAGACTGACGCGCCGATCAGCGCGCGTGGTAAAAATCGTGGACCTGCTGCGCCATCGCGCGCGACACGCCGGGCGTTTTTTGCAAATCCTCAAGGCTGGCGGAGCGCACGGCCTTGGCGGTGCCGAAATGCATCAGCAGCGCCTTTTTGCGCGCGGGACCGATGCCGGGCACTTCGTCCAGCGGTGACGCGCCCATCGCCTTGGCCCGCTTTTCACGATGCGCGCCGATCGCGAAGCGGTGCACCTCGTCGCGCAGCCGCTGAAGATAGAACAGCACCGGCGAATTGACCGGCAACTGAAACTCGCGCCCGTCCATCAGGTGGAACACCTCGCGCCCGTCCCGGCCATGATGCGGCCCCTTGGCGATGCCGACGACGCAGACATCCTCGATGCCCAGATCCTCCAGCACTTCCGTCGCGACGTTCAACTGCCCGCGCCCGCCGTCGACCAGCACCAGATCGGGCCAGTCGCCGCGATCGCGGTCGGGGTCCTCGTCCTGCGCGCGCTTGAACCGGCGCGTCAGCACTTCGCGCATCATCGCGAAATCGTCGCCGGGAGCAGTTTCGGCGCGCTTGATGTTGAACTTGCGATACTGGCCCTTGCGGAACCCCTCCGGCCCGGCGACGACCATCGCGCCCAGCGCGTTGGTGCCCTGAATATGGCTGTTGTCGTAAACCTCGATCCGGTCGGGGCTTTCCGACAGGCCGAACAATTCGGCCACTTCGCGCAGCAGCCGCGCCTGCGTGGTCGACTCCGCCAGCCGCCGGTCCAGCGCCTCGACCGCGTTGCGGCTGGCCTGTTCGATCAGCCGCCGCCGCGCCGAACGCTGCGGCACCGACAGTGACACGCGGTATCCCGCGCGCGCGCTCATCGCCTCCGCCAGCAATTCGGCCTCGCTCAGTTCGCGGTCGACCAGCACGTTGCGCGCGGGCGGCACCTCTTCGTAAAACTGCATCAGGAACTGGCTGAACACCTCGTCCTGCGGCACGTCGGCGACATGGGTGGGGAAAAAGGCGCGATGCCCCCAATTCTGGCCGCCGCGAATGAAAAAGGCCTGGATGCCGACCTGCCCCTCCTTTTCCGCCATCGCAAACACATCGGCGTCGCCCACGCCCTCGGCATTGATCGCCTGGCTGCCTTGAATGAAGGTAAGCGCCTTTAGCCGGTCGCGGAGCACCGCCGCCTGCTCGAAATCCATCCGCTCGGCCGCGTCCTGCATCTGCGCGCCCAGCCGGGCCTGCACTTCGGTCGACTTGCCCGACAAAAAGCGTTTGGCGTCCCCGACCAGCTCGGCATAGTCCGCCGGGCTGATCCGGTCGACGCACGGCGCCGAGCATCGCTTGATCTGATACAGCAGGCACGGCCGGTCGCGGGTGTTGAAGAACCCGTCCGTGCACGACCGTAACAGGAACAGCTTTTGCAGCGCGTTCAGCGTCTTGCGGACCTGTCCCGCGCCCGCGAAGGGGCCGAAATAATCGCCCTTGGCGCGCCGTGCGCCGCGATGAAGCTGGACGCGCGGGAAATCATGCTCGCCGCGCAACAGGATGAAGGGAAACGACTTATCGTCGCGCAGCAGGACGTTGTAGGGCGGGCGATAGCGCTTGATGAGCTGCGCTTCCAGCAGCAGCGCCTCCGCCTCGCTGTTGGTCGTGACGATGGTCATGCTGCGCGTCTGGGCGACCATGCGCTGCAACCGTTTCGACAGGCGCGCGATCTGGGTATAGTTGGTGACGCGGTTCTTAAGCGCCCGCGCCTTGCCCACATACAGCACGTCGCCGCGCGCATCCTGCATCCGGTAAACGCCTGGCCGCGTCGGCAGCGTGCGAACAACATTGCGGATCGCCGCCACCCCGGCCTCAAGATCGGGAGCGTCGGCGCCCTTTACGGCGTAAGTCGCGGTTTCCTCGTTGAAACGGTCGGGCGTGCGGGCGGACATCGACCCCATCTAGGGTGCCGATGGCCCCGCCCGCAAGCGAGCCGGGCGATCAGTTGGGGAAGCTGAGGCTCCGGCTGAAAAAGGGCAGCACCTGTTCCTGCATCCGCACGCCGATATGGCTGGTATGGTCGCCCTGATACACCTCATATCCATGGGCGATGCCATAACGGTTCAGCGCATCGTGCAGCTTGCCCGCATCGCCGACCAGCCCGTCCTTGTCACCGACATCCAGCGCAATCGCCCGGTATCGGCGCAAGTCCGCGACATGCTGGTCGATGAACGCCAGCGGCGCGTTTGCGGCCCAGCGGGCCAGCACATCGGCGCGCTGCTTCTCGTCGCCGAACGGCAGGTCGAGGAACAGCGGCGCGTTGGTCGGATTGGGCGACCATGCCGCCGCCGCCGCCAGCGTGGCGCGCTGCCCCCAGCCCAGCTTCTTGGCATCCTCGATCGACTTGACGCCGGCGAACGCGGCCTCGGCTTTTTCGTCCAGCCCCATCGCGCCGCGCGGCGACAGGCAGCACGGACTCATCATATATAGCGCGCCAAACACATCGGCGTGCTTCATGCCAATCCGCGACGCGCCATATCCGCCCATCGAATGGCCCACCAGGCCACGGCTCTCCCGCGCGGGCACGGTGCGGTAATGGCGGTCGATATAGGCGACCAGATCGCGCGCGATGAACGTCTCGAAATCGCCCGTCGTCTGCGACCGCGAATACATCGACCCGTTATGCACCGTCTTGCTGTCGGGCATCACCACGATCATTTCCCGCGCGCCCTTGGCGAACGCGCCCTCGACCGAACCCGGCACATGGATTTCGTTCGCCCATTGCTCGGCCCCGATCGAATAGCCGTGCAGCGCATAGACGACAGGGTAACGGCGCGCGGGATTGGCGGCATAGCCCGGCGGCAGGATGACCAGCACATCGCGATCGGCGCTTTCGCCCTCCAGATTGCCTTCGATCGCCGCCGAATGAACCTTGATCCGCTCAATCTTGACGGGTTTCGCGCCCGCCACTTTTTCCGGCACCAGCGTGTTCACCTGTGCCGACGCGGCTGGCGTCAGGATTAGCACCGCCAGCAACGACAATCCCCAAAATTTACGCATCCGCCTCTCCTTGTCCCTGGCGGGATTACTCGGAGTTATGGCACAAAAGTCAATCCTATATGATCGTCACGTAAAGCGGAAATTGACAGGCTGGCGATATTCGGGGCGGGCATCGAATGCCTGGTCCGCAAAGGCGCCGCCGCGTTCGACCCAGTGCATGAACAGATGCGCCGACCAGCCATTGGGGTTGGGCGTGATCCGTCCGTGCCGACGGTGGACGCCGTTATACAGCACGCCGTCGCCGGGCTGCATGTCGAAGCTGCGGAAGCCGTCACCCTCGAAATCGTCGGTCACGCGCTTTGTCGGTTCGGGGAGCACGGTGTCCCCGATCTCGAGCGGCCACACCGCGCCGTCGGAATAATCGAGCGTCAGCGACAGGCTGTGCTCGCACGACGCGCGGTCGCTGTGGACCCGACACAGATCGCCTTCGCGATAGAGGCGCAGATAGTCATAGCTGGGCACCAGATCGATGCCGGTGATCGACCGGATCGACGGGGTCAGCCCCCACAGGAACGTGACCAGCGGCGACCAGGCAAAGCCATAGATTTCGGGCACGTCGCGCACCAGCAAGGAGGAGCCGGTCGCCGGGGCATCCAGTCCGCGCTCGTCGGGGTCCAGCTCAAGCTGGAATTGCCGCAGCAGCGCATTGCAGACTTCCGGCGGGACGAGGCCACGCACCAGCGCGGCCCCGTCGGCGCGATAATCACCCTCGACCTGCATCATGCCATCCGCGTGCGCGCCACCCGCTCCAGCACGGTCAGCGGCATCGCGCCCAATGTCAGCACCGAATGGAACGCCTTGGGATCCCAGTTCGCGCCCGCCTTGGCCTTGGCCTCGTCGCGCAGGCGGGTCCAGACGGTGTGGCCGATCTTGTAGCTGCATGCCTGACCCGGCCAGACGGTGTAGCGGTCGATCTCTCCCTGGCTGCGCCCGCGCGCGATGCCGGTCGTGGCGATGAAATACTCTGTCGCCTTTTCGCGGCTCCAGCGCTTGGCGTGCATCCCTGAATCCACCACCAGCCGCGTCGCGCGGAACAACAGCGATTGCAGATAGCCGACCTGCCCCAGAGGATCGCCTTCATACATGCCCATTTCGTCGGCCAGTTGCTCCGAATAGAGCGCCCACCCCTCGGTATAGCCCGAATAGCCGCCACGGCGGCGCAGCAGCGGGATGTCGTCGCTTTCCAGCGCGGTCATGACCTGCAGGTGGTGGCCCGGCACCCCTTCATGGTGGCTGAGCGTGGCCAGGCCGAATTTGGGCCGGTCGAACGTGTCGCGCAGATTGATGAAATAGATGGCGGGCCGCGTCCCGTCGAGCGATGCCGACTGGTAATAGCCGCCCGGCGCACCCGCCTGAATGGCTTCGGGCACACGGCGCACCTCGACCGGGGCCTTGGGCAGCACGTTGAATTGTTCGGGCAGGCGCGCGGTCATCGCCGCCACCTGCTCACGCAAAGCCTCCAGCAGCGCCTCGCGCCCCGGATCGGTGTTGGGATAGAGCTGATCGGGCCGCTTGTTCAGCGCGACCAGCCTGTCGCCGACACTGCCCTGCGACATGTCCTGCCCCTTCAGGATGCCGTCGATGCGACCGCTGATCTGGGCAACCTGCTCCAGGCCCAGGCGATGGATCTCGTCGCCCGTCAACTCGGTCGTGGTAGCCGCGCTGGCGGCGGCGGCGTAATAGGCCTCGCCATCGGGCAGGCGCCACACGCCGGCATCGTGCGTGGCGCGGCGGCGCAGGTCGGTGACGAGCGCGCGCTGACGGTCGAGCGCGGGGAAAACGCGCTCCGCCATCAGCGTTTCGACCGCCTGAGCACGCGCCGGCGGCAGGTTCGCGGCCTTGAGCTTGGCGGTCAGGTCGGTGACGGGGCCAGTGGCGGCGGGCGCCTGATCGCGAACGGAGCCAAGCTGTTTCAGGGTCGTGTCGAGGATGTAATCGGGCGCGAACACGCCCTTGGCCGCATCCTCGCGCTGGCGCTGCGTCTCGGCGTCCACTGCAACGGCGAATGCTTCCACCCGCGCGACATAGGCATCGGCTTCGGCGGCATCGCGCACACGGTGCTGGTTCGACAGAAAATCGGGCACGTCGCGATAGGCGCCCGTCAATTGCGTCAGCACATAGGGGGCATAGCGCCCCGCACTGGCTCCGTAATCGAACCGCTCGCCGTCGATGGTCCGCTCAAGACTATATTCGATCACGTCATAATCGAGCTTTGCAGTGTCACCCAGTTGATCGCGCGGGATCGCCTTGATCGCGGCGAGTTCCTGCTTCGCCCGCGCGAACTGCCGCGCCTGACCCGCGCGCGACGCGTCGGACAGCTTCGATTTCAGGTGCTCGCGCTCGCCCGTGTCGAGGCCGAGCGAGGTGGCGCCTTCGGGGCTGTCCTCCAGCCGGGCATAGAAAAAGCGGTCGAGCATCGCGCGAAAATCGGCGTTGCGGCTGTCCTGCGCGGCGCGGACACCGACGGGAAGTGCAGCGACAGCGGCAGCGACACTGGCGGAGGCGAGGAATTGGCGACGGCGCATGGGCACTCCCTGAACTGGTTTCACCCATGACTATGCGATTGACCTGACTGGGCAAAGCCCTCAACCTCCACATCAGCAGAATGAAGGAGTCGCGTCCATGATCCTTACGCTGTTGCTGGCGCAGGTTGCCGCCGATCCCGACATCGTCGTGCGCGCACGCCGCACCGAAGAAGCGCTAACCGCCTGTATCGAGCGGCGATGCCCGACCCCCGACGACGCACGCCTGTCGATCGCCCATGCCGAGGCGCAGTTCGCGCAAGGGGAGTATCACGACGCCCGCCGCACACTGAACGCGGCACTGTCACGCCAGCGTGGCAATGCGGCGCAGTTCCCCCGTGTGGTCGCCGCGCTTTACGAAGCCAACGCCACGGTCAACCAGCACATGGGCGACATGAAGATTTATCGCACCATGTTAATCCGACAGAACCGCACGCTGAAGGAAAACCTGCCGGCCGACGACCCGCAAGTCTTGTTGACCGCGATCCAGCTGGGTGACTTTTGGAGCAGCATCGGCCAGCCGTTCAACGCCCGCGAGCAGTTCGAGGTGGCGGCGGAGGGCTATGCCCGGCGCGGGGAACACAGGCTGGCGGCGCTGAGCGAACTTCGCGCCGCGACGATCGACCTTCATCAGGACAATCGGGGCAGTGCGGAACGGCGGCTGGCCACGGTGCAGGCGTCGCCCGCCGCCGCCGATCGCGTGGTTCGGCAAATGGCGGCCGTCATTGCGGCGCGGCTGGCGCGGGCGCGGGGGGATGAGGGCGCAGTGGACGCACTGCTGGCCACGCTTCGCACCGATCCCGACAATCCTCCGGTGCTGGTCCGCGAGGTGCCTGTGATTGCCGCCGATGCCGCTGGCGCGGCGAACGCCGTCCAACAGCGGCTCGGCGGCGTGACCTTGCCGACCTATGTCACCGCATCCCCGCAGATCCAATGGGCCGATGTCGGCTTCATGGTGAGGCCTGACGGACAGGTAGCCGAGATCGAGGTGCTCCGAGGCAGCCGTGCACGGGACTGGACCAAACCGTTTGTTGATTCGATGCGGCAGCGCCAATATGCGCCACTGGACCTGCCTGTCGGCAGCCCCGGCGTCTACCGGGTCGAACGCCTGACCTGGCGACCGGAACGGATCGCGCCGACCGGATATTTGAGCAAGCAGCCCTTGGGTCGGCAAGGGATCCAGATTCTCGACATCACAAACGACCGGACGGCTGCTACGCCACCCGCCGCCTGACAAATCAGACCCGCAGCGCCTCGACCGCGATCACCTCGATCGCTTCGGCGCGGCCCTGATAATCGACGCGCTCACCGGGTTCGGCGTCCATCATCGCCTGGGCGATGGGGGCGGTGAACGGGATGGCGTCCTCGGTCACGTCCGCCTCGTCGCTGCCGACCAGTGCGACCGTGCGCTCGCGTCCGCCCAGCCGATAGGTGACGCGCGTGCCGAACGCGACGGCATCGCCCGCCACCACCGGCTGCACCTCAGCCTTGCTGGCACGCGCTAGCCAGTAACGCAGGTCGCGGCGCAGGGTCTTGGCCGCTTCCTCGTCGGCGGCGGCATCGACCGCTGTCTGAAGTTCGGCGACCCGCGCCTCGATCAGGTTCAGCCCGCGTGCCGTGACCAGATTGGGACCGGGCGGCAGCGGCAGCTCGAACACGGGTTCGCGGTGGGCGTCATCGTCTTCACGTCGGAAAGCGACACTCATATCGGGTTGTTGAACGTGTCACACGCCGCCGGGTTGCCCGATTGCAGGCCGATGCGGAGCCATTTCACCCGCTGCGCCGAACTGCCATGCGTAAAACTGTCGGGCACGACCTGTCCGCCCGACTGGCGTTGCAGCGTGTCGTCGCCGATCGCGTTGGCGGCGGTCAGGCCTTCTT
>NZ_DATJLI010000161.1:0-4493 GCF_035490575.1 Sphingomonas sp. | reverse complement strand
GTTCATCACCTTCTCGCTCGACGGCACCGCCAACTGGAACCCGCTGACCTGGTGGGGGGCGCTGCGGCCGGGGCGGATGGGCCAGAGCCTGCATCCCGATCGCGAAGCGGCGAACCCGTGAGCGGATACGTCCTTCACGATTATCATCGCTCGTCGGCGAGCTACCGCGTTCGCATTGCGCTGAACCTGAAAGGGCTGGGCTATCGGCGGCACGATGTGTCGCTGGTCGAGGGGGAGCAGCGGTCGGACGCGCATCTGGCGCGCAGCCCGCAAGGCTTTGTGCCGGTGCTGGAACTGGACGGCGGGCGGATGCTGACGCAGAGTCTGGCGATCATCGACTGGCTGGACGCGGTGCATCCCGAACCGGCGCTGGCGCCCGCCGATCCGTTGGCGCGAGCCGACATGATGGCCCGCGCGCTGCTGATCGCGTGCGATATCCACCCGCTGAACAATCTGCGCGTGCTCAAGCGGTTGAAGCACCAGTTCGAGGCGACCGACGCGCAGCGCGACGACTGGTATCGCCACTGGGTAGCCGAGGGGTTTGCGGCGCTGGAGCCGATGGCGGGCACGGGCCGCTATCTGGGCGGCGATGCGCCCGACGTGTCGGACGTGTGCCTGGTGCCGCAGATGTTCAATGCGCGGCGCTTCGACCTGGACCTGTCACCCTATCCGCGGTTGGTGGCGATCGACGCGGCGTTACAGGCGCTGCCCGCCGTCAGCGCCGCCCACCCCGACGCGCAGCGCTGACCAGCCGGTCGAACAGCGCAAGATAGTCGCTGACGGGGTCGCCGGATGCTGTCTGCGCCGGTGGCCGCACCGCGCCGGGGGCGAGCCAGTGGTTGAGGGCGGCGACCAGCGCGGCCATGTCATCCCGCCCGACGATCGTGCCGCGTGCGGGCGAATCGATCAGTTCGGGGATCGCGACGCTCGAATCGGTTGAGACGACAGGCGTGCCCTGTCCCAGTGCTTCGCGGATCGCGCCGGGAACCCCCTCGAAATCGGAGGTCAGGGCGACGACCGAGGCGCGCGCCATGGCGGGGAGCGGGTCGGCGGCGTGGCCGGGCAGGGCAACGCGGCCGGTGAGGCCAAGGGTCGCCACCTGTGTTTCCAGGGCGGGGCGCAGCGGGCCTTCGCCGAGGATCAGCAGCGACACATTGGCGGGCAGGCGCGCCGTGGCGGCGATCAGGCGGTCCCAGCGCTTCTGCGGGGCGAGGCGACCGACGCCCAGGATGAAGCGGCCCGGCGGCAGCGGCACGGGCGGCGCGCCGGGCCGCGCCAGGGCGGGCGGGTTGGGGATAACCGACAGGCGATTCGCGGGCAGGTGCATCCATGTCCCTGCTTCGTGCGCCATGGCCGGCGTCATCGCCACCAGATGGTCGATGAAGCGCGGGTGCAGCGCCAGCCAGCGGGCATAACCCCACCCGGTCAGGCCCGAATGCGTGCCTGCGAGCGCGTTCGACAGCTTGGCGACGATGGGCGCGCCGGCGAAGGGGCGCGCGGCGAGCGCGATGCCGCTATAGTGGTTGCCGGGGCAGAAGATCAGGTCGGGGGATTGTTCACGCACCGCTTTTGCCGCCGCCGCCGCCAGCGCCGGATAGCCGCCCCCGCCCCCTTGTCGTAGCGTCAAGCCGTCGGGCAGTTCGTCGGCCAGCGGCCCTTCGGCGTCGCCGACCAGCAGCGTGACGCGGCGTCCGCGTTCGATCCAGCCGCCGGCCAGTCTGAGCAGCGCGCGCTCGACCCCGCCGCCGCGCAACGACTGGGCGAACGAGAGGATGTGTTGCGCGCGCAAGGGGGGCGGATTCGTCACAGGCTTGCCTTGTGCCATGCAAAAGCCCAAATCCTGCGCCAAGGAAACCGCATAATGCCGGCAAACGGCAAGCGACAAGACCCGCGATGGGGGGCCAGTTCAGGCATGTGCCGCAGAGCCGGGGCATATGCTGTTTCGCGTATCTCGACATTGGCCTGAGACGGATCGACGAACCCTGTGAAGCAACCCGATTACGGCGTATCCCAAGCGGCCCGCGCCACAGCCCGTGCGGCGACGCCCATCCCCTCGGTCCCCGAAATCGAGGCGCTGGAGCCGATTCGCCAGATCCGTTCGCGCTGGCCGTCGATCCTGGGCGCGCTGCTGAGCATCGCCATGGTGGTCGGCGTCGGCATCGAACTGTTCGGCGAAGGGTTGCCCGCGCTGGAGCGATCGGTGCCGGTGCATCCGGGTTTCTACCTGTGTTTCCTGTTGCTTTATATGTCGCCGCCGACGTTCGACTTCATTATTTTCCGGCGATTGTGGCACGTCCCGTTCGAGGGGCTGATCGCGCTGCACAAGAAGCGGATCGCGAACGAGGTCGTGTTCGGTTATTCGGGCGAGGCGTATTTCTATGCCTGGGCGCGGCAGCGGATGAAGATGGTGGCCGCGCCGTTCGGGGCGGTCAAGGACGTGTCGATCCTGTCGGCGATCGCTGGCAATGCGATCACGCTGGCGATGATCGCCGCCGCGCTACCCTTTGCCGCGACGCTGCTGACACCCGACCAGTTCCGCACATTGGCATGGTCGACCGCCGTCATCATCGGCATCTCGCTGCCCTTCCTGATTTTTTCCCGCCGGGTGTTTTCGCTGGAGCGGCCGACCCTGTGGTGGGTGTTCGGCGTGCATTGCGTGCGGCTGCTGTGCGGATCGACGCTGATCGCGCTGGCCTGGCATTTCGCGATGCCCGAAGTGTCGATCGGCATGTGGCTGTTCCTGGCCGCGGGGCGGCTGCTGGTGTCGCGGCTGCCGCTGGTGCCAAACAAGGACCTTCTTTTCGCCAACTTCGCAATCATACTGATCGGACAGGGCGAGGCGCTTTCGGAACTGGTGGCGATCACGGCGGCATTCACGCTGGTGATGCACGTCATCCTGATCGCCGCCTTTGGCCTCCACAGTATTTTGAGGAAGCAGCGATGAAGGCGAAGCATCTGATCCTGGGCCTCGCCGCCGTCATGACGACGCCGGCGACCGCGCAGGCCGACGTGCTGGGCACCGACCGCACCGCCTGTATCGGCGGTGGCGGCGGCCCGGCCATCCGCGTCAACGTCATGGGCCTGAAGGACCGGGAGGGTCGACTGAAGCTGGAGCTTTATCCCGCCAACGACGAGGATTTCCTGAAGGACGACCGCGACCTGTTGAAGGAAGGCAAGTTTTTCCGCCGCGTCTGGGCCGAAACGCCATCGGACGGCCAGGTCAGCCTGTGCATCAAGGCGCCGCGCGCCGGGCGATATGCCCTGTTGTTCACCCATGACCGCGACGGGCGCAACAAGTTCGATTTCTGGAAGGATGGCGCGGGCTTTCCCAGCAACCGCAAGCTGGGCCGCAGCCGACCCAAGCTGGAACAGGCGGTCATTGAAGTCGGCAATGGCGTAACCGTGACCAACATCCGCGCGCAATATCTGCGCGGACTGGGCGGTTTCGGGCCGATCAAGGGCTGAGGGCGGGCGGGGTCATGCGGATTGTCGACGTCAACGAATTCTATTCGCCGACCGGCGGCGGCGTGCGGACCTATATCGACCGCAAGATGGCGATCCTGGCCGATATGGGCCATGAGCTGATCGTCATTGCCGCGACCACTGAACCCGACTGGGTGGAGGAACGCCCCGGCGGCGGGCGCATCCACTGGGTCAAGGCGCTGCCGCTGGTGGTCGACAAGAATTACTGTCTGTTCTGGGAGGGCGATTCGATCGTTCGCCTGCTCGACACATTGCGGCCCGACGTTGTCGAGACCAGCTCGCCCTGGCGTCCGGCCACCATCGTGGGCGATTGGCAGGGCGATGCGGTCAAGGTGTTTTTCGCACATAACGACAATATGGCCGCATATCCGCTGCGCTGGTTCGAGGGGCTGGCGAGTCCCGCCAATATCGAGCGTGCCTTTGGCTGGTATGTCCGGCGGTATGACCGGTTTCTGGCGCAGTTCGATGCGTTCGTGACCAATGGTCCGGCGCTGGCCAAACGGTTCACCGCGCGCGGACACCGGGTGGATGCGTCGATGCCGCTCGGCATTCCGCGCGGCGTGTTTTCGCCCCATCGCCGCGACGAGGGGCTGCGCCGCGCGCTGCTGGCGCAATGCGGCCTGCCCGAAGACGGGCACCTGTTGCTGGGGCTGGGCCGCCACCATGCCGAGAAGCGCTGGTCGATGGTGATCGATGCCGTTGAGTGCGCGGGCGCCGACCTGCCGGTCGGGCTGATCCTGCTGGGCGATGGGCCGGATCGCAAGATGCTGGCCAAGCGGGTCGCGGGCAGCCCGCATATCCGCCTGTTCCGCCCGGTTTACGATCGTGAGCGGTTCACCCGCATCCTGGCGAGCGCCGACGCGCTGATCCACGGATCGGATGTCGAGCCATTCGGGCTGGTCGCGTCGGAAGCGCTGGCGTCGGGCCTGCCGCTGATCGTGCCTGACGAGGGTGGGTGCGCCGAGATCGCCGAGCCGCCCTTTGCCGAAACCTATCGCGCGCGCGACGCC
>NZ_DATJLI010000160.1:0-14974 GCF_035490575.1 Sphingomonas sp. | reverse complement strand
GCCGACTGCATCCACCCCGGCTATGGCTTCCTGTCCGAACGCGAGAGCTTCGCCAAGGCCTGTGCCGACGCAGGGATCGCGTTCGTCGGGCCGCCGCCGGGCGCGATCGCGGCGATGGGCGACAAGATCGAATCGAAGAAGCTGGCCAAGGAAGCCGGCGTCAACGTCGTGCCCGGCTTCGTCGGCGTGATCGAGGATACCGGACATGCCGTCCGCATCGCGGGCGAGATCGGCTATCCGGTGATGATGAAGGCATCCGCCGGCGGCGGCGGCAAGGGGATGCGCCTTGCCTGGTCCGAACAGGATGTGCGCGAGGGGTTCGAGGCGACACGGCGCGAGGGGCTGGCCAGTTTCGGCGACGACCGGGTGTTCATCGAAAAGTTCATCGAAAGCCCGCGCCACATCGAGATTCAGGTGCTGGGCGACCAGCACGGTAACATCGTCTATCTGGGCGAGCGCGAATGCTCGATCCAGCGCCGCCATCAAAAGGTGGTTGAGGAAGCGCCGTCGCCCTTCGTCACGCCCGACATGCGCCGCAAGATGGGTGAGCAGGCGGTCGGGCTGGCGCGGGCCGTGGGTTATTACAGCGCGGGCACGGTCGAGTTGATCGTGTCGGGTGCCGACACGACCGGCGAAGGCTTCTACTTCCTTGAGATGAACACCCGGCTCCAGGTCGAGCATCCGGTGACGGAGGCGGTGACGGGTCTCGATCTGGTCGAACAGATGATCCGCGTGGCGGCGGGGGAGGCGCTGGCCTTCGCGCAGGACGATGTAAAGCTGAACGGCTGGGCGATCGAAAACCGCGTCTATGCCGAAGACCCCTATCGCGGTTTCCTGCCGTCGACGGGCCGGCTGGTGCGCTACGCGCCACCCGCGGCGACCGAGACGCCTTATGGCACGGCGCCCGATTCCGGTTACGTCCGGGTCGATGACGGCGTGACCGAAGGCGGCGAAGTCAGCATGTTCTATGACCCGATGATCGCCAAGCTAGTGACATGGGCGCCCACCCGCAACGAAGCCGCCGCGCTTCAGGTTGCGGCGCTGGACCGCTTCGTGGTGGAGGGCGTGGGCAACAATGTCGATTTCCTGTCGGCGCTGATGCAGCATCCCCGCTTCCTGTCGGGCAAGCTGACCACGGGCTTCATCGCGGAGGAATATCCCGACGGCTTCACCGGCGCAGCCGCCGATGCGGACCTGAAGCGGCGGCTGGCGGCGCTGGCGGGCACGCTGTCGACCGTCATGGCCGCCCGCGCGCGGCGGATCGAGGGGCAGTTGGGCACGCCGCTCGACGCGCCGACCGGCTGGCATGTGACGCTGGGCGGCGAGGACTTCGCCGTCGAGGTTGCGGACGATGCCGCCACGATCGATATCGAGCGCGTGGCGCTCACCCATGATTTCCGCCCCGGCGCCCGGTTGGTCGAGGCGCTTGTGGATGGCGAGGCGCTGTCGGTTCAGGTCCAGCCGATCCGCGCGGGCTGGCGACTGACCGCGCGCGGGGCGGCGCATGTCGTGCGCGTGCTGCCCGCCCATGCCGCGCCGCTGGCGCGGCACATGATCGAGAAGCTGCCGCCCGATACCTCGAAGTTCCTGCTGTGCCCCATGCCGGGGCTGCTCACCCGGCTTGAGGTCAGCGCGGGCGAAAAGGTGGAGGCGGGGCAGCCCCTGGCCGTGGTGGAGGCGATGAAGATGGAAAACATACTGCGCGCCGAACGCCCCGCCACCGTCGCCAAGGTCAATTTCGCCCCCGGCGACAGCCTGAGCGTCGATGCGGCGATCCTGGAGTTCGAATAAGCGCACCGGGCGGCGATCGGGGGTTCAGTCCGGTCGCCACCCGCGCTAGGGCCGGTGGCGAAACCCGCTTGCCGGAGACTGATTGCCATGCCCGACTGGTCAAAGATCGAAGCTGCCCCGCGCGCCACGCTGACCCAATTGTTTGAAGCCGATGCCGACCGCCTGTCGTCGCTGACGCTGGACGTGTCGGGCATCCATTTCGACTGGTCCAAGACGCACCTGACCCCTGAGTTGATTGCGATGTTCGAAACGCTGGCCGGTGAAGCCGGGCTGGCGGCGAAGCGCGACGCGTTGTTCGCGGGCGAAATTGTCAATGTGACCGAAGGGCGCGCGGTCGAACATACCGCGCAGCGCGGCGAGGGCGCGGCGGAAAGCGTCGACCTGGCCCGTGCCCAGCACGCCCGGATGCGCGCGCTGATCGACGCGATCGAGGCGGAGGCGCTGGGACCGATCCAGCATGTGCTGCACATCGGCATCGGCGGATCGGCGCTGGGTCCCGACCTGCTGGTCGACGCGCTGGGCCATGACGGCGTGCGTTATGACGTGGCGATCGTGTCGAACGTCGATGGCATCGCGCTGGAAACCGCGCTGGAACAGTTCGACCCGCACGCCACGATCATCGCGGTCGCGTCCAAGACCTTCACCACCACCGAAACCATGCTGAACGCCGAAAGCGCGCTGGCATGGATGACCGAGGCCGGGGTCGAGGACCCGTATGGCCGCGTGATCGCGCTGACCGCCAGCCCGCAAAAGGCGGTGGAATGGGGCGTGGACGAAACCCGCATCCTGCCGTTCAGCGAAAGTGTTGGCGGGCGTTATTCGCTATGGTCGTCGATCGGCTTTCCCGCCGCCATGGCGCTCGGCTATGACGCGTTCGAGGAACTGCTGGAGGGTGCGGCCGAAATGGACCGCCATTTCCGCTTCACCGAACCGACGAAGAACGCGCCTGTCCTCGCCGCCTTCGCCGACCTTTATTACGCACAGGTCCGCCGCCTTTCGACACGCGCGGTCTTTGCCTATGACGAGCGGCTGCGGTTGCTTCCCGACTATCTGCAACAGCTTGAGATGGAATCGAACGGCAAGGGCGTGACGGCCGATGGTCAGCCGCTCGACCGTCCCTCGGCCCCGATCACCTGGGGCGGGGCGGGCACCGACGCGCAGCACGCGGTGTTCCAGTTGCTGCATCAGGGCACGCATGTCGTGCCGGTCGAGTTCCTGGCGGTGATCGAGGCGGGGGATGCGCTGGACGAACAGCATCATCGCCAGTTGCTGCTCAATGCCTTTGCCCAGGGGGCGGCGCTGATGACGGGGCGGGGGCATGATGATGCCGCGCGCGCCTATCCCGGCGACCGGCCGTCGTCGACGCTGCTGCTGGATACGCTGGACCCGCGCACGCTGGGCGCGCTGATCGCGTTCTACGAGCATCGGACGTTCGTGAATGCGGCGATGCTGGGCATCAACGCATTCGACCAGTTCGGTGTCGAGCTGGGCAAGGAAATGGCGAGGGCCGCCGATGCGGGCGACCAGGATCTCGACACCTCGACCGCGGCGTTGATCGAACGCGCGCTGGGTTGATCGAAATCGGCCCGCCCGCGTCAAATGACGGGGCGGGCCGATTTATCAGTTGCCGTTGACCAGCGCGTTCTGCTGCGCTTCGCTCAGGTCGTCGACATCGACGTCGGAATCGTCGATCGCGTCGGCGCGGTCCTCGGCATTCTCCTCGATCTGGTCGGCGACCATTTCGTTGGACCCGTTGGCAAGCGCGGCTTCGGCCTGTGCTTCGCCCTGTTCCTCGGCGCGTTCGGCCAGCGCATCGTCGCCATCACCGCCGCAGGCGGCGAGGGGAGCGGCGGCAAGGACCAGCAGGGCAGGGGCGATAAAGCGCTTCATTCTTTGAACTCCGTTTCTGGACCGCAACGGTCCCGATCCGCGCTCAACCGCTCACCCGCCGCCGGGGTTCCATTCACGCCTCTGTCGACACAGCCTTTGATCGCTCGGCAAAGCTCTTGCGGAGCTTCCTCAGCTTGGGCGGGATGACCGCCAGGCAATAGGGATTGCGCTGTCCTTCGCCGTCCCAATAATCCTGATGATAATCCTCCGCGAGATACCAGCGATCGGCATGTTCGATGGTAGTCACGATCGGGTTCGGCCATTCGGACGCATTGCGCGCAATCGCGGCCTTTGCCTCGGCTTCCTGCTCGCTGGAATGCGGGAAAATGGCGGAGCGATACTGGGTGCCCACGTCGTTGCCCTGGCGGTTCAACGTCGTCGGATCATGCGTGGCAAAGAAGATATCGAGCAGATCGCCATAGCCGATCGCATTGGCATCAAAGGTAACGCGAATCGCCTCCGCATGGCCGGTGTCGCCGCCACAGACCTGCTTATAGGTGGGGTTCTCAACGCTGCCGCCGATATAGACGCTTTCCACGCCGGTCACGCCGATCACGTCCTTGAACACCGCTTCGGTGCACCAGAAACAGCCACCGGCCAGCGTCGCCACTTCCTCACGCATTTCATTCATCTCCTGATTGGCACCCCAGATAGGTTCGGCGTGGCGCGAACCCAATGGGGGTGCTAGCGCGAGCGCCGAAACGGGCAGGGAGGCAGGACATGCGTGACGGTTGCGTGATGGTGACGGGCGGCGCCGGTTATATCGGCAGCCATGCGGTGCTGGCCCTGCTCGATGCGGGCTGGCGCGTGGTGGTGCTCGACAATCTGGTGACGGGCTTCGACTGGGCAGTCGATCCGCGCGCCACTTTGGTGGTCGGCGACGTGTCGGACGAGCCAAGCGTGCGGGGGGCGATTCGCGACCATGGCGTAACGGCGATCATGCATTTCGCCGGTTCGGTGGTGGTGCCCGAGTCGGTGACCAACCCGCTCAAATATTATCGCAACAACACCGCCGCCTCGCGCAGCCTGATCGAAAGCGCGGTGGCCGAAGGCGTCGGGCATTTCATCTTCAGCTCGACCGCCGCGACCTATGGCATTCCCGACAAGGTGCCGGTGCGGGAAGATGCGCCCAAATCGCCGATCAATCCCTATGGCATGTCCAAGCTGATGACCGAGGCGATGCTGGCCGATGTCGCGGCAGCGCATCCGTTCAACTATGCGGCGCTTCGTTATTTCAATGTCGCGGGCGCTGACCCGCAGGGGCGAAGCGGCCAGTCGACGGCGGGTGCCACGCACCTCATCAAGGTCGCGGTGGAGGCGGCAACGGGCAAGCGTGGCCATGTGTCGGTGTTCGGCACCGATTTCGCCACGGCTGACGGCACCGGCGTTCGCGATTATATCCATGTCAGCGATCTCGCCGCCGCGCATGTCGACGCGCTCGATCTGCTGATTGCCGACGCGACAGCCAGCCACACGTTCAACGTCGGCTATGGCCGCGGCTTTTCGGTGCTTGAAGTGCTGAACGCGGTCGATCGCGTGACCAACATGACGATCGAGCGCCGGATGGAAGGGCGCCGCGCGGGCGATCCCGATGCACTGGTCGCCGACAACGGCGCGATCTTGTCGGCGCTGCCATGGCGACCCCGCCATGACGATCTCGACGGCATCGTCCGCGACGCACTGGCATGGGAACGCCATCTGGGCGAGCGCGGCTGAACCGTCGCCCGCCGCGCCCGTTGGGACGCGGCGGGCCGATGCATCAGATCTGGAAGCGCAGCGTCGCGCGGATGTCGCGGCCGGCCAGCGGCGCGAAATCCTTGAGGAAGCTGGCGTGGCGGCGCGCCTCGACGTCGAAGATGTTGTTGGCCGACACCGTCAGGCTGGTCGCGTTGCCGGGGCCGAACGGCCGGAACGCGACTGACGCGTTGACCATCGTATAGCTGTCGGTCGGCAGTTCGAACGCGGCCACGCGGTCCTGATCGAACACATGCTCGACCTCGACCCGGCCCGACAATTGCTCGCCATCGGCGCCGATACCGCCCAGCATTCGAAGCGGCGGGATGCGCGGCGCGGGACCGACGCTGGTGATCGTCGTGCGGACATAATCGGCCAGCCCGTCGACGCTCAGCGTATAACCGCCAATGGTCGCTACATTGGCGCGCGCTTCGGCTTCAAAACCCCAGACGCGGGCATCGGCCTGGGCATATTGGAACACCGGCAGTTCGTCGATCTCCTCTCCGGTCGGGGTCTGGTAGATATAATCGTCGAACCAGTTGTAGAACGCCGCCAGCGCAAAGCTGACGCCCGGCGCGGAGCCGCGCAGCGTCGCTTCCAGTCCCCAGCTCTTTTCCTTGTCGAAACCGGGGTTGCCGATTTCGTAGGATTGCGTGCCCGCATGGGGTCCGGCAGCGAACAGCTCCTCCGCCGACGGCGCGCGCTCGGTGCGCGATCCGTTCAGGCCGAGGCGCAGATTGTCGGCCAGCTGGTAACTGGCGCCGAGCGAGGCGGAGAACGCATCGAAATCGCGCTCGGCACGCGCGACGTTCAGGTCGGCATCGGCCTGTGCGGTCAGGCTGGTGCGCTCATACCGCGCGCCGCCCTCGACCCGCAACGCGCCAAGGTCGACGCTCTGGAGCGTGAACAGGCCGATCTGTTCGGTGGTGTTGCGCGGCACGAACTTTTCCTCGCCCATCACGTCGAAGTCGCGGATGAACATCTGCACGCCGCTGGCGCCGCGCCAGCCGCCCTGATTGGCCTGCACCAGTTCCAGCCGGCCTTCATACCCCTGGTTGAAGAAGCTGGTGCCGATCTCGCCCGATTCCTCGATCTCGTCGTGGCGGTAATCGGCGGCGGCAAGGCGCAGCCGGATACGGTCGAGGAAACCGCCATCGGTTTCCACCTCGCCGCGGACGTCGAAGCGCGTCTGCTTCAGGTTCAGGCGGACATTCTCATGGCTGTGGCCCTCATGGCCTTCTTCCTCGCCATGCTCGTCATGACCTTCCTCATGGTCATGGTCATGGTCGTCGCCTTCTTCATGGGCGTATTCGATACGCCCCGGCACGCCGTAGGTGCTTTCGTAGCGACTGACCGAAAAGCCCAGATGACCGCGATCTGTCACCAGCGACAGGCCACCGGCGACTTCCCATGTTTCGGACGCCGAATTGGGCAGGCGGCCCCGCAGGGTGGCGTTCTCGCGCACTTCTTCCTCGTCACTGGCGGCGGCGATGGCGCGCAGTCCGGGGCTGAGCAGATAGCCGCCGGTCCGCAGGTCGTCGGTTCGCAGATAGCTGCCGTCGACATGCGCGACGATCATGCCCGCGATCGGCACATCCAGCTCGCCCGCGACCGAGCGTTCGTCGGCTGCCGAGCCATAGGTGCCGATCACGTCGACATGCACTGCTTCTTCGGGAATCTCGCGCGGGATGCGGTTGTCGATCACGTTGACCACGCCGCCGATCGCCGACGATCCGAACAACAGTGCCGACGGCCCGCGCAGCACCTCGATCCGGTCGGCGGTCAGCGGGTTGATGACCGGCGCGTGATCGACCGAGGTGGTCGATGCGTCGATCGAGCCGATGCCGTCGGTCAGCACGCGGATACGGTCGCCCTGAAAGCCGCGCAGCACCGGCCGCGACGAATTGGGACCGAAAGAGGTCGCGCTGACGCCGGGCTGGCGCGCCAGCGTTTCGCCGATCGTGGGGCGCAGTTCGCGCGTCAGCGCCTGACCTGTCAGAATCGAGGTTCCCGACAGGATGTCGGCCTGGGTCCGCTCGAACGGTGCCGTCACGACGATCTCGGCGCGGCCGTCACGATGGTCGAACTGCTGCGGCGCGGGTTCGGCGGCGGGCGGCGCGGGCGGCGGCGTTTCCGACGCGATGGCGGGCACGCCGGCCAGCAGGGTAGAGGCAAACAGCAAGGGACGGAGCAACATCGGGCACGTTTCCGTAAAACAAGGGAGATAGCCCTTCCTTAGCGGGACGTTATAAAGTCACAAGATACTTTTTGCAGTTGCACGTTATCGTCTCACCACGCCTTGCGGCGCTTGCGCTGTGCCCCCATTCCCTGGCGGCCGGATCGGTCTGAAACGATGTGGGAAGTTGGCGCGCCCGGAACGATTCGAACGTCCGACCCTCAGATTCGTAGTCTGATGCTCTATCCAGCTGAGCTACGGGCGCGCGGTAGGAGGGGGCCTCTAAACGGGGTTTCCGGATCGTGCAACCCCGTTGCATGGAAAAAATTGCGCGCATAGGCATTGGCCGATGATGCGCGCGCTCCTTCCCCTGATCCCGCTGCTTGGCATGGCCGGCTGTGCGACCCTGGCCGATAATGCCGGCTACCCATCCCTGTTGCCGCGCGCGATCGAGAAGCGCGGGTTCGAGACGCCGGAGCCGGCCGAACCCGATCCCGTCGCTGCCGATCCGGCGCTGGATCGCGACGTGGCGCGACTGACCGCGACGCTGGACGCGGCGCGCACCGCCTTTGCCGCTGCCGCCGATCAGGCCGAGCAACTGGCGTCGCGTACGGACGATGCCGCGCCCGGCAGCGAGGCGTGGATCGCCGCACAGGTGGCGCTCGCCGATCTCGACACGCTGCGCGGGGGCACGGCGGGTGCGCTGGCCGATATCGAGCGTCTGGCGATCGACCGGGCGGCGACGGGCAATCCGCCCTATCCCGCGCTGGAGGCGCTGCTGGCGGCCGCGCGCGCGCAGAACGAAGCCGAAATCGCACGCATCGCCCGGATCGAGGGCATGATGCGCGCGGCGTGAAAAAGGCGTCCGCTCCGTGGAGCGAACGCCCTTGTCGTCCGGCGGCGATCGTGGCTCACCCTTCGCGGGCCAGCCATTCCTCCAGCCATTTGATCGTATATTGCCCTTCCTGGAACTCGGGTTCGTCCAGCAGTGCCTGGTGCAGCGGGATCGTCGTCTTGACCCCCTCGACCACGAACTCCTCCAGCGCGCGGCGCAGGCGCATCAGGCACCCTTCGCGCGTGCGGCCATAGACGATCAGCTTGGCGATCATCGAATCATAATAAGGCGGGATGCGATACCCGGCATACAGGCCGCTATCGACGCGCACATGCATCCCGCCGGGGGCATGGAAATAACTGACGGTGCCGGGCGACGGGGCAAATGTGCGTGCGTCCTCGGCATTGATGCGGCATTCGATCGCGTGGCCGGTAAAGGTCAGTTCGTCCTGCGTCACCGACAGGCCATGCCCCTCCGCCACCCGGATCTGTTCGCGCACCAGGTCGACGCCGGTAATCATTTCCGTCACCGGGTGTTCGACCTGGAGCCGGGTGTTCATCTCGATGAAGTAGAACTCGCCATTTTCCCACAGGAACTCGATCGTGCCCGCGCCGCGATAGCCCATATCGGCCATCGCCTTGGCGCACACCGCGCCCATGCGTTCGCGGTCGGCGGCGCCCAATACGGGTGAGGGGGCTTCCTCCAGCACCTTCTGGTGGCGGCGCTGCAGCGAGCAGTCGCGCTCGCCCAGATGGATCGCGTTGCCATTGCCGTCGCCGAACACCTGGAACTCGATATGGCGCGGGTTGCCCAGATATTTCTCGATATAGACGGTGGCGTCGCCGAACGCGGCCTTGGCCTCGCTGCCCGCCTGGCTCATCAGCGTCTCAAGCTGATCCTCGGCGTTGCACACCTTCATGCCGCGCCCGCCGCCGCCTGACGCTGCCTTGATAATGACCGGGTAGCCGATGCGCGCGGCGATTTCGCGGGCGTCGGCGATGTCGCTGACCGCGCCGTCCGAACCGGGCACCAGCGGCAGGCCCAGCGCGCCCGCGGTGCGCTTTGCCTCCACCTTGTCGCCCATCACCCGGATATGTTCGGGCTTCGGCCCGACGAACAGGATGTTGTGCAGCTCGACGATCTCGGCGAACTTGGCGTTTTCGCTCAGGAAGCCATAGCCCGGATGGATGGCATCCGCGCCGGAGATTTCGGCGGCGGAAATGATGTTGGGGATGTTGAGATAGCTTTCGCCCGCGGGCGGCGGGCCGATGCAGATCGCCTCGTCGGCAAGACGCACATGCATCGCATCGGCATCGGCGGTCGAATGCACCGCCACCGTCCTGATGCCCATTTCATGGCACGCGCGGTGGATGCGAAGGGCAATCTCGCCGCGATTGGCGATCAGAAGCTTCTCGATCTTTCGCATGTTACTGCACGACCACCAGCGGCTGGTCGAATTCGACAGGCTGGCCGTTTTCGACCAGCACCGATGAAACGGTGCCGGCGGCCGGCGCGATGATCGGGTTCATGACCTTCATCGCCTCGATAATCAGCAGCGTGTCGCCGGCTGCGACCTGTTGCCCGACCGACACGAACGGCTTGGCGCCCGGCTCGGCCGCCAGATAGGCAGTGCCGACCATCGGCGACTTCACCGCATTGGCGGGCGCGGTGGGGGCCGACGCGCCGGTTTCCGCAGCAGCGGGCGCCGCCAGCGCGGTCGGGTGGGCGGGTTGCGGCGCGTAAGCCGGGGCGGCGTGCATCATCGGCGCGACGGTGACTTCGCGCGCGACACGCACCCGGCGCTCGCCATCCTCGACCTCGATTTCGGTCAGGCGCGTGTCATCCAGCACGCTCGCCAACTGGCGGACCAGTTCGATGTCGACGCGCATGTTGCGCTCATCTTCGGTTTTCTCGACCATGCGACCTGTCGTTCCCGTGAAAAAGGCGGCGCTTTAGGGCAGCCGGGCGGCGGCTTCAAGCGCGAGCAGATAGGATTGCGCGCCGAAGCCCGCGACGGTGCCATGTGCGGCCATGCCGACATAGCTTTTGTGACGAAACTCCTCTCGCCGGTGCGGGTTCGACAGATGAACCTCGATCACCGGCACGCCGATCGCCTTGATCGCGTCGAGCAGCGCGACCGATGTGTGGGTGAACGCCGCGGCGTTCAGCAGCACGGCGCGCGCGCCCTCTGCCTGCGCTTCATGCAGCCAGTCGACCAGATGCCCCTCGTGGTTCGACTGGCGAACCTCGACCTCAAGGTCCAGTTCGCGGGCGCGATCCTCCAGCATCCCGGCGATATCGTCCAGCGTGTCGGCGCCGTAAATCTCCGGCTCACGCGTGCCCAGCAGGTTCAGGTTCGGCCCGTTCAGGACATAGACGGTATCGGCCACAAGGCTGCTTTCGGTTGCGGGGGCGCAGGTGCGCGCCTAGATCGCGTTCACCTTACCCGTTCGGGTCACGCCAAGTCGAGACTCGTTCGCGCCCCATAACGACATCGAAGGACGGCGATGCACAGCGACGGCACCATAACGATCCGCGTGAATGGCGAGCACCGCCGGGTGAAGGCGGGCCTGACGATCGCCGAACTGGCGAGCGAGATGGGCCTGGTGCCCGAAAAGGTCGCGGTGGAGCGCAATCTGGAAGTCGTGCCGCGCTCGACCCTGGCCAATGTCGGGGTCGAGGATGGCGACGAGCTGGAGATCGTGCATTTCGTCGGCGGCGGCGACCATGCCGCGGATGGCGAGCACGATAGCTGGACCGTGGCGGGCCGGACCTTCCGATCGCGCCTGATCGTCGGCACCGGCAAATACAGGGATTTCGCGCAGAATGCCGCCGCCGTCGAGGCGTCGGGGGCCGAGATCGTCACGGTCGCCGTGCGCCGCGTCAACGTCAGCGATCCGAACGCGCCGATGCTGACCGACTATATCGACCCGAAAAAGGTCACCTATCTGCCCAACACCGCCGGCTGTTTCGACGCTGACAGCGCGATCCGCACGCTCAGGCTGGCGCGCGAAGCGGGCGGCTGGGATCTGGTCAAGCTGGAGGTGCTGGGGGAGGCGCGCACGCTGTATCCCAATATGCGCGAAACGCTGCGCGCGACCGAAGTGCTGGTGCGCGAGGGGTTCAAGCCGATGGTTTATTGCACCGACGACCCCATTGCCGCCAAACAGCTTGAGGAAGCCGGTGCGGTGGCAATCATGCCGCTGGGCGCGCCGATCGGGTCGGGGCTGGGCATCCAGAACGAAGTGACGATCCGCCTGATCGTCGAGGGCGCGGGCGTGCCCGTGCTGGTCGATGCGGGCGTCGGTCAGGCATCGGATGCGGCGCGCGCGATGGAGCTGGGCTGCGACGGCGTGCTGATGAACACCGCCATTGCGGAAGCGAAGGACCCGGTGCTGATGGCCCGCGCAATGAAGGGCGCGATCGCGGCCGGGCGCATGAGCTATCTGGCCGGTCGCATGGCCAAGCGGCGCTATGCCGACCCCTCCAGCCCGCTGGCCGGATTGATTTAGATTGGAACCTTACAGATTTCCGCCCGTTGATATTGGGAACGGCGACAATGTCGCTGTGAACAGATCAAATGGAGGAAAATATGGGCGAGCTGGTCGACAAGATCAAAGGCAATGTCAATGAGGCCGTCGGCAAGATGAAGCAAGGTTCGGACAATCCCGAAACCAAGGCCGAAGGCCAGGCCCAGGAAGCGAAGGGCAAGGCCCAGCAGACGGCGGGCAAGGTCAAGGGTGCGCTTGGCGACGACATCTGATCGTTACCGCATCTGACAGAAAGGGGTCGTGTACCGCACGGCCCCTTTCTTTTTGCATCAGCCGTGGCTGGCGCGAATTGCGTCGATCGTCGTGCCCGGATTGATGACCGAGATGTCGGTGCGAATATGCAGCAGGCGCACGCCGCTGCGCGCTATTGCCCGGTCCAGTGCGGGCGCGAAGGCTTCGGTCGTGTCGACCGTATCCGCCCAAGCGCCATAAGCACGCGCCAGTGCCGCAAAGTCGGGATTGCCGAGCGTCGTTGCCGATACCCGACCGGGAAACGCGCGTTCCTGATGCATTCGGATCGTGCCATAGCCGCCATTGTCGATGACCAGCACCAGCATGTCGGCGCCGTGTTGAACGGCGGTCGCCAGTTCCTGCCCGTTCATCAGGAAATCGCCGTCACCGGCAATCGCCACGACATTTCGTCCCGGATGCCGCAGCGCGGCGGCGACGGCGGCGGGGGTGCCGTAACCCATCGCGCCGCAAGTCGGCGCCAATTGGCTGCACGGCCCGGAATAGCGCCAGTAACGGTGCCACCACGCTGAAAAATTGCCCGCGCCGTTGCAGATGATGGTGTCGGCTGGCATCTGCTCACGCATCGTCGCGACACAGGGGCCAAGGTCCATCGCCACCCCCTCGCGCGGGCGCGGGTCGGACCAGTCGAGCCATTCGACATGGGCCGCCGCGCCGCTGTCGAAGCGCGGCAGGTTGGCGATGGCATCCAGCGCACGCGCGAAACTTCGCATGTCGGCGCAGATCGACAGGTCGGTGCGATAGACGCGGCCCAATTCCTCAGGATCGGGATGGACATGCACCACCGTCTGCCCCGGATGGTCGGGCGTCACCAGCGTATAGCCGTCGGTCGATGCTTCCCCCATGCGCGTGCCGACCAGCAGCAGCAGATCCGCCTCCCGCACTCGGGCAGGCAGCAGCGGGCAGGGACCGTAACCCAGGTTGCCCGCGTAAACGGGCATGTCGTTGGGCAGCGAATCCTGCTGCCGGAACGCCGCCGCCACCGGCAGGCCGATGCGCGTCGCCGCGCTGGCAAAGGCGGTGGCGGTGCCGTCGCACCAACCCGCGCCGCCGACGATCGCGACCGGGTGCTGTGCCCCGCGCAGCAGTTCGATCAGCCGTTCCATCGCTGCCGGATCGGGGGCCTGGCGCAGCTTTTCGACGCGCGGGCGGTCGGCGACCGCCACCCGATCCATCAGCATGTCCTCCGGCAGCGCCAGCACGACGGGACCGGGGCGACCGTTCATCGCGGTGGCATAGGCGCGGGCGACATATTCGGGAATGCGCGCGGCATCGTTGATCCGCGCCGCCCATTTGGCGACGGGGGCGAACATCGCCTCGAAATCAATCTCCTGAAATGCCTCCCGGTGGCGCGTGCCCCGGTCGATATCGCCGATGAACAGGATCATCGGCAGCGAGTCCTGCATGGCGACATGCACGCCGATCGCGGCGTTTGTGGCGCCCGGTCCGCGCGTGACGAATGCGATGCCGGGGCGGCCGGTCATCTTGCCGTCGGCGGAGGCCATGAAGGTCACGCCGCCTTCCTGACGGCACGTCACCACATCGATGCGCGCTTCGTCCACCAGCGCGTCGAGCACCGCGAGGAAACTTTCGCCCGGCACCTGAAACAGCCGGTCGCACCCCTGCGCCACCAGATTGTCGACCAGCACGCGGCCGCCGTTGCGAAGGGTCATCAGGCGCTCTCCAATCCCGTGTCTGCCGCGTTGTAGCGGGCGGCCATGCGACGATCCATCCCGGCGTGGCGCTGCAATCTGCGCGATTGCACGCACCGCCCCGGCTTTGTAGTCAGCGCGGCAACACGACCAGCGAGAGGCCGCCACACCCATGCAGAAGCTATACCCTGATGCCGCCGCCGCGCTCGACGGCCTGCTGCACGACGGCATGACCATCTGTGCGGGCGGATTCGGCCTGTCGGGCATTCCCGAACGGCTGATCGACGCGATCCGCGATTCGGGCGTCAAGGACCTGACCATCGCCAGCAACAATGCGGGTATCGATGGGGAGGGGCTGGGCAAGCTGCTCCGCACGCGACAGGTCAGGAAGATGATCTCGTCCTATGTGGGCGAGAATAAGGAGTTCGAGCGCCAGTTCCTGGCCGGGGAGCTGGAGGTCGAGTTCTGTCCGCAAGGGACGCTGGCCGAACGGTGTCGCGCGGGCGGGGCGGGGATTCCGGGCTTCTACACCAAGACCGGCGTCGGCACGACGGTGGCCGAGGGCAAGGAGGTCAAGGTCTTTGACGGGGAGGAATATATCCTCGAACGCGGCATCGTCGCCGACCTGTCGATCATCAAGGGCTGGAAAGCGGACGAGATGGGCAACCTGATCTTTCGAAAGACCGCGCGCAATTTCAACCAGCCGATGGCGACCGCCAGCCACATGTGCGTTGCCGAGGTGGAGGAGGTGGTGCCGGTCGGCAGCCTCGACCCCGATCATGTCCACCTGCCGGGCATCTATGTGAAGCGGATGATCGTCGGCGCGCCATATGACAAGAAGATCGAGTTCCGCACCGTGCGGGAGCGCGCGTCGGCATGACCATGCGGCTTGTCGCGGGGGTGGCGGCGCTGGCGCTGTCGGCCTGTGCGGCGACGCCGCCGGTCGAAACGGCGGGCGCCGCGCCCGATCAGCCGGGGCGGCAATATCGCTGGCTGCTGGGATCGGGGGAGGCCGCAGTGCTGTCGTCGCAGGCCCATGCCGCCATGGCCGCTTACGCTGTCGCCCATGCCGGCGGCCCCGTGGACAGCGCGGTGC
>NZ_DATJLI010000159.1:0-32346 GCF_035490575.1 Sphingomonas sp. | reverse complement strand
CCGGGCGTCAGGTGCTGGCGGGTATCCGCGCGAACTTCTGATGACTATTCCGGTGCTTCTTGCATGAAGTGCCAGACCGGCCGGTCCCGTGCGGGGCCGGCCATTTTTGTTTGTGGGGAGGATGGGATGCGGGCGATCGGTTTGGCGGTGATGCTGGCGATGATGCCGGGCAGCGCGTGGGCGCAGACATGCGCGTGGCAACCGGCATGGGCATCGGCCCAGATGGTGCCGGGGGGCGACAATCGGCTGGCACCCGGCGCGCTGGACGATGCCAGCCTGCGACAGGTCGCGCGCATGTCGACCGGCGGCAAGCGTGTGCGCGTCCGCATCTCGAACGCGTTCGGCACCAAGCCGCTGGAGGTGCGCGGTGCGTCGATCGCACGGCCGGTCCGCAATGACGGCCATGCAGTAACGCCCGACAGCCTGGTGCCGCTGCGGTTCGCGGGTCAGCCGGGAACACGGGTTCCCGCGGGGGCCGACTGGCTGTCCGATCCGGTGGCGATGCCCGTTGCCGCCTTTGACGATCTGGCGGTAACGCTGCACGTCGCGGGCGAGCCGGGCGAGCAGACCTCGCACCCCGGTTCGCGCGCCACATCGTGGCTGGCAAAGGGTGATGCCACGCGTGCCGCGACGCTGACCGGCGCGCAGCCGACCGAACACTGGTTCCTGTTGTCGGGCATCGAAGTAGAAGCCTGTCCCGCGCGCGGCGCCGTCGTGGTGCTGGGCGATTCGATCACGGACGGGCGCGGTTCGACCACCAACGGCAATGATCGCTGGACCGACGTGCTGGCGCGGCGGTTGCAGGCCGATCCGCGCACGCGTGGCATGTCGGTTCTGAATCAGGGGATTGGCGGCAACAATATCCTGGTCGACGGCCTCGGCCCGAACGCGATCGCGCGGCTGGACCGCGACGTGCTGGCGCTGCCGCGTGTCACCGACCTGATCGTGCTGGAAGGCGTCAACGATCTGGGCGGCCTGTCGCGCACGGAGGGTGCGACCCAAGCGGATTATCAGGCGCTGGTCGGGCGGCTGACTGCGGCCTTTTCCCAGATAATCGAGCGCGCCCAAGCGCGCGGCATCCGTATCCACGGGGCCACGGTCATGCCGTTCGGCGCCAGCGAATATTATCACGCGACCCCCGACGCAGAGGCGGCGCGGCGCGCGATCAACGATTGGATCCGCACGCCGGGACGGTTCGACAGCGTGATCGACATGGACCGTGCGACCGCCGATCCCGCGCGGCCCGACCGGCTGGACAAGCGTTACGACGAAGGCGACGGGCTGCACACGTCGCCCGCCGGGTTCCGTCGCATGGCGGAAGAGGTCGACCTCACCGCACTGGTTGCCGATCGCACGCCGGCGCCCTAGATCGATCGGGAATGGTGTCCCGCGCATATCCCCTTGGCCTGATCCGTCAGGCCGCGCTGCTGCTGCTCGCGCTGGCGTTGCTGGTCAGTGCGGGCCTGGGTTGTCGTTCGGTGGCCGCAGCGCCGGTGTCGGCGGCCGCCGCGCACGGCCATTGTGATAAGCCGGGGCAACAACCTGGCGAAGCTGCGCCGCAAGCAATGGCTTGTGCAGTCGCCTGCGCCGCCCTGCCGCAATCCGCGCCGGTCGCGCCGGGGGCGGCGATCGCCCCGCGAGGCAAGCCGGATTCGGTTTTGCTTGGCCTGACCGCCGCGCCGATCCGCGGCCCCGTGCCCCCGCCGCCGCGCGCCGCCTGATTCCGCGTCGGCCGTTGTGATGCGGCCGGGATCAATGACCAGCGCGGCCCCGGTGGCTGCGCGACACGGATGGCATCTCATGAATCATATCATCGACCGGCGCGCCTTGCTGCGCGGTGCCGGGATCGCGGGCGGCGGGCTGGCGCTGGCCGCGCATTGGGCCGGCTGGGCCAGCCCGGTTTCCAATGGCGCAGCGTTGCCCGAATTGACGGGCGAGGAAATCACCCTGACCGTTGACCACCTGATGCGTCGTGTCGACGGGCGCACCAGCCATGGCATCGGCATCAACGGTCATGCGCCCGCGCCGCTGATCCGGCTGAAAGAGGGGCAGAACGTCCGCATTCATGTCGACAACCGGCTGGATGAGGAAACATCGGTCCACTGGCATGGCCTCATCCTGCCGTTTCAGATGGACGGCGTGCCTGGCGTCAGCTTTCCCGGCATCCCGGCCCGCAGCCGCTTTACCTATGAATTTCCCGTCGTTCAGTCGGGCACCTATTGGTATCACAGCCATTCGGGGCTTCAGGAGCAGATGGGGCATTACGGCCCGATCGTGATCGACCCCGCCGGGGCCGATCCGGTCGCGTTCGACCGCGAGCATGTCGTCGTCCTGTCCGATCACAGCCCGCTGCATCCGCACGCCATCTTTCGCCGATTGAAGCTGGAGCCGGGCTATTTCAACCGCCAGCGCCAGACACTGGGCGGGCTGCTTGCCGGGCGCGATCAGGATGGGGGCACGCGCGCTGAATGGGGCGCGATGCGGATGGACCCGACCGACATCGCCGATGTGACCGGATCAACCTATACCTACCTCGTCAACGGCCATGGTCCCGCCGACAACTGGACTGCGCTGTTCCAGCCGGGCGAGCGGGTGCGGCTGCGTTTCATCAATGCCAGCGCGATGACGACCTTCAACGTCCGCATCCCCGGCCAGCCGATGACGGTCGTCGCGGCCGATGGTCAGAATGTGCGGCCGGTCGAGGTGGACGAGTTCCAGTTCGCACCCGCCGAAACCTATGACGTGGTCGTGACCCCCGCCGGGGACCGCGCATGGACGATCGTGGGCGAGAGCATTGATCGGTCGGGCATGGCCCGCGCCACGCTGGCGCCGCGCATCGGCATGACGGCGGCCGTCCCGCCGCTTCGCACCCGCCCGGTCGCGATGATGCGCGACATGGGCATGGGGGCGATGGGCGGCGACTGCGCGCCCGAACACGCCGCGGTTGGCCATTGTTCGCCCGACAGCGGCGGGCACGCGATGGAGCACGACATGCGCGACTTCTCCGTCGCGCCACAGGTTCGGCCCGGTCCCGGCGTGCAGACGATCTCGCCCATGCCCGTCGATCGAACAAGCGAGCCGGGACAGGGCCTGGAAGGTGTCGGCCACCGCACCCTGACCTATCGTCAGCTCGTCGCGCTGAATCGCAATCCCGATACCCGCGCGCCCGGTCGCGAGATCGAAATCCATCTGACCGGCAACATGGAACGCTATATGTGGAGTTTCGACGGTGTGAAATTCGCCCATGTCGACGCGCCCATCCCGATGCGCTCGGGGGAGCGGGTGCGGGTCACGCTGGTCAACGACACGATGATGGGCCACCCCATCCATCTGCACGGCCATTTCTTTGAACTGGTGACGGGGCATGGCGACCATTCGCCGCGCAAGCATACGGTGCTGGTTCAGCCCGGCGGGAAGGTAAGCTGGGATGTCACCGCCGACCCAGGCGACTGGGCGTTTCACTGCCACATGCTCTATCACATGCACGCAGGCATGATGCAGGTCGTTCAGGTCCGCAACGAAGCGGGAGCGGTGGCATGATGGTCCCACTCCTCGCGCTCACGCTGGCCGCCGCCCCGCTGCCGCCGCAGCATCAGGGGCATTCGATGCCCGCGCCACAGGCCCCGGCCGCCTGCACCGCCGAGCATGCCGCTATGGGGCATTGCACGATGCCCGCCGCGCCAAAGCCCTCCGCGTCGGAATGCACGCCCGAACATGCGGCGATGGGACACTGCACCCCGCCATCCGCGCCCAAGTCTGCCGCGCCGCAATGCACGCCCGAACATGCCGCGATGGGACATTGCACTCTGCCGTCGACACCCAAGAGTGCGGGCAATGCACCGCCACCCCGCGCGTTTCCGGGTGAGGCCGCAGCGGCTTTTTTCGGACAGGACGTTATGGCCGCCGCCGCTGATGCGCTGCGCCGCGAACATGGCGGGATGGCGTTCAATCAGGTCATGTTCGACCTGGCCGAAATGCAGGTGCGCGGCGGCCGCGACGGCTATCGCTGGGAAGGCGCGGCATGGTTCGGCGGCGATATCCACCGCGTCGTGCTGAAGAGCGAGGGGGAGGGCGATTTTGCCGGGCCGCTGGGCCATGCGGAGGCGCAACTCCTTTATTCGCGCGCGCTGGATGCCTATGCCAATCTGCAACTGGGCGTGCGTCAGGATCTGGGGGCGGGCGTCCGCCGCAGCTATGCCAGCGTGGGGGTCGAGGCGCTGGCACCCTATTGGTTCGATGTCGAGGGTACGCTGTTCCTGTCCGACAAGGGCGAAGTGTTCGCGCGCGCTGAGGCTTATTACGACCAGCGGCTGACCAACTGGTGGGTGCTGCAACCGCGCGGCGAGCTGAACCTGTCGGCACGGGACGTGCATGAAATGGGCGTCGGCGCGGGCGTCACCGATGCGGAAGCGGGGCTGCGATTGCGTTACGAGGTCGCCCGCGAGTTCGCCCCCTATGTCGGCGTGTCGTGGGAGCGCCAGCTTGGCCGCACCGCGCGCCTTACCCGGTCGGCGGGGGGTGAAACCGGGGGGGTGTCCTTCGTCGCCGGGGTTCGGGTTTGGTTCTAACGCCGCAGCGGCGCCTGTTCGTTCAAATGGTTGCGGATCGCGGTCGATGCGACGCCCGCCTGCCCCATGGCGTTGGAGATCTGGTCCAGCCCCAGCACGACGTCCCCGGCAGCGAAAAGGCCGGTCACGCTGGTTCGCATATGGTCGTCGACGGTCAGGCATCCGCCATCCCCAGCGTTCGCGCCCGCCGCGACGGCGAGGTGGGAGCGGATGGTGGAACCGAGCGCAGGATAGACGCTGTCGAACGTCATCGTCCCATCTGCCGTCGCCACGCTCAGCCGGTCGCCGGTGATGGCATAGTCGCCGCACGGCCCCTCGACCCGGATGATGCCCGCGCGGTCCAGCGCGGCTTCGCATTCGGCGTCCAGTTGGTGGCGTTCGGGTGCGATCAGCGTCACCTCGGCGGTATAGCTACGCAGGAACAGCGCCTCTCGCATCCCATGGTCGCCCGTGCCGATCACGCCGACGCGCTTGTCGGTCACCTCATAGCCGTCGCAGATCGGGCAGTAGCGCAGCAGGCCGCGTAACAGCGCCTCGTCATGCAGTGCGTCGGCCATGCCGGATGGCCGATGGTTCACCACGCCCGTTGCCAGCAGGACGGTGCGCGCGCGCCATTCGCGGTCGTCGCAAGCGACGCGGAATCCGTCCGCGCCCGGTTCAAGCGCAGTGACGCGGCAATTCTCACTGACCACCCCGAATGATGCGGCCTGTTCGCGCATCCGCGCCAGCAGGTCGGGACCGGTGATGCCGCCGGGATAGCCCGCATGATTATGCGTGCGCGGGATCATCGCCGCGCGACTGGACCCGCAGTCGAACAGCCGCACCGACAGATGATAGCGCGCCAGATAGATCGCCGCCGTCAGCCCCGCGGGTCCGGCACCGATGATGATGCAATCGTCCATGTCCTTGCCTTTCGCGCACGCCCCGACGCATGGAGATGCCATGTTCGCCGCCACCGTCCTAACGCTTTACCCGGAAATGTTTCCCGGCCCGCTCGGGGCTTCGCTGGCGGGAAGGGGGCTGCGCGAGGAACGCTGGTCGTTTGAGACGGTCCAGATTCGCGATTTTGCGGCCGATCGCCACCGTTCGGTTGACGATACGCCGGCGGGCGGCGGGGCGGGGATGGTGCTGCGCGCCGATGTGCTGGCGGCGGCGTGCGATCATGTCGGCTATGATCGCCCGATGCTGGCGATGACGCCGCGGGGCGCGCCGCTGACCCAGGCGCGGGTGCGCGAACTGGCGGCGGGGCCGGGCGTGTCGATCCTGTGCGGCCGGTTCGAGGGGTTCGACGAACGCCTGTTCGAAGGGCGGCCGATCGAGCCGGTGTCGATCGGCGATTATGTGCTGTCGGGCGGTGAGATGGGCGCGCTGGTCACGCTGGATGCTTGCGTTCGGCTGATTCCCGGCGTAATGGGCGCGGCTTCGAGCGGAGACGAGGAAAGCTTCGAAAGCGGCCTCCTCGAATATCCGCAATATACCCGACCCGTCGAATGGGAAGGGCGCATGATCCCCGAAGTGCTGCGATCGGGGGATCATGCGCGGATCGCGGCATGGCGAAAGCACATGGCCGAGACCGATACACGGCTAAGGAGGCCCGACCTTTGGGAGCGCCACAGTGGCGTTCGGGTCAGCACTCCCTCTGGCGCGCAGCGAACAGACCGGGACGAACAGACATGAACCTGATCCAGCAGATTGAGGCCGAACAGATCGCCAAGTTCCTGGCGAACAAGAATATCCCCGACTTCCGTCCGGGCGACACGCTGAAGGTCGGCGTGAACGTGGTCGAAGGCGAACGCCGCCGTGTCCAGAACTACGAAGGCGTGTGCATCGCGCGTTCGAACAAGGGCATGGGTTCCAACTTCACCGTCCGCAAGATGTCGTTCGGTGAGGGCGTCGAGCGCGTCTTCCCGCTTTATTCGCCGAACATCGACAGCATCGAAGTCGTCCGTCGCGGTGTCGTGCGTCGTGCGAAGCTCTATTATCTGCGCGGCCGCACCGGCAAGTCGGCACGTATCGCCGAACGCCGCGATCCACGCCGCACCGAAACCGCCGCTGCCGAATAATCGGCGCGGCCGGACGGTCGGACAAAAAACGGGCGCGGCGGGAAACCCTGCCGCGCCCTTTTTCATGCCCGCTCGCCGCGTTCAGGGCAGCAGCAGCGAGGCATCGCCGTAAGAGTAGAAGCGATAGCCGTCGGCGATCGCATGGGCATAAGCCGCCTGCATCCGCTCCAGCCCCATCAGCGCCGACACCAGCATGAACAGCGTCGATCGCGGCAGGTGGAAGTTGGTCATCAGCCCGTCGATCCCGCGAAAGCGATAGCCCGGCGTGATGAAGATCGCGGTGTCGCCCTCGAACGGGCGGATCACCTGGTCGTCGCCCGCGGCACTTTCAATCAGGCGCAGGCTGGTGGTGCCGACCGCGATGACGCGTCCGCCGCCCGCGCGCACGGCGTTCAGCCGGTCAGCGGTGGCGGCGTCGATGCGGCCCCATTCGGCGTGCATCGCATGGTCGGCGGTATCGTCCGCCTTGACTGGCAGGAACGTGCCCGCACCGACATGCAGCGTCAGCGTAGCATGGCCGATCCCGGCGGCCTCCAGCGCGGCGATCAGGCCGGGTGTGAAATGCAGCGCCGCCGTGGGCGCGGCGACGGCCCCGGCCTCTTTTGCGAACATCGTCTGGTAATCGTCGGCGTCGCGTGCGTCGGTCGGGCGCTTTGCGGCGATATAGGGCGGCAGCGGCATTCGCCCCGCGCGTTCCAGCAGCAGCTCCACCGGCTCGTCGCCCGCGAAGTCCAGCGCGAAGCTGCCATCGGCGGCGCGGTCGCTGGCGGTCGCGGTCACGTCGCTGCCGAATTCGATGATGTCCCCGTCATGCAACCGCTTTGCATTGCGGATGAACGCGCGCCAGCGGCGTGGCCCTTCGCGCTTGTGCAGCGTGGCACCGATCCGGGCCTCGCCGCGCGTCCCCTCAAGCTGAGCGGGAATCACGCGCGTGTCGTTGAACACCAGACAGTCGCCGGGACGCAGACAGGCGGGCAGTTCGCGGACGATCGCGTCGCGTGTCGCTGCGCCCTCCAGCACCAGCATCCGCGCGGCGTCGCGCGGCGCGGCGGGGCGCAGCGCAATGCGTTCTGGCGGCAGTTCGAAATCGAACAGGTCGACCTGCACGACGCGCTTACTTCGTGCCCGGCAGCGTCACTTCCTGCTCACCCTCCGGCAGCGCAGCCGCGGGGGCAGGGGGCTGATAGGCGGGGGGATTGTCGGCGGCGATCCAGGCATGGACGATCCGCGCCGGAGTCGCGGGCGGCTCTCCACGCGGGATCGAATCGACATATTCCATTCCGCCGATCACGCGCCCGAACACGCTGTAATCCTTGTCGAGGCTGAGGCGCGGCGTGAACATGATGAAGAACTGGCTGTTGGCGCTGTCCTCCGCCGCTTTTTTCTGTTCCGGCGTGGCGCCTTGCGGGGCGCCCTGCCGCGCGGCCGAAACCGCGCCGCGCACATGCGGCAGATAACTGAACTCGGCGGGCAGGTCGGGCAGGTCCGAACCGCCGCTGCCATCCCCCTTGGGATCGCCCGACTGGGCCATGAATCCCTCGATCACGCGATGAAAGACGATGCCATCATAGAATTTCTGCCGCGTCAGCGTCTTGATCCGCTCGACCATCTTGGGCGCGACATCGGGGCGCAGCCAGATCGTCACCCGCCCGCCGGTCGACAGGTCGAGCAGCCACAGATTTTCCTTGTCGGTGGTTGGCGGCGGCGTCTTTCGCCCGGCAACGGGGCTATCGATGAGCTGGGCCGAGGCGGGCGATGCCAGCCCGATGCCGACAAGCGCGAGAAGCGAGAGAAGAAAACGCATGGATACCCCAGGGATCGGACAATCGCGCGGGGTCTAGACCAGAACGCCCGCGCTGCAAATGGGAGAGGGCGGCTAGCTGCCCTTGCGACCGATGGTCGCGACGCGTGCGGTCACGTCGGCCGCGACCGCAGGGCCGACAAAGCGGGTAATGTTGCCGCCATAAAGCGCGATTTCCTTGACCAGCCGGCTGGCGATGGGCTGCAGCGACACGTCCGCCATCAGGAAAACCGTTTCGATCCGGTCGTTCAGTTGCTGGTTCATGCCCGCCATCTGGTATTCATATTCGAAATCGGCAACGGCGCGCAGGCCGCGCACGATCATTTCGGCCCCTTCGCGCTCGGCAAAATCCATCAGCAGCGAATCGAACGCGACGACATGGATCTCGCCCTCGACCCCCGCGACTTCGCGGCGAACCATTTCCATGCGCTCGTCCAGCGTGAACATGGGCGATTTGGACGGATTGGTGGTGACGCCGATGACCAGCCGGTCGACGATGCGCGCCGCGCGGCTGATAATGTCCATGTGACCCAGCGTCACCGGATCGAAGGTGCCGGGATAAACGGCGGTGCGCGTCGTCATGGAGGAGAAGCCTTTTAGCGGTCGCGTTCGAGCGTGTAGCGGGCAAGGTCGCGCAGCAGATCGGCCTCCGCGCCATAGGCATGAAGATGGGCCACCGCCTGATCGACCAGCATTCGCGCCTGTTCGCGCGCACGTTCGACCCCCAGCAGCGAGACGAAGGTTTCCTTGCCCGCGCCGCCGTCCTTGCGAAGCGCCTTGCCCACCTTGTCCTCGTCGCCCTCGACATCGAGCAGGTCATCGGCGATCTGGAAGGCAAGGCCGATATCGCGGGCATAGCCCTTTAACCCGGTGCGCCCCTCCGGCGCGACGCGGCCAAGGATCGCGCCCGCTTCGACCGAGCAGGCGATCAGCGCACCGGTCTTCATCGCCTGAAGCCGGGTGACGGTGGCCAGGTCGAAGCTGGCGCGTTCGGCCTCAAGGTCCATCATCTGCCCGCCCGCCATCCCGGCCGGGCCGGATGCATGGGCCAGGCACTGGATCAGTTCGGATCGGACAAAGGGGTCGGGGTGCGTGCGCTCGTCCGCCAGCACTTCGAACGCCAGCGCGTGCAGGCAATCACCCGCGAGGATCGCGGTCGCTTCGTCGAACACCTTGTGCACCGTCGGCTTGCCACGGCGCATGTCGTCGTCGTCCATCGCGGGCAGGTCGTCGTGCACCAGGCTGTAGACATGGATGCATTCGATCGCGGTGGCGACGCGGGCAGCCGCTTGGCGATCGACACCGAACAACCGGGCGGTGGCGAACACCAGCAACGGGCGCAGCCGCTTGCCGCCGCCGATCGTCGCGTGCCGCATCGCGCGATACAGGTTGCCGCGCGCATCGTCGGGAATGGGCAGCAGCGCGTCGAATTGCCGATCCATCTCCGCGGTGATTTCGCGCATCGCGTTCCTGAGCGCGAGGCTGGGGCTGGCAAGCGTCATGCCCATCAGCCGGCGAAAGGGACCGTGCCCGCGACGCGGCCTTCGCCGTCGGTGCGGATCGCCTCGATCCGGGCCTGTGCCGCGTCGAGGCGGGCGGCGCATTGCCGCTTCAACTGGTCGCCGCGTTCGTAAAGGTCGATCGCTTCCTGGAGCGACGCGTCCCCGCTTTCAAGGCGGCCGACAATGCGTTCCAGTTCCTTGAGCGCGTCCTCGAACGAAAGCTCGGCGATGCCGGGTTCTTCTGCCATTTATCCGCTATGCGGCAGGATGGGGGCCGCTTGCAATGGGGTGGAGCGAACCGCGCGCAAAGGTGTTGTCATGGAAACACCCGCCGCAAAGGACCGCCTGTCATGTTCGAAACCATGAACCCCGCCACCGGCGAACCGAACCCGCCGGTCGAGGAACTCGACGCGGGCGAGGTCGAGGCGCGGGTCGCGCGCGCGGTGGATCGGTTCCGCACATGGCGCCTGACCCCGATCGCGGAGCGCGCCGCGTTGTTGCACCGGATCGCCGACGCGTTTGAAGCGAACAAGGACCGGCTGGCGCGCACCGCGACGCGGGAGATGGGCAAGACGCTCAAGTCCGCGATTGCCGAGGTCGAGAAATGCGTCGCCGGTTTCCGTTTCTACGCCGAGGACGGCCCTTCCTTTCTTACCGATCACGAAGTCGCTTATGACGGTGGGCGGGCGACGGCGACGTGGCAGCCGTTGGGTCCGGTGCTGGCGGTGATGCCTTGGAACTTCCCTTACTGGCAGGTGGTGCGCTTCATGGCGCCGACGATCCTGGCGGGGAATGTCGGCCTGCTGAAGCATGCCTCGATCACACAACGCTGTGCCGCGCTGATTGAGGAGATGGCGCTGGAGGCCGGCGCGCCCGAGGGGCTGTTCCAGAACCTGGCCGTCAAGTCGGACATGGTCGCCGCGCTGATCGCCGACGACCGCATCGCCGCCGTCACCCTGACCGGCAGCGAGGGCGCGGGGCAAAAGGTTGCCGAAGCGGCGGGACGCGCGTTGAAGAAGGTGGTGCTTGAACTGGGCGGGTCGGACCCGTTCATCGTCATGGCCAGCGCCGATCTGGACAACGCGGCCGAGGTTGGGGCCAAGGCCCGTATTCAGAATGCCGGCCAATCATGCATTTGTGCCAAGCGAATCATCGTGCACGCGGCGGTCTATGACGCGTTTCTGGAAAAGTTCACGGCCGCGATGGGCGCGGCTCGACTGGGTGACCCGATGGCGCCGGACACCGATATCGGCCCGCTTTCCAGCTTCGAACAGCGTGATACCGTTTTCGAGCAGGTGTCACGCGCCCGCGATCAGGGCGCGCAGCTGCTGTTCGGCGCGCAGAAGCCCGACCTGCCCGGCGCTTATCTGACCCCCGGCATCCTGTGCGATGTCGATCCCGACAGCGATGTCGCGCGCGAAGAAATGTTCGGCCCGGTCGCGATGCTGTTCCGCGTCGATGACCTCGATGCCGCCGTTGCGCTGGCCAATGACGTGCCGTTCGGTCTCGGCTCGTCGATCTGGACCACGGACGCGGAAGAAGAAGGCCGCCTGGTCCGCGACCTGCAATGCGGGATGGTGGCGGTCAATCAGATGCTGGCATCGGTCCCACAGGCGCCCTTTGGCGGGATCAAGCGATCGGGCCATGGCCGGGAGCTTGGGCCGTGGGGACTGCATGAATTCATGAACCTGAAAGCGGTGATGCGACCTGATTAAGGCACCGGGCGGGGTTGCGCGCCCGCGTTGGCGTGGCACACTGGGCACATAAAAAAGGGAGAGGATGCGATGTTCGTCAATTTCAACGGCGACTGGCCCCCGCCGCCCGAGCCGCCATCACGCCCGGCCGCGCCGCGGCTGGACAAGAAGGCCGAGGCCCGGTTTACCTGGGCGATCGCGGTGAACCTGCTCCTGCTGCTTCTGATGCCGCTGGCGGGCGCCACCCTGTTCGACGCACTGTTTGCGTTGCTGCGATAGCGGGCAAGGCGTGCCGGTCGCGCAAAGCCACCGGCACGCGAACCTTCTCATGCGGCGGGCTTGAGCATCCCGTGCATCCCGATCCAGTCGACAAAGGCGTCGAACCAGCCGGTGCTGGTGGTTTCCTTCTGATACATGCCGAACCCGTGTCCGCCCTGTTCATACAGATGGAACTCGACGGGCCGCTTGGCGGCCTTCCAGTTTTCGATCAGGCCGAAATCGGTGCCGCCGAACAATGGATCGTCCGCCGCCAGCGCGACGAACATCGGCGGCGCGTCCGCCGGCACCTCCATCGCGCTGACCGGGCCATAGATGTTGCCGATGAACGCGGGCTTGGCGTCCTGCCCGTTCAGCGCCGTCGCCATGGTCAGCATCGCGCCCGCCGAAAAGCCGACCATGCCGATCCGGTCAGGGTCGACCTTCCACTCGTTCGCGCGCTGGCGCACCAGCGCAAAGGCGGCGCGGGCGTCGGTCAGCATCGGGGCGATCCCCGCCATCCGCTCCTGCGGGCTGGGGCGTGGGCGCGCGGCACCGCCGGGCGGTGGCATCTGGCTCGACCGTTCGAACTCGGCCATTTCGGCAGGGGTCGGGTTCAGGCGATATTTGAGAACGAATGCCGCCACGCCCTTTGCCGCCAGCCCCTTGGCGACGTCCCAGCCCTCATTCTCCATCGACAGCGTGCGAAAGCCGCCGCCGGGCGCGACGATCACCGCCGCGCCGGTCGCCTTGGCCGGATCGGGCAGGAACGGCGTCAGCGTCGCGCTGGTCACGTTGCGGGCAAAGACGCTGCCATATTGGCTGTGCCACGCCTCGCTGGCCGTGGCGCCGGGCATGGGTCCGGTTTTCAGGTCGATCGCGGTCGGCTGCGCCGGCGTCGCGATCGGCGCCATGCGATCGCTTTGCGCCAGCGCCGGAACCGCCATCGCGCAACCAGCTGCCAAGCCGATCGCCATCAGGGTCAGGCGGAGCCGGCCCGGTCGTGAAATGCTTGTTCGATTCATTGCCACTCTCCCGAACGATGCGCGCATGTTCGCGCTATCATTGCCGGGATGTAGTCCTACAAAAGTGCGCCGATGTCACGCGCGAAACGGGCAAGCGCGGCGGGTTATAATGACGCCGCTTCGGCCATCACTTCCTTCACCAGATCCTTGCGGCTGAGCTTGCCGATCATCGTCTTGGGCAACGCCAGCCGCACGACCACCTCGTCCACCCGCTCATGCTTGCCGAGCTGGGGGTTTAGCCAGTCGCGAATCGCTTCGCCGGTCACGTCGGTATCGGCCTCCAGCGTGACATAGGCGCGCGGCACTTCCCCGCGATAGGCATCGGGCATTCCGATCACCAGCGCTTCGCGCACGGCGTCGTGATGATAGAGAATCGCTTCGATCTGGCTGGGAAACACCTTGAACCCGCCGACCGCGATCATGTCCTTCAGCCGGTCGACGATGCGGATGAAGCCGTTGCCGTCGATCTCCCCGACATCGCCCGTCCGCAGCCAGCGCGTGCCGTCGCTGTCGGTCACGAACACCTCTTTATCGGCGTCAGGACGCTGCCAGTATCCGCACATGATCTGGGGTCCTGCAACGACGATCTCGCCGGGTTCGCCATCGGGCGCGGGGTGGGCGGGGTCTTCCTTATCGACCAGCTTGACGCGCGTGGCGGGAATTGGCTGGCCGATGGTGCCCGACTTGCCGTCCGCTTCATAAGGGTTGGCCGAAACCACGCCGGAGCTTTCGGACAGGCCATAGCCCTCGATCAGCGTCGCGCCGGTCGCCGCCTCGAACTTGGCCTTGAGTTCGGCGGGCAGGGGCGCGCCGCCCGAAATGCAGATGCGAAGCGACGACAGGTCGGTGCGCGACAGCGCCGGATGATCGAGCAGCGCGCGATACATGGTGGGCACCCCCGGCAGAGCGGTGGCCGATGTCCGCGCGATCGCCGCCAGCACCTGTCCCGCATCAAAGCGCGGCAGCAGCACGATCTCCCCGCCGGTCACGACGGTTCGGTTGAGAACGCAGGTGTTGGCGAAGACGTGGAACATCGGCAAGGCGCCCAGGATGCGGTCGGTGGTCGTGCCCAGTTGCGGGTCCAGCAGCGCCACCTGTCGCGCATTGGCCGACAGGTTCTGATGGCTCAGCATCGCGCCCTTGGGCACGCCGGTGGTGCCGCCGGTATATTGGATGAGCGCCAGGTCGCGCATCGGGTCGAGCGGCGGCGTCGGGCAGCCGCCGTCATTGTCGATCAGCGCCGAAAAGGCGGTGATGCGATCATCGTCGGGCCGTTCAGCAATCTCACGCGATTTGAACCAGCGATACAGCACCGATTTGGTCGCGGGCAGCGCCCCCGCGACCGAACCGACCACCAGCCGTTCAAGCGCGCTCTTGTCGAGCACCTTGATCGCGGTGGGCAGCAACGCCGTCGCCGACAGCGTGAACAGCAGTCGGGTGCCCGAATCGGCCACCTGATGCGCGAGTTCGTCAACGGTATAGAGCGGGGAGAAGTTGACCGCCGTCGCCCCCAGCTTGAGGATGCCGTAATAGGCGGCGAGGTAATGGGGGACATTGGGCAGGAACAGCCCGATCCGGTCGCCCGGCCCATACCCCATCCGCACCAGGCCACAGGCGACGCGATTGGCACCGTCCAGCGTTTCGGCATAGCTGAACTTGCGGCCCATGAAGTCGATCAGCGGGCGCTGACCATGACTGGCCGCCGACTGTTCGAACAGCTCGACCATCGTCGCCGGCGGGAAGTCACGATCCCACTGGCCGGGGTGACGGTAATGGTCCCGCCAGACCGTATCATCCTCTCTCATTGACACGAGTGTAAGCAGGTTGACGTGCCCGTCAACTCATGTCGTGATCGCGGCGATCAGGGCTGGCGGCGACTGGCTTCGCGCACCAGGATCGAGATCGCGAAACGGCCCAGTTCGATGCCGGCCTCGACCGCGACGGGCCGCTCATCCCGGGGCGTGTCAAGCGACAGACGGATCGTGCCCGTCTGCGGCTTGACCGCGATCAGCACGACAAAGGCAAGCAACGCGATCGAAAGGCCCAGGCGGCGGCGATACATGGCGAACAGGCTCCGTGCGGACGATCCACGCGATGGATTCCTATCGCGCTCAGGCGGCGACCGCCAGCCCCGTTACAACGCGAGCGCGGTCGCGTCCACCGGCCTTGGCCTCGAACAGCGCAAGGTCGGCGCATTTATACAGTTGTTTCCAGTGCACGTCGCTTGACAGGAAGCCGGTGCAGGCGCCGATGCTGGCGGTGACGCCCATGTCGAACGGCATCCGCGTCGCGCGAAGGTCGGCCAGCAGCCGATCGGGGTCTATCGCGGCGTCGGCATCGGCGACCAGCGCGAATTCCTCCCCGCCCAGACGGGCGACCAGCGTGCCGGCGCCCGCCGTCCGGCGCAGCACGCGCGCGACCACGCGCAGCACTTCGTCGCCGCCATCATGGCCCAGCGTTTCGTTGACGCGTTTGAAATGGTCGATGTCGATCAGCAGCAATTGCTGGCGCCCCGCACGGCCGATCGCGCGGTTCAGGAAGGCGCGCCGGTTGAGCAGGCCGGTCAGCGGATCGGTCGCCGCCAGCAACCGGTCGACCGCGCCCTGTGCAACGGCGTTATCGCGCTCCGCCGACAACAACCGGATGCGATAGGCGATCGCCAGGCTGGACAGCAGCGCTTCGATCGCCATCGCCATCAGCGTCGAATTGTCGAGCCAGAAGTTCCATCCGAACAGGTTGAACGACTGGATGATGCGCGCGGCCGCCATCACGATCGGCGCCGACCATGCCATGGCGAACATCCACAGATATCGGCTGCGCTCGGCCCATGCGCGCCAGACGATCAACGGCAGGATCGCGATCAGCGCCGCGCAGGCCACCGAGAAGGCGATGTCGAGCGGCACGATCCACCAATCGGCGAACAGCGCGATGGCGATCCCCGTGCCGACCACGCCACCGATCACGATGTCGACGACGCGGCCAAGCCCGCCTTCGAACACGCGCCGCTCGAAATATGTGCGCGCGAACGTCAGGGCGGCAGCGGCCGACGCCGCCAGCGTCATATAATTGATCCGCAGCCGGTTGTTGTTGTCGATGCCCGGCATGACCCAGGCAAGGAAACCCGATGTCGACAGTGCATAGAGCAGCAGCATCGACAGCATCAGGCAATAAGCGAGCTGAAATTCGTGCCGCAGTGCCCCCCAAAGCGCGAAATTATAGATCAGCAGCGCCAGCGCCAGGCCGCCAAACCCGGCATAGAGCGTTGCCATCCAAAGGTTCGACCGGTCGGCGAGATGCCGGTCGGCAAGGTGGACGCCGTTCAGAACCCCGCGCCGGTTCGCCACGCCGTCGATCCGCCAGACGATGCGCGTGACCGGCGCGGCATGGGCTGGCACGTCGAATTGAAGGATGGCACCCAGTTGGAGATGCCGTGAAACACTGCGCGAGCTGGCGTGAAGCCAGGCGACATGGCCGTCGGCATGGAGGACGCCGATTGACATGTGATGTTGCCACAGGCTGGCCATTCGCAGGCGCAGTTCGCCATTTGCGGCGTCGGCGCGCAGGGCGCCTGACGACGCCCAGAAATCGCCGGAGCCGTATTTCGTCTGGTTGCCTGAACAATCCAGCGGGATACGCCGGGCCAGCAGGTCGGCAAAGGATTCGCCGGGCCGAACCGGGGCGATACAGGTCGCGACCGATTCGCCGATCAGGCCGGCACGCGCACCGGGCCGCGCGGGACCGGCGGCATATAACAGTGCCGCCAGCGCCGCGATCATCGCAGCCATCCAGATGAAAACCCGCCCCATGCCGTCCGACCATGGCAGTGCTTCGCGAATTTAGGGTTAACGCTGCGGCATGGCTGCGCTTGACCGGAGCGGGCGGGCGCCGGAAAAAGGCGGTCATGACGATCGAAATCTATGGCATTCCCAATTGCGGCACCGTCAAGAAGGCCAGGGGCTGGCTGGAGGCGGCGGGCTTGGCTTATCAATTCCACGACTACAAGCGCGAGGGGGCGGACGCAGCCCGGCTTGCCCGCTGGGCCGAACGGGTCGGGTGGGAACGGCTGTTGAACCGGGCGGGCACGACCTATCGCAAATTGCCGGCGGAAGTGCGCGACGTGCAGGATCGGGATGCCGCGATCGCGCTGATGGTCGCGCACCCTTCGCTCATCAGGCGGCCTGTGGTCGAGCATGGCGATGACGTGCTCGTCGGTTTTTCGAGCGATATGTGGGACGAAGCGCTGCGCTGAGCGGCCGGGGGGTGTTTGCGGCGGGGCGGGAGGGCCGCTATCACGCATCCAGGCCATTGTTTATGGGAGACGCTGTTGCCCGCTTATGTCCGCCAAGCACCGCCACGCTGGTTCGGGGTCGTGGCCGTTCTGTTGATCCTGTGGGGGCTGGCCGGCATCTTTGCGTTTTACAGTGACGTGTCGATGAACGAAACGCGGCTGGCGGCGATGAGCGAATATGATCGCGCCTTCTACCGATCGCGTCCCGGCTGGTTTGTCTGGATCTACGGCATCGCCACCTGGTCGGGGCTGTTCGGGGCCGTCGCCTTGTGGCTCAGGCGGCGTTTGGCGCGGCCGCTGTTCATCCTGTCGCTGGTGGCGGTCGTGGTGCAGTTCGGCTGGGTTTTTCTGGCGACCGATATCGTCGCGGCAAAGGGCGCGGTCGCCGTGCTGCCCTTTCCGCTGCTGATCCTGGGCATCGCGATCGTGCAGATTTCGCTGGCGACGCGCGGGTGGCGGCGCGGGTGGCTGCAGTAAACGGGCTTGGCCGCCGGGCGACAGGGGCGTAGAGCGCGACGCCATGTCGACCACCTTTACCCTGGACACCGCGACAAGTCGCGCCAACCCGACGCCAAAGCCGATGCGGCGGCTGACCGTGCCCGCGATCCAGAAGCGCAAGGGCGGCGAGCCGATCGTGATGCTGACCGCCTATACCGCGCGCATGGCGCAGATCATGGACGCGCATTGCGACATGCTGCTGGTCGGCGACAGCCTGGGCCAGGTCATCTACGGCCTGCCATCCACCTTGTCGGTCACGATCGACATGATGATCGCGCACGGCACGGCGGTGGTGCGCGGCAGCTATCATTCGGTGGTCATCATCGACATGCCGTTCGGCACGTATGAAGCCTCTCCCGAACAGGCGTTCACCAATGCTGCGAAGATCATGGCCGAAACGGGCGCGGCGGGCGTCAAGCTGGAGGGCGGGGAGGCAATGGCGAAAACCGTCGCCTTCCTGACCCAGCGCGGCATCCCTGTTATCGGCCATGTCGGGCTGACGCCACAGGCGGTGAACGCGCTGGGCGGCTATGGCGCGCGCGGCCGCGACGCGGGCGAGCAGGACAAGATCCTGGCCGACGCGCGTGCGATTGCCGATGCCGGCGCCTTTGCACTGGTGGTGGAAGGTGTGGTGGAGCCGCTGGCAAGATCGATCACCGGTGCCGTCGCCTGCCCGGTCATCGGTATCGGCGCATCGGCCGAATGCGACGGGCAAGTGCTGGTGGCGGAGGACATGCTGGGTCTGTTCGACCGCACCGCGCGCTTCGTGAAGCGTTACGACGACATGGCCGGCCGCATTTCCGCCGCGGTTGAGCGCTATTCGGACGATGTGCGATCACGCGCCTTTCCCGGACCCGAACAGCTCTATTCGATCTGACACCATTTCGTTTCGCCCCGGTCGCGGTTAAAGGTCCCGGTTCGGCTATCCACGGAGCTTGTCTTGGCGCTTACCCCCCAGAATAACGAAGTCTTCATGCGCGAGGTGGACGAGGAACTGCGTCGCGACCAGTTGATGGGCTTCTGGACGCGCTATGGCCGCATCGTCGCGGTCGTTGTGGTGCTGGCGCTGGTGGCGCTGGGCGGCTGGTTTTACTGGCAGCATCGCCAGAATGTGCAGGCCGGGGAACAGGGCGTTGCTTATGACAAGGTGCTCGAAGACCTTGCCGCCGACCGCACCGACGCCGTCAAGGCGCCGCTGGCCGAACTGGCGGCCAGCGATGTCGAGGGCTATCGTGCGATGGCCCGCTTCGTCGAAGGCGATGTGCTGCTCAAGAACGACGACCTCAAGGGCGCTGCCGCCAAGTTTGCGGGGATCGCTGCCGATACCTCGCTGGCGCGGCCCTATCGCGATCTGGCGCTGATCCGACAGACCGCAGCCGAATATGACACATTGCCCCCTGCGCAGGTGGTCGACCGGCTGAAGGGTCTTGCCGTCAAGGACAGCGCCTGGTTCGGCAGCGCGGGCGAAATGGTCGCGGTCGCCTATGTCCGCATGAACAGGCCGGCCGACGCGGGCAAGCTGTTCGGCGAAATCGCCGGCACTGAAAATGTGCCTGAAACGATCCGTCAACGCGCGGTTCAGATGGCCGGGCTACTTGGCGTCGATGCCGTGACCGAACCGGCACAGGAAAAGAAGAAGGCCGAATGAACAACAAGCTGACGTTGCCGCTCGCGGCGCTGGCGCTGACCGCGCTTGGTGGTTGCGGCATCTTCAATGGCGGCGACAAGAAGACGCCGGTTCTGGGCAAGCGCGTGCCGATCCTGGTTGCCGAGACGGGAACCGAGGTGGACGAGGCGCTGGCCGGTCAGGACGTGCTGTTACCCGCCGCCGTCGCCAACACTGCCTGGACCCAGCCCGGCGGCAGCCCGTCCAAGTCGATGGGGCATCTGGCACTGGCCGATCAGCCGAGCCGGGCCTGGTCGATCCGCATTCCGGGCGGCAATACCCGCGTCCGGCTGGGCGCGGCGCCGGTCGTGGCCAATGGTCGGCTGTATGTGTCCGATGTCGACGGCGCGGTCCATGCGATCGACGCGGCGACGGGCGCGACCATCTGGCGCGTCGAAACCGCAAAGGGCGACAACAACGCCCCCGCCCGTTTCGGCGGCGGTGTGAGTGTCGAGGGCGAGCGGCTTTATGCCACCAATGGCCTGGGCGATGTGGTCGCACTGAACGTCGCCGACGGCAGTGAGATCTGGCGCGCCAAGCCCGGCGGCCCGCTGCGCGGTGCGCCCGGCGTCGCGCTTGGTAATGTGTTCGTCATCAGTCAGGACAATCAGCTGTTCGCGCTGGGCGCCGATGACGGCAAGACCGTGTGGACACAGTCGGGCAGCCTTGAGACGCAGGGCGTGTTCGGTGTCGCCGCGCCCGCCGTGGCGCAGGGCACGGTGGTCGCCGGTTACTCGTCGGGTGAACTGAACGCCTATCGTTACGAAAACGGGCGAACCCTGTGGGGTGACAGCCTGTCGCGCACCAGCATGTCGACATCGGTGTCGGCACTGGCCGATATCGATGCCGAGCCGGTGATCGATCAGGGCCGCGTGTTCGCGGTCGGCCAGGGCGGACGCATGGTCAGCCTTGAAATTGTCAGCGGCCAGCGGATCTGGGAACAGAATATCGCCGGCATCTCGACGCCATGGGTGGCGGGCGAGTGGCTTTTCGTAGTCGATAACGAGGGTCGGATGCTGGCGATGGCACGCGGCACGGGCCGGGTCCGCTGGATCGGCGACCTCGGCCGCTGGCGCAACGCCAAGAGCAAGAAGGGACCGATCAGCTGGGTCGGTCCGGTTCTGGCGGGCAACCGGTTGTGGGCGCTCAGTTCCGAAGGGACGATCGCGGCGGTCAATCCCGCCGACGGCAATGTCGGCGCGCGGATCGAGACCAAGCGCGTGTTCACGCTGCCGCCGGTGGTCGCCAACAACACCCTCTATACCCTTAGCGACGATGGTGAACTGAGCGCCTATCGCTAGGCCGCCGTTACCTTGATCCGCAATCCCGTTCCCGCCGGCCCGGCGGGGGCGGGATTGTCGTTTATGGCGCCGATCCGCTAAACCGGCCGCGCGTTCCCGTTTGCCCTGTCACGAAAGTCCGCCATGCCGCTTCCCACCGTCGCCATTATCGGGCGTCCCAATGTCGGCAAGTCGACGCTGTTCAACCGATTGGTGGGCAAGCGGCTGGCGCTGGTCGACGATCAGCCCGGCGTGACGCGCGACCGCCGCGAAGGCGATGCGACGCTGCTGGGCTGCGACTTCCGCGTCATCGACACCGCCGGGTTCGAGGAGGACGATGCCGCCACGCTGCCCGGCCGGATGCGCCAGCAGACCGAAGCGGCGTTGCGTGAGGCGGATGTCGCGCTGTTCCTGGTCGATGCGCGCCAGGGCCTGACCCCGCTGGACGAGGAAGTCGCACGCTGGCTGCGCGTCGCCGACCTGCCGGTCATTCTTGCCGCGAACAAGGCCGAGGGGCGACTGGCCGAATCGAGCATCTATGAAGCGATGGCGCTTGGATTTGACGATCCGATCGCGTTGTCGGCCGAACATGGGGAGGGGATTGCCGACCTGTTCGACGCGTTGCGCCCGTTCATCGACCGCCCCGACCTCGAAGCCCAGATCGAGGACCCCGATGCGCCGGACGCGCCGCTCAAGCTGGCGATTGTCGGGCGGCCTAATGCGGGCAAGTCGACACTCATCAACCGCCTACTGGGCGAGGACCGGCTGATTACCGGGCCGGAAGCGGGGATCACGCGCGATTCGATCGCGGTCGACTGGGAATGGCAGGGCCGCCGTGTCCGGCTGATCGACACCGCCGGGATGCGAAAGCGCGCCAAGGTTCAGGAAAAGCTGGAAAAACTGTCGGTCGCCGATGCGCTGCGCGCGATCGATTTCGCCGAGGTGGTGGTGATCCTGCTCGATGCGACCAAGGGACTTGAGGGGCAGGACCTGAAAATCGCCGACAAGGTGATTGCCGAAGGGCGCGCGATCATGATCGTGCTCAACAAATGGGATGTCGCCGAAAACGCATCATCGCTGTTCAACGGCGTCAAGGGCGCGCTGGACGACGGGCTGGCACAGGTCAAGGGCGTGCCGTTGCTGACCGTATCGGCGGCGACGGGCAAGGGGCTGGACACCATGTTGAAGGTCGCGTTCGAAACGCGCGAGGCATGGAGCCGCCGCGTGTCCACCGGATCGCTCAACCGCTGGTTCGAACGCGCGATCGAAACCAATCCGCCGCCCGCACCCGGCGGCAAGCGGATCAAGCCGCGCTACATCACTCAGAACAATACCCGCCCGCCCAGCTTCGTGCTGTTCGGCACGCGCGTCGACCTCTTGCCCGAAAGCTATCGCCGCTATCTCATCAACGGGCTGCGGCGCGAGTTCGATTTTGGGGCGGTGCCCGTTCGCCTGCACCTTCGCGCGCCGAAGAACCCGTTCGACCCATGACTCGGGTGGACGCGCGCGGCCTTCGCTGTCCCTGGCCGGCGCTCAGGGCGGCGCGGGCGCTGCGCGAGGGTGCCCCGATCGAAATCCTTGCCGACGATCCCGCCGCCGCGCGTGAGCTTGCTGCGTTGGCAGGCGCCCAAGGTCTTGATTTTAAAGTGATCTATGACAACAGATACCATATCGGTCCCGTCACGTCGTAACCTCTCCTTTACTCTCGAACGCTTATTATTCGCAACGGACCCTGGGGGGCGCAGGGCAGGAGACAGGAAATGACGATGTCGGTCGAGGACCGATCGCTGGTGAACTGGTCAAGCTATGCACAGGCGCGTGCCGAGCTTGGCGCGAACTTCGCCCGTATCCTTGGCTATTTTCGCGAGGACGGGCTGAAGTCGGTCGATGCGATCGAAGCCGCCATGCGCGCGCGTTCGGCCGCCGCGCTGGTCGTGCCCGCCCATACGCTGAAGGGCGAAGCGCGTCAGTTCGGCGCCGATACGCTGGGCGACCTAGCCGAAGCGGTCGAAATGACCGCGCGCGATTGCGTCGAACGCCATGATGCGCCCGACATGCTGCTGGAACAGGTGGTCGCGCTGCGCCCGCTGTTCAATCGCACGCTGACCGCGCTGGAGCGTGAGGCGAATCCGCTGGTCGCGCGCAAGCCCGCGGGCGGTTTCGGGCGGCGCGTCGCGATCTGATGCACCGCCCGACCGGGCGTTACAGGACCTCGAACAACCCGGCGGCGCCCATGCCGCCGCCGACGCACATCGTCACCACGACATATTTCGCGCCGCGCCGCTTTCCTTCGATCAGAGCGTGGCCGGTCATGCGTGCGCCCGACATACCGTAAGGATGGCCGATCGAGATCGCGCCGCCATTGACGTTGAGCAGCTCGTCGGGGATGCCCAGCTTGTCGCGGCAATACAGCACCTGCACCGCGAACGCTTCGTTCAGCTCCCACAGCCCGATATCGTCCATCTTCAGGTCGAAGCGTTCAAGCAGCTTGGGGATCGCATAGACCGGGCCGATGCCCATCTCGTCCGGCTGGGTGCCCGCCACCGCCATGCCGACATAGCGGCCGAGCGGCGTCAGGCCGCGCCTGGCGGCCGCGCTTTCCTCCATCAGCACGCTGGCCGATGAGCCGTCCGACAACTGGCTGGCATTGCCGGCAGTGATGACGCCGCCGGGAATGACGGGTTGCAGCGCGGCCAGACCCTCCGCACTGGTATCCGGCCGGTTGCCCTCGTCCTTGTCCAGCGTGACTTCGCGGGTCGAGACTTCCTTCGTCTCCTTGTTCATGACGTTCATCGTCGCAGTGACGGGCACGATCTCGTCATCGAACCGGCCGGCGGCCTGCGCGGCGGCGGTGCGCTGCTGCGACTGGAGACCATAGGCGTCCTGCGCCTCGCGGCTGATGCCGTAACGCTTTGCCACGGTTTCGGCGGTTTGCAGCATCGGCATATACACATCCTTGTGCATCGCCAGCAATTCGGGGTCGGGGGCGATCCGCATCTGGGGCGTCTGAACAAGGCTGATGGATTCGACGCCGCCGCCGACCACCACGTCCATATTGTCGACCATGATCTGCTTGGCGGCGGTGGCGATCGCCATCAGGCCGCTGGCGCACTGACGGTCGACCGACATGCCCGCAACCGTGACGGGCAGACCGGCGCGCAGCGCGATCTGGCGAGCGACGTTCGTCGACTGGTGCCCCTGTTGCAGGGCGGCGCCGATGATGACGTCATCGACCTCGGCCCCGTCGAGCCCAGCCCGCTGAACGGCGGCCTCGACCGATCTCGCGCCCAGCGTTTGCGCGGGCAGGTTGTTGAACGCGCCGCGATAGGCGCGGCCAATGGGTGTGCGGGCGGTGGAGACAATGACTGCGGAGCGCATGGTATATCCTTCTCGCTGGTCAGATGAAGATCAGGCTTATCCATTCGGCGATCAGGGCGGGCTTTACCTCGCCCTCGATCTCAACGGTGAACTCGGTGGTCTGCTGCCATTCGCGGGGCCGCTTCTCGGCAAGTGCCAGCAGTTTGAAATGACCGCGCACGCGCGCGCCCGACTTAACGGGCGTGAGGAACCGGACGCGGTTGCCGCCATAGTTGACGCCCATCCGCGCGCCGTCGATCGTCAGGCCCGGCGTGCGTGCGGCCAGCATCGGCATCAGCGACAGCGTCAGGAAACCATGGGCGATCGTGCCCCCGAACGGGGTCTGCGCGGCACGAACCGGATCGACATGAATGAACTGATCGTCGCCGGTGGCGTTGGCAAAGGTGTCGATCATCGCCTGATCGACCGTCACCCAGTCGGACGTGCAGGTCACGCCGATCTGGCTGGCGCGTTCGCTGATGGTGACGGGCATTCCCTCTCCGCGGCGTTTGGCGCATAGCGCGCGCATCATCTAGTGGCCGCGCGGGTGCGCTCGCAAGGCCTTCTTGACCGGAAAAACGAAAATGCAGATGGCCCTAACGTCACCCGCCCATGATGCGCTGGCAAAACTTCACCGCGCGAGCGAACCCGATGTTCTAAAACCGCTGATGGAGCGGGCGCGGCTGGGTTCTGATTCGCGCGCGCGGGTGCTGGATCATGCTGCCGGGCTGATTGCCGATCTGCGTGCGGCGCAGAACCGCGGCTGGGTGAACCAGTTTCTCCAGGAATATCGGCTCAATTCGTCCGAGGGCATCGCGCTGCTGAGCCTCGCGGAGGCGTTTCTGCGCGTGCCCGACCCCGAAACCGCCGACCTGCTGATCGCCGACAAGCTGGGCGATGCCGATTGGCGCGCGCATACCGGCAAGTCGGGATCACCGTTCGTCAATTCCGCGACCTGGGGGCTGGTTGTCGGTCGTGCGGTGGTGGGCGAGGGCGGCGGCGCGCTGAAGCGGCTCATCAGCCGCGCGGGCGAGCCGTTCGTGCGTCAGGCTGTCGGCGCTGCCATGCGGCTGATGGGCGAAGTGTTCGTCATGGGCCGCAACATTGCCGAAGCGCAGAAACGCATGGCCCGGCCGGAGCACAAGGGCTTTACCGCCAGCTTCGACATGCTGGGCGAAGCGGCGCGCACCCGCGCGGACGCCGAACGCTATTTCGAAGCCTATTTCAACGCAATCCGTGCCGTCGGCAACGATCCGAAATCGGGTCATTCGATCAGCGTCAAACTGTCGGCACTGCATCCGCGATATGAAGTCGCGCACTGGGATCGGTGCGTCCCCGAACTGACCGACATGCTGGCGCAACTGGCCTCGGAGGCCGCATCGCAGGGTATCGCGCTGACCGTGGATGCGGAGGAAAGCGACCGGCTGGAAATGTCGCTCGACATCATCGGCGAAGTCGCGCGTCGTCCCGAACTGCGCGGTTGGGACGGTTACGGCATGGCGGTGCAGGCCTATGGCAAGCGCGCGCGGCCGGTCATCGACTGGGCCGACGATCTGGGCCGGGTGATGAACGTTCGGCTGGTCAAGGGCGCCTATTGGGATACCGAGATCAAGCGCACCCAGGTCGAAGGACTGGAGGATTACCCGCTGTTCACGCGCAAGGCGGCGACCGATGTGTCGTATCTGGCCTGCGCGCGCGATATGCTGGAGGCGTGCCATATCCGCCCCGCTTTCGCCAGCCACAATGCATTGACGGTTGCCACCATCCTCGAATGGGCGGGCGACAGTCGTGATTTCGAGTTTCAACGGCTGCACGGCATGGGCGAGGGGCTGTATGAACGGCTGGTCCGCGAGGAGGGCTATCACTGCCGCATCTATGCGCCGGTTGGCGGACACCGCGACCTGCTGGCTTATCTGGTCCGCCGGTTGCTGGAGAACGGGGCCAATTCGTCTTTCGTCCACCAACTGGCCGACGAACGGTTGAGCGACGAGGAACTGCTGGCCGATCCGGTCGAAAAGGTCGCTGCCGTGGGCGGGGCGCGCCACGCGTCGATCCCGCTGCCGATCGACCTGATGGGGGCGTGGCGGAACAGCCGTGGTATCGACCTGGCCGATCGCGCGATCCTGGCCGACACGGCAAGGGCGATTGCCGACACGCCGATCGACAATCGCGGCACCGATGCGGTTCATGCCAATCCGCGCCGCGCCAGCGGACGCGGCAAGCGCGCGATCGAGGCGTGGACGACTTCGGACAATGCTGTTCATGAGGCGGTGACGCGCGCGCAGGCCGCTTATCCGCAATGGGACCGCCGCCCGGTGGAAGAACGCGCCGCGATCATGGAGCGTTATGCCGACCTGCTGGAAGAAAACCGCATCGAACTGATGGCGCTGTGCGTCAAGGAAGCGTTCAAGACGATTCCCGATGCGCTGGGCGAAATCCGCGAGGCGGCCGATTTCTGTCGCTACTACGCGATGCAGGCGCGCGGTGTGCTGCCGCCGCGCGCGCTGCCGGGGCCGACGGGCGAGCGCAACGAATTGCGGCTTGAGGGGCGTGGCACGTGGGCGACGGTATCGCCCTGGAACTTCCCGCTGGCGATCTTTACCGGCCAGAATGTCGCCGCGCTGGTGACGGGCAACACCGTGGTCGCAAAGCCCGCGCCGCAGACGCCGCTGATCGCGCGCCGCGCGGTCGAACTCGCCTATGAAGCAGGCGTGCCGCGCGACGCCTATTCGCTGGTGACGGGCGGGGCCGATGTCGGGGCGGAGCTGATTTCGGACCGCCGCATCGCGGGCGTCGCCTTCACCGGATCGACCGCGACGGCCAAGCGGATCGCGCATAGCGTGCTGGCCGACGACGAACGTCCGATCATTCCGCTGATCGCCGAAACGGGCGGCGTGAACGCGATGATCGTGGACTCCACTGCACTGCCCGAACAGGTCGTGGTCGACGTCATCACCAGCGCGTTCCGATCGGCCGGACAGCGTTGCTCGGCGCTCCGGCTGCTGCTGTTGCAGGAAGAGGTCGCGCCGACGATCCTCGAGATGCTGCGCGGCGCGATGGAAACGCTGATCGTCGGCGATCCGGGCGACCCCGCGGTTGACGTGCCGCCGGTGATCGACCGCGACGCCTATGACCGGCTGATGGGCTATCGCGAGACCAAGCGCCCGTGCTGGATCGCGACGGTCGATGTGCCCGAAGACGGCCTGTTCGTGCCGCCGACGCTGATCGGCCTCGATGCGATCGAAGATCTGGACCGCGAATGGTTCGGGCCGCTGCTGCACGTTGCGACGTGGAAGGCGGGTGCGTTGGTGGACACGATCGAGCGGGTTAACGCCAAGCGGTTCGGCCTGACCATGGGCCTGCACAGCCGCATCGCGCGCTCGGCCGAACTGGCCGAGCAACATGCGCGGATCGGCAACCTGTATATCAACCGCTCGATGATCGGCGCGATCGTGGGATCGCAGCCCTTTGGCGGGGAAGGGATGTCGGGGACGGGACCGAAAGCGGGCGGGCCGAACTATCTGCCGCGCTTCTGTGCGGAGCGCGCGGTATCGGTCGATACGACCAGCGCGGGCGGCAATGCCACGCTGCTGAGCATGGACGAAGGGGGTATCTGACGAGCGCGCCGCCGCCCCGGCGCAAAACCGGGGCAGCGGCGGCGATCAATGCTGTCCGCGCTGGCCCAGCAGGCGCAGGCGAAGCGCGTTCAGCTTGATGAAGCCCGCCGCGTCGCGCTGGTCATATGCGCCCGCATCGTCTTCGAACGTCACGACCTTTTCGCTGTAGAGCGTGTGCGGCGACTTGCGCCCGACGATATAGGCATTGCCCTTGTACAGCTTCAGCCGGACGGTGCCCGTCACCTTGTCCTGGCTGTGGTCGATCGCGGCCTGCAGCATCTCGCGCTCGGGCGCGAACCAGAAGCCGTTATAGATCAGCTCGGCATAACGCGGCATCAGCTCGTCCTTCAGATGCGCGGCGCCGCGATCCAGCGTGATCTGTTCGATCCCGCGATGCGCGGCGGCATAGATGGTGCCGCCCGGCGTTTCATACATGCCGCGCGACTTCATGCCGACGAAGCGGTTTTCCACCAGATCGAGGCGGCCGATGCCGTGCTTGCGGCCCAGCTCGTTCAGCGCCGCCAGCAGCGTGGCGGGCGACATCGCCTGACCGTTCAGCGCAATGCCGTCGCCGCGCTCGAAATCGATCTCGATATATTCGGACGCGTCGGGCGCATCTTCGGGATTGACGGTGCGCGAGTAGACGTAATCGGGCACTTCGTCCCACGGGTCCTCAAGCACCTTGCCCTCGGACGAGGTGTGCAGAAGGTTGGCATCGGTCGAAAAGGGGCTTTCGCCGCGCTTGTCCCTGGGCACCGGAATCTGGTGCGCCTCGGCAAAGGCAATCAGCGCGGTGCGGCTGGTCAGATCCCATTCGCGCCACGGTGCGATGACCTTGATGTCGGGATTGAGGGCATAGGCCGACAATTCGAAGCGGACCTGATCGTTGCCCTTGCCGGTCGCGCCGTGCGCCACGGCGTCGGCGCCGACCTCGGCCGCGATCTCGATCAGGCGCTTGGAAATCAGCGGCCGCGCGATCGAGGTGCCGAGCAGATACAGCCCCTCGTATAGCGCGTTGGCGCGCATCATCGGGAACACGAAATCGCGGACGAATTCCTCGCGCAGATCGTCGATATAGATATGTTCAGGCCGCACGCCCATCAGCTCGGCCTTGGCGCGGGCGGGTTCCAGTTCCTCGCCTTGACCCAGATCGGCGGTGAAGGTCACGACCTCGCAATTATAGGTCTGCTGCAGCCATTTCAGGATCACGCTGGTGTCGAGACCACCCGAATAGGCAAGGACGACGCGTTTGATCTGATCGGACATGGGGCAGGCTCCAAATGACGGACGCGCGGCCTCTAGGGCGTGGGCGGCGCGGGAGCAAGGCGGCGCAGCCGCCGCGGCCGGGACAGGCCCGGCGCCACCGGGCGCCAATGCGGTAGAATGAGCAATGATGGATGGCTTGGTAAGGGTTCGGCGCTATGCCCGCCCCCATGACCAAGCCGATGCTGCTTGCCGATTTCGAACGCCTGCCGCCCGCCCATCTGGTCGAGGCGGTGGTCGGCCTGTCGTCCACGATCGACACCGTTGCCGAGCGCGCGCGGCCCAGTCACCGCTTCCTGCGTTATGGCTGGTTCGCGGCGGCGCTGGCGACTTATGGCGGCCATGCGCGCACCTTTACCGTGCTGCGGGAGGACGCGCCGCTTGCCGCGCTGCCCGTGGTGGCGATGGGGCCGCCGGTGCTGCGGCTGGGCGCGGTGCCGGGCTGCTATTGGCCGATGCGAAGTTTTCCCGTTGCCGCGGATGCGGGCGCGGATGCGGGCGACGCGCTGCTCGACGCGCTGGGTCAGCGGTTTCGCGCGCTCAGGATCGGGCCGGTCTATGACGATGATCCGGCGCTTGCCCTGTTGCGCGCGGGTGCGGCGTCGCGCGGGTGGCGCGCCATGCCGCGTGACGTTGCGCCCAGCTTCCTGCTCGACATGGCGGCGCAGGCGAGTGACGGGCCGTTCCCGCGCAATTCGACGCTCAAGAAGAACCGATTCCACGAAAAGCATCTGGCCGGGCACGGCGCGCTCGACTGGTCGTTCGTGCGCGGTTCGGGCTGGCGCGACACGGCTTTCGATGATCTGGCGGTGGTCGAGAAATCAAGCTGGATCGCCGAGCGCACCGACGGGCGCGACGCCAAGTTCACCGATGCCGGCCACGGCGCTTTCTGGCGCCGCGCGGCGGCGGACCCGGTCCTGGCCGACATGATGAACGCCGCGATGCTGCACGTCGACGGGCGACCGGCCGCGTTCAGCTTCGACCTGGATTGCGGCACGCTGAAATATGCGATCGCCAACAGCTATGACCCGGCGTTTGCCAAGCATTCGCCGGGCAAGCTGCTCTATTACCGCAACCTGGTCGACGCGCAGGCGCGCGGCATCGACCGGGTCGATTGGGGCGCAGGCGACAGCGGATACAAGCGGGTGATCGGCGCCCAGCCCGGTCCGATGATCCGTGACTGGCTGTTCGTCCGTCCCGGCTTTTCCAGCCTGATCGCCCGCGCCCTGCAACGGCATTGGCAAGGCAGCGGACAGGGTTAGGCGAAGCGTTGGCGCCGCCGCCGCCGTCAACGCGCGGCGACGCAGGTCTGGCGCTGTTGCCCCAGCCCCTCGATCCCCAGTCCCATCACGTCGCCCGGTTTCAGGAACCATGGTTCGGGCTTTTGCCCCATGCCGACGCCGGGCGGCGTGCCGGTGGTGATGATGTCGCCCGCCTCAAGCTGCATGATGCGCGAACAATAAGCCACGATGTGCGCGACGCCGAAGATCATCGTCGCGGTGTTGCCGTCCTGGACACGCTGGCCGTTCACTTCCAGCCACATCGCCAGCGCCTGCGGATCGGGCACCTCGTCGCGCGTCACCAGCCACGGACCCACCGGGCCGAAGGTGGGGAAGCCCTTGCCCTTGTCCCATGTCGGGCCGCGATCCAGTTGCCAGTGGCGTTCGGACACGTCGTTCACCACGCAATAACCCGCGATATGCGCCATCGCGTCGGCCTCGCTGACATCATGCGCGGGGGAGCCGATGATGATGCCCAGTTCGACTTCCCAGTCGGCCTTGGTCGATCCGCGCGGGATCACGACATCGTCGTTCGGTCCCGACAGGCAACTGACCCACTTGTTGAACACCACCGGCTCCTGCGGGATCGGCAGGTTCGACTCGGCGGCATGGTCGGCATAGTTGAGGCCGATGGCGATGAACTTGCGCGTGTTCGCGACCGGCACGCCGTAACGCGGGCGACCCTCTACCAGCGGGAGCGAAGTGGGTTCGATCGCCGCCAGCCGGTTCAGACCGTCGGGCGAGAGCGTCGCGGCGTCCAGATCGGCGATGATGCCCGACAGGTCGCGCAGATTGCCGTCATGATCGACAAGGCAGGGTTTTTCCTGGCCAATGGGGCCGGTGCGGCAGAGCTTCATGGGTTCACCTCCTGTCGGGAAAATAGGTCAGAATATTCATGCGGCCATGCGCTTGCGGTCCTGGAAACATCGCAAGAACCAATGCTTTCGAAAGTGCTATTGCACGCGCAGGGTCGCTGGACATGAATACCGGCGCAACACCCCTGGCCAGTTCCGGCTCGGACTGCCCCTGCACTATGCCTGCCAATCGGAAGCGCTGCGGACGCTACGCAGGTTTGTATGTGGATCAACCTCGACGCCCTGGTAACGGTCGGAGCGGCCCTTTGCGCTTTCTCTTGAATGCGACGATGATAATGGCGACGGCTGGGCCGGCGACATGCGGGCCGCGAAAGGAAATTGATGGACTGGCGTGACAAACCTTCGTTGCTCGCAGGCGCCAATATCGAACATGCCGGCCAACATAACCAACGCGTCGTCCTCCACGCCATTCGCGTGAACGGCACCGTCACTCGCGCCGACATTGCCGCGGTGACGGGGCTGACGCATGCCACGATCACGAACATCACAAATCGCCTGCTTGACGAGGGACTGCTTGTGCGCGCGGGCCAGCGGCGCGGTGCGCGGGGACAGCCCGCCGTCCGGCTGGCGATCAATTCGCAAGGCGCCTGTTCGATCGGGGTCAATATCGACCGCGACCACCTGACCCTCGTCGCGGTCGATTTCGGTGGCGCGGTGCGCGCACGCATCAGCCGTGACATGGCGTTCCCCCTGCCGCATGACGTGCGCGATTTCTATCGTGAGGAGATCGATCGCCTGCTGGCGGTCGCCGGCATCGCGCGCGAGCAACTGGCCGGGGTCGGTGTCGCGCTGCCGGATCAGATCGGTGAGGTCGACCTGCCGGGTCGCCCGGCGGGGTATGACCAATGGGCCGAAACCGATGTCGCGGCGCTGTTCGCCGACGTCAGTCGCCTGCAGGTCTGGGTCGAGAACGATGCCGCCGCTGCCGCGATCGGTGAGATGCAGTTCGGGCTGGGCCAGCGCTATGGCAGCTTCTTCTATCTTCTCATCACCTATGCGCTGGGCGGTGGGCTGGTGGTCAATTCGCTTTATGATCGCGGCGCCAATGGCCGGTCGGGCGAAATCGGCTTTCTGAACGTCGATGACGGGGCCGGGCGACAGGTGCCGCTTCAGAACCTCGTGTCGCTGGCGGGCCTGGCCCGGCGGTTCGACGCGGCGGACCTGCACGGGGCCAGCGTGCGCTCGCCCGATCAGGGCAATCCCGCCGTCGCGCGGGAGGTGCAGGCCTGGGTCGAACAATCGGCCCGCGCGCTGGTGCAGCCGCTGATTGCGGTCAATTGCCTGATCGACCCGGAAACGGTGCTGATCGGCGGG
>NZ_DATJLI010000158.1:0-7332 GCF_035490575.1 Sphingomonas sp. | reverse complement strand
GTTGTATGGCATGTCCGTCAATGTATGAAGATGCATTAATTGTATGTTCTGGATTGATTGTCGATGAATGTTCAACGCGCCAAACTGGTTAGCGGTGGGCGGCTGCAGGTGCCCGCCGACATGCGTCGCGCCCTGGGACTGACGGATGGCGACGAAGTGCTGTTGCGTGTCGTTGACGGGGTGCTTCACGTCCTGCCGGCGCGCGAAGTCGTGGCGAATATCCAGAACCGGTTGCGCCAGCATCTCGATACCGACGCCAGCCTGTCACACGAACTGATCGCCGATCGACGGATCGCTGCCGACCATGAGTGAGGCGATCTTCGTGCTCGACGCGTCGGCGCTGCTGGCGCTGATGCTGGGAGAGGCCGGAGCCGATGTCGTTGCCGCCCGGATCGGTCGGGCCTGTATCGGCGCCGTCACCCTGTCGGAAGTCGTCGCCAAGCTGACCGAACGCGGCGTGCCCCAAGCAGTGGTGCATGAAAGCATCGAGGAACTGGGTCTCGACGTGCGTCCGTTCACGGCCGAACAGGCGATGCTGGCCGGTAATCTGCGAAACGCGACACGGGGCGCCGGCCTGTCGCTGGGCGACCGCGCCGGTCTTGCGCTGGCGATCACGCTCAAGGCCGAAGCCGTTACGATGGACGCCGCCTGGACGAACATCCCCCTGCCGGTCCAGGTGACGCTGGTGCCGCGGCGACACGCCTGATGCCGGTTGCGCTCACTTCACCGCACATGGTTTCGCAAATCGCGCCAATCGACTAACGGGCAAATATGGCTCACGCGCGCTCGGCCCGACGGTCCCGTTTCCGCCCCGATCTTCCCCTCGTCCTCATGATCGTGATGGTCGTGCTGCTCTGGGTCGCCGGGGGTGCGTCACGCGCCGACACGATGGGACAGGTGGTGGTGCGCGCAGGGTGCTGGGCGATCCTGATCGCCGCGATGCTGGGCGGACCGCGGCCTTCGCTTGATGGCGCGCGGCCGGTGCTGTTCCTGCTGATCGCGACGATCGCGCTGCCGCTGATCCAGCTCATCCCGCTGCCGCCCGCCTGGTGGCAGGCGCTGCCGGGGCGCGAGATCCTGTTGATCCCCGGCGAGCCGGTGCCGTGGCGGCCATGGACGATGACGCCGGGCGCGACGCGCAACGCACTGGCCTCGCTCGTCGTGCCGGCGACGATGCTGCTGGTGCTGGCGCAAGGCAATGCGCGCCTGCGCGACTGGCTGCCGACGATCCTGCTGGCGATGATCGGCGCGGCGGTTTTGCTGGGGCTGCTGCAGTTCACCGGCGCGCGGTTCAACAACCCGTTCCTCAACGACACGCCGGGCCAGGTCAGCGGCATCTTTGCCAATCGCAATCATTTCGGCCTGCTGATCGCCATGGGCTGCCTGATCGCGCCGGTCTGGGCGTTCATGGACCGCGACGCGCTGCGCTGGCGCGGGCCGCTGGCGGCGGGGCTGGTCGTGCTGTTCGTGCTGACCATCCTGGCGACGGGATCGCGCGCGGGCATGTTGCTGGGCGGACTGGCGCTGATCCTGGCACTGGCGCTGGTCGGGCGCCGCCTGCGCCGCCGGTTGAGCCATGCGCCGCGCTGGGTGTTCCCCGCGCTGATCGTGGCAGGGGTTATCGTAATCGGCGGCTTTATCGGCCTGAGCTTCGCCGCCGACCGCGCCGATGCCATCAACCGGCTGATTACGCTGGAAACGGGCGAGGACATGCGTTCGCGCGCGCTGCCCACGGTGCTGGCGATGATCGGCACCTATATGCCGTTCGGGTCGGGTTTCGGCGGGTTCGATCCCGTTTTCCGCATCCATGAACCATTCGAACTGCTCAAATTCACCTATTTCAACCAGGCGCATAACGACTTTCTGGGCATCGCGCTCGACGGCGGGATTCCCGCGATCGCTGTGCTTGTGGCAGCGATCCTGTGGTGGCTGGTCGCGACGATCGGGGTCTGGCGCGCCAGGTCCGATGATGATGTGATCCGCGGCCGGCTCGGCTCGGCGCTGATCGCGCTGGTGCTGATCGCCAGCATCACCGACTATCCCGCGCGCACGCCGACGGTCATGGCGATCACCGTCATTGCCGCATTCTGGCTTGCCCAGGCTCGAAGCGCCCGAACGCAGGCTGCTTTACCCGCATGATCGGCGCACCTATAGAGCGCCGTCATTCTCATTCCTTTCGCGGAACATCCACGCGCATGCGTTTCCCGGTCCCAATTCTGTGCCTTGCGCTTGCCGCCACGGCGTGCGGCTCGCCCGAGCCGCTCCAGTCCAATGGCAGCCTGACGGTCGTTCAGGGCAGCTCGGAACTTCCGCCGCCCGACCGCAGCGACCTGACCGCCGCCGATCGCCCCGCCCTGATCGGTCCGCTCGATACGATCGAGGTCAATGTGTTCGGCATTCCCGACCTTGACCGGGAGATGCAGGTCGATGCCAGCGGGCGCATCGCCATGCCGCTGGCCGGCACCGTCGATGCGCGCGGCAAGACCGCGCAGGAACTGGCCGACGCGATCGAAGTCGCGCTCAAGGCCAATTATGTCCGCGACCCGCAAGTCACCGTGAACATCAAAAGCTCGGTCAGCCAGGTCGTGACGATCGACGGATCGGTGGTCGAACCGGGACTTTATCCCGTCACCAACCAGATGACGCTGATGCGCGTGGTCGCTTCCGCCAAGGGGCTGACCGAATTCGCGCGCCAGGAGGAGATCGTCATCCTGCGGACCGTCGGGGACCAGCGCATGGCCGGGCTTTACGACATCGCGGCGATCCGCCGCGGCGCATATGACGATCCGCCGGTCTATGCCAATGACGTCATCATCGTCGGCGATTCACCGCAACGCCGCCTGTTCCGTGATTTTGTGTCGCTGTCGCCGTTGATCGCGGGGCCGCTGATTGCTGTTCTGAATTAAGGGGCCTTCGATGAATCACGTCAGCCCCACGCTCCGCCCCGGCGCATCGCCGACCACGCCTGCTATGCCGGGCGTCATCACCGGCGGCGATGCCATGCCGATCATCCGGCAATATCTGCGGATCGCGCTGCGCTGGCGTTACGTCATACTGGGCGCGATTGCGGCGTGCTTCATTCTGGGGCTGATCATCACGCTGTTGATGACGCCACAATATACCGCGACCTCGACAATCGAGATTTCGCGTGAAACCGGGCAACTGACCAATTTCCAAGGCGCCGAACGCGAAACCGGCGTCGCCGACCAGGAATTCTATCAGACGCAATATGGTCTGTTGGAGTCGCGCGTGCTGGCAGAACGGGTCGCGACCCAGCTGCGCCTGGTCGACGACAAGGCATTTTTCGAACGTTTCGGCGTCAATCAGGACGATGCAGCTTTTCGCGAAGCCAATGGCCGATACGGCGCCGCCGGGCGTCCGGCGCGTCAGCGCATCGCCGGCAAAATATTGCTGAATAACATCAATATCGCCCCGACCCGCCTGTCGCGCCTTGTTGAGATCAATTTTACCAGCCCCGACGCCGGCTTTTCGACACGCGTCGCCAATGCCTGGGCCGAAAACTTCATCCAGACCAATCTGGAACGCAAGGTTCAGGCGACATCCTATGGCCGCAACCTGCTCCAGCGCGAACTGGCCCAGGCCAAGGAGCGGCTCGATGAATCGCAGCGCCAGCTCGTCACCTATGCCGAGCAGCAACGGATCATCAACCTGCCCGCGCAAGGGTCGGGTGAGAACACCACCGCCGAACGCTCGATCGTCGCCGACGAACTGGCCGCGCTGAACACCGCGCTGTCGCAGGCGACCGCCGAGCGCATCGCTGCCGAAGCGCGCTTTCGCGAAGCGGGTCGCGGCGGCCAGTCGAGCGAAGCGCTTCGTAATCAGGCGATCAACACGCTGCGCCAGCGTCGTGCCGAGCTGGCCGCCGACTATCAGCGCCTGATGGTGCAGTTCGAGCCGGATTATCCGCCGGCCCGTGCGCTCCAGTCGCAGATCGACCAGCTCGACCGTTCGATCGCGCGTGAGGAAAGCCGCGTGTCGGGTTCGGTCCAGGCCGAATATCGCCAAGCCGCCGGGCAGGAAAATGCCCTTCGCGAACGCGTCGAGCGCCTGAAGTCGAACTATCTCGATCTTCGCCGCCGCAGCATCCAGTATAATATCTTCCAGCAGGAAGTGGATACCAACCGCGCTTTGTATGACGGTCTTCTACAACGCTTCAAGGAAGTTGGTGTCGCCGGCGGCGTCGGCGTCAACAATATCTCGATCGTGGACCCGGCGGATATTCCACAGGCGCCGTCCAGCCCCCGTCTGCTGATTAATCTCGCAATTGCATTGCTTGCCGGTTTCGCCATCGGCGCCGGCCTTGCCCTTGCGCTCGAACAGATGGACGAGGCGATTGCCGATCCGGGCGAGGTCGAGCGTCGCCTCGGCCTGCCGCTGCTGGGTTCGGTGCCCAAGGTCGAGGGAGTCGAACCGCGCGAGGCGCTGCTCGATCGCAAGTCCGATCTGGTCGATGCCTATCTGGCGATCCAGACCAGTCTCGGCTTCACCACCGAACATGGCGTGCCGCGCTCGCTTGCCGTCACCTCGACCCGGCCGGCGGAGGGCAAGTCGACCACCGCGCTTGCCATCGCCACCATGCTTTCGCGGTCGCACAAGAAGGTCATTCTGGTCGATGGCGACATGCGATCACCCTCGGTCCACCATCTGGGCGGTGTCGATCACGATCGCGGCCTCAGCAACTTCCTGGCTGGGCAAGATAATATCGGCGAGTTGACGTTCGAGATGACCGATCTGGGCTTTACCGCCATGACGGCGGGGCCGATCCCGCCCAATGCCGCCGAATTGCTGACCGGCCACCGGCTGCAATTGCTGATCTCGCGCCTGCTGGAGAGCTATGACCATGTCGTGATCGACAGCCCCCCGGTCATGGGCCTGGCCGACGCGCCGCTGATCGCGAGCCGGGTCGAGGGCATCGTCTATGCCGTCGAATCGCACGGCATCCGATCCAGCCTGGTCAAGACCGCGCTGCAGCGGCTGCTGGCGGCCAATGCCCATATCCTGGGCGGCGTGCTGACCAAGTTCGAGGCGCGCAAGGCGCATTACGGCTATGGCTATGATTATGGCTATGGCTATGGCCGCGAAAAGGTCGATACGAGCCGCTGATGGCACGCGCGCCCTCTCGCCGGTCGATGCAGCGAAGCCCGCGTGAATGGGCGCTGCGCGGCGGTCTTGCGGTCGCCGCGCTGGCGCTGGGCTATGTGTCGACGACGCAGACGCTGGCCTTCGCGGTCGGCAAGTCGTCGGCGGAACGGGCGCATCGCATGGCGCCGGGCGACGGCCGCATCGCCGCCGAACTGGCAGAACAATTAGCGGCGGGCGAAGCCGATACCGCCCAGCGCGTCCGCGCCGACCGGATCGCGCGCCAGGCGGTAGCTGACGAGCCGCTTGCCGCCCCGGCGCTGACCGCGCTGGCGCTTAACGCCCAGCTGCGTGGCAATACGACGCAAGCCCGCCGCCTGTTCGTCCATTCCGACGCCCTGTCGCGGCGCGAGCTGGGCACGCGATTGTGGCTGATCGAAGATGCTGTCGAGCGCGAGGATATTCCCGGCGCGCTGCGCCATTACGACATCGCGCTCAGAACCTCACGCATGGCGCCGGAAATCCTGTTTCCGGTATTGTCGGTCGCGATTGCCGATCCGGTGGTGGCCAGGGCGCTGACCGACAGTCTGGTGGCCCGCCCGCCATGGGGGGAGGCTTTCATCAATTACCTGCCGCGTTCCAGCGCGGAACCCGATGTCAGCGCCCAGTTCTTCAGGCGCCTGGCCAAAAGTGGCGTGAGCATTCCCGAACGCGCCCAGACGAACGTGATTAACGCACTCGTCGGCGCGGGCGAGATCGAGGATGCATGGTCCTATTATGCATCGCTGCGAAGCGGCGCGGCCCGCGAGCGGTCGCGCGATCCGGCATTCGCGGCGCAGATTGAAGCGCCCTCCGCTTTCGACTGGGCGCCGATCAACAGCGATACAGGCATAAGCGCCTCGATCCAGCACTCGCGCGACGGCGGCATATTCGACTTTGCGGTCCCCTCCACGATTGGCGGCGCTGTCCTGCAACAGGGCCAGTTCCTGCCCGCGGGCCGTTATCGACTGGAAGGTGTCAGCCGCGGCATCGAACAGCCGCCAGGCGCGCGCCCCTATTGGCAACTCACCTGTGCCGGCGGGCGCGAAGCGGGCCGTGTCGAACTTCCCAATTCGGCCGACAATGACGGTCGCTTCGCCGGCGAGATCACGGTTGATGCCGACTGCCGTTTCCAGACCCTGCGCCTTGTGGCGCGTCCGTCATCAATGATCGGCGGTGTGACCGGGCAGATCGAGAGCGTGCGGCTTGTCATGACGACGAGACAATCACGATGATCGGCAAGCGGCTTTTCATGGCAGAAATCCGGATTACCCGCGGCGCGATGGGTGTGGTTCTTGCACTTACCCCATTCCTTGGGCCTGTCACCACCGCACGCGCCGCTATTCCGGCTGCACAGACAGCCTCACCATCGGTTGTCGATCTTCAGGTGGGACGCACTGGCAATACCAGTGCTGGTCAGATCGGCAGACGCCAGACCCGCACACAAGCTGCACGCGAAGTTGGCGCCCAACCCATGGCTCGCATCAATAACCGCATTCCCAATCGTATCCAATCGCGGCTACGCAATCGGATCGACCGCAATTATGATCCGCAAGCAAATGCGGTTTCGCCGTTTATCGCAGCAGAGGAACGAACGCAGACTGCGGGAAGGCCGCGGTAAAGCGAATCTTTACGTTTCTCAGGACGAACGCCAAACTTGTCGTCATCATTTCCGGAGCGCTTCGATTAAGGGCCGCTGACATGCTCTCCGGTTTTTCTGGCACCCAAGCCTAAAATCCGGCCCACGCGAATGATCTGTGACGCTCGTTGAGGCACGCAAAGACGGGATGCCACATAGACGGCGCCAGCTTGGTATTGCACAAGGCAGGCGACAATATTTGAAGGATATTTAGTGGCCACTCAACTTAACGTAGTGCCAAGCGAACGTCCGATTCCGGTGTTCCAGCACCTTATTATATTAGTGGTTTATCTAATAATTGCATTGGTCGTCACCGGCCAGTTCGTTGAGGGTTTGTATAGCTCCAGCCTTCTTTACCCTCTAATCCTTTTCCAGACGATAAGGCTTATGAGACAGCCGTTTTCAAGCTCTCTTGCGCTTGTAACCGGCGTTTCCTTCTTGGTGCTGTATGCGGTTTACGGACCGAACCTTTTGGTTTTCAGCGGGATTGATCCAAGCCTCACAATCGCCATGTTTATCGTGTTTGCAGACGTGATCAAGGCGTTGTCTGACAA
>NZ_DATJLI010000157.1:0-1842 GCF_035490575.1 Sphingomonas sp. | reverse complement strand
AACCTATCGCGCGCGCGACGCCCGGTCGGCGGCCGAGGCGATCCATCGCCTGTTCGCGCGCGAGCCGCGCATCCTGCGTGCTGCAACGCTGAACGCCGCGCGACATGTCCGCACCGACGTGGACCATGCGCGCGATCTGGTCGCCTATTACGAAACGCTGGTCGCGGCGCGGCGCGCGCGGGCGGCCTGAGGCGGCGTCCATAGCCGAAAACGCGTGCTGTCCAGCGGGACGGCGCGCCAGCCGCGGGTTTGCGCCCAGTGGTCGAGCGGCGATTCGAGCGCGTCGCTGCCGCTGGTCCAGCGTGCTTCGCCGCCGGTCAGGATCGCCGCGGGTGGCTGACGATCGAATTGCGCGGAGAGCGTGCGCGGCGTGATGATGCGGCGCGGCGCTTCGGCTGACGGCGGCAGGAAGGCGCGGATGCGGAAGGCGAACGGGCCAGTGGCGAAGCGCGGATCGGGGCGGCGGCCGGTGGCGGGCAGGAATTGCGGTGAAAGCGTCGCGACGGGGCCGCGCACGCTCGCTGTATCAAGACCCGCGCGGATGGCGGCGCTTTCGCGCATCGCGGCGAGCATGGCCGGGGCGCCGGGGAACAGCGCGATCAGACTGGGGGCCAGGCCCGCGACGACAAACAGCGGTGCGGCACGCCTTATCCGCGCTTCAGGCCGCGCATGGTCGATAGCGAGCGCGGCGGCGACGAACAGTGGCGGCAGCATCGGCAGCAGGTATTGGCGCCAGGTCGGCTCCGGCAGCAGCGCGGCGACCAGTCCGGCAAGCGCCAGCCATGGCCATGGTCCGACGCGGTGGCCCGCGGCGGCGATGATCGCCAGCAGCGCGGGGCCGAGCGCGAGGAACTTGAGCGTGTCGACCGCCTTGGCCGCCAGCGACAGCTTCCACGGGCGATCGGCATAATAATCGGCGGGGGCCTGGGCCGGGAAGGTGAGGGTGCCGAATACGAAATCATCGGGCGCGAGCGACCACAGCCAGCCGGTCAGCAACGCCGCCGGCAGCGCGCCCGCCGCGACCCAGAGCGGGCGGTGCGCGCGGTGGGTGAGCGCCCATATGCCCCATGCGGCGGCGGGCAGGGCGTAGCTGATCTTCGCCGCCGCTGCCCCCGCCAGCAACAGGCCGGTGGCAAAAGCGCGAGTGCGGTTGGGGGCGGGGCCGGCGATCAGCGCCAGCGCCCCGGCCAGCATCGCGACGGGCAGCGCGTCGTTGCGCGCGGTGGCGGCGCTGAACAACAGGATATCGCAAACGGCAAAGCCCAACGCTGCGATCAGCGCGGATCGCTCACTCGCTCCGGCACGGCGGGCGGCGACATAAGTGGCGATCACTGCCAGCGCGGCCAGCAACGCGTTGGCCAGTCGCAGCGCCGGCCATGTCCACGTCCCCGCCAGCGCCGCGATTGGCGCGAACAGCAGCGGCTGGAGCGGGGTCTGGAGATAGGCATAGTCGCGATAGGGCAGCAGCCCGTCGGCGCTCAGCGCGGCGGCGGCGACATATTGGCTTTCGTCATGGTCGAGGGGCCGGACCAGCGACAGCACGGCCAGCGCCAGCGTGACGAGGATCAGGGTCGGGGCGGGGCGGAGGCGGGCCGGCATCGCGCGGGCTTAGCGTGGGTGTAACCTGTTCGCCACATCGCTGGCGCAGGGGCGCGGTCATTGCTTTGAGACATTCGGGGACGCCATGACCATTCGCATCGATCGCCGCTCGCTGATCCTGACAGGCACGCTGGGGATGGGGGCGTTCGCGCTGCCCGGCTTTGCGCGGCAGGCCAACATCACCACCGCGCGCGGTTTCACCCATTCGGTCGCCAGCGGTGAGCCGGGGGCGACGTCGATGCT
>NZ_DATJLI010000156.1:0-4777 GCF_035490575.1 Sphingomonas sp. | reverse complement strand
GTTCGACGACGGTCACGTTGACCAGGTCGCCCGCCGATTTGCTGGGCGCGACGCCCAGTTCGGCGAGCGGTTCGTCCACCGTCGCCGATTCAGCGCCCGGAACGCCCGCCGCGCCGGTCAGGTTGGCGACCACCTCGGGGCGGGCGGCGCCGGCGGCATCGACGGGTGCGGCCCGGTCGACCGCGCTGAAGATCGCGCCTGCGATGCCGATCAACAGCACGACGGCGGCCAGCCCGGTCAGGGCCACCCGCAGGCGCTGCATCGTTTGCTTGGGATCCGGGGGAGGCGACCGCATTGTTTGAGCCAAGCCTATCGACTTGGAGCGGGCTTGTCGACCGCTGGTGGATCAGGCCGCCTGCAACCCCTTTGCCGCGCGCCATTCGGGATTATGCAGCGTCGACAGGTAACGGAAACCCGTGTCGCACAGGATCGTCGCCACTCGCGCGCCCGGCCCGATGTCGCGCGCCAGCCGGATCGCGCCCGCCACATTGATGCCCGAAGACAGACCCAGGCACAGCCCTTCCTCGTCCAGCAGGCGACGGACCCATTCATATCCCTCCGCGTCGGAGATGCGATATTGGGTGTCGATCGGCGCGCCGTCCAGATTGGCGGTGATGCGCCCCTGCCCGATCCCCTCGGCCACCGACGCGCCTTCCGACTTCAATTCGCCATTGGCGTAATATTCATACAGCGCCGCGCCGTGCGGGTCCGCCAGCGCGATGCGGACATTCGCGTCCTTTTCCTTCAGGCCCAGCCCGACCCCGGCCAGCGTGCCGCCCGTGCCGACCGCACAGGTGAAGCCGTCAATCCGCCCGTCCATCTGCGCCCAGATTTCGGCCGCCGTGCCGACGATGTGTGCGCGGCGATTGGCGATATTGTCGAACTGATTGGCCCAGACCGCGTTCGGCGTCTCCTCGGCAATGCGGCGGCTGGTGTGCACGAAATGGCCGGGGTTGGAATAGGGCGCGGCGGGCACCAGCACCAGCTCCGCGCCCAGTGCGCGCAGCGTGTCCATTTTCTCCCGGCTCTGCGTCTCGGGCATCACGATGATCGACTTATAGCCCTTGGCATTGGCGACCAGCGCCAGCCCGATGCCGGTATTGCCCGCCGTCCCTTCGACAATCGTGCCGCCGGGCTGGATCAGGCCCCGCGCCTCGGCATCCTCGACGATGAACAGCGCGGCGCGATCCTTCACGCTGGCGCCGGGATTGGCATATTCGCACTTGGCGAAGATGTCCGCGCCCGCCGCTTCGCTGGGGCCGTGCAGCCGGACGAGGGGGGTATTGCCGATAAGCGCGATGGTGTTGCTGGCGATCTGCATGGTGGACAAGATAGGCCGCGCGGCCCCTGCGACAAGCAACCTTCGCTTGGGGATGGTTATGGTGCGCCTTCCCCCCCCGCCCGCTTCGCGCTAACCGGGCGCGCATGGCCACCGCCGCAACCGCATCCGCCGCGCCGCCGCGCAAATTGTCCAACCTGCTCGTCGTCTGGCGCTTCACGCGGGCCTATCCGCTGCAACTGATCTGCGCGGTGCTGGCGCTGGTCGCGGCGGCGGCGGCGACGCTGTATATTCCGCGCACCTTCCAGCTGGTGGTCGACAACGGCTTTGCCGGCGGGACCGACCCGGCGGCGATCGCGCCCTATTTCCACCGTTTGCTGATGGTGGTCGCGGTGCTGGCCTGCGCCACGGCGGCCCGTTTCTGGTTCGTATCATGGCTGGCGGAGCGCACCGTGGCCGACATGCGCGTGGCGGTGCAGCGCAACCTGCTGCGCATGGCGCCGCGCTGGTTCGAGGAAAACCGCCCGTCCGAAATCGCCAGCCGACTGACCGCCGACACCGCCGTGGTCGAACAGATTGTCGGCTCGACCGTTTCGATCGCGCTCCGCAACCTGTTGGTCGGCGTTGGCGGCACGCTGTATCTGTTCGCGCTGAGTCCCAAGATCGCGGGCTATCTGGTGCTCGGCCTGCCGCTGATCGTCGCGCCGGTGATGGCGCTGGGCAGCCGGGTGCGACGCCTTTCGCGTTCCAGCCAGGACAGGGTCGCCGATATCGGCGCGACCGCCAACGAAACGCTGGGCGCGATGAAGATCGTGCAGGCATTCGGCCAGGAATCGCGCGAGGCCGACCGGTTTTCCGCCGCCGTCGATCGCGGCTTTGCCACCGCCAAGGCACGGTTCGGCACGCGCGCGTTGATGACCGCTTTGGTCATCCTGCTGCTGTTCGGGGCGGTGACGCTCATCATCTGGGAAGCGGTCAGCGACGTAGCGACGGGCCGCACCACGGGCGGGTCGATCACCGCGTTCGTGCTGACCGCCGGGCTGGTGACGGGCGCGTTCGGCGCGTTGATCGAGGTCTATGGCGATCTGCTGCGCGCATCGGGGGCCGCCGCGCGGCTGGCCGAATTGCTGTCACAGGCGCCCGACATCGCCCCGCCCGCCGACCCGCTGCCGCTGCCGGTCCCGCCACAGGGGCGCATCAGCTTCGACCGGGTGGAGTTTCGATACCCCACCCGCCCCGATCAGGCGGCGCTGCACGACTTCACGCTCGATGTCGCGCCGGGTGAGACGGTGGCGATCGTCGGTCCGTCAGGCGCGGGCAAGTCGACGCTGTTCCAGCTGGTCGAGCGTTTTTACGACCCCCATTCGGGCGAGGTTCGGATCGACGGCGTGCCGGTCAACCGCACTCACCCCGCCGCCGTTCGGTCGCGCATCGCCATGGTGCCGCAGGAAACGGTGATCTTCGCCGCTTCCGCCCGCGACAATCTGCGCTATGGGCGCTGGGACGCGGACGAGGCCGAGATCTGGGCCGCCGCAGAGGCCGCCAATGCCGGTCATTTCCTGCGCGAATTGCCCGACGGTCTCGACACCTTCCTCGGCGAAGGCGGCGCGCGGCTATCAGGCGGGCAGCGGCAACGCATCGCCATCGCGCGCGCGCTGCTACGCGATTCGCCGATCCTGCTGCTCGACGAAGCGACATCGGCGCTGGATGCAGAGAGCGAGCGACTGGTGCAGGACGCGCTCGAACGGCTGATGGCCAGCCGCACGACAATGGTCATCGCCCACCGCCTTGCCACCGTCCGCAATGCCGACCGCATCGTCGTGATGGATGACGGGCGCATCGTGGAAACCGGCACCCATGCGGAGCTGATGACGCGCAGCGGGCTTTACGCGCGGCTCGCGGCGCTGCAATTCAATGAGGTTGCATAACGAAACCGATTGGAGAGTGGGCATGGAACGCGAGTTCGACGTCATCGTCTATGGCGCCACCGGCTATACCGGCAAGCTGGTCGCCGAATATCTGGCGCTCACCTATCCCGGCCTGAAATGGGCGATGGCGGGCCGTTCGCTCACCAGATTGGAGGCGGCGCGCAACGAAACCGGCGCGCCCGGCGCGCTGCCGCTGATCGCCGCCAATGCCGACGATCCATCGGCGCTGAAAGCGATGTGCCAGCGGACCAGAGTGGTCCTCAGCACCGTTGGCCCCTATCAGCTTTACGGCGAACCGCTGGTCGCGGCGTGCGCGCATACCGGCACATCCTATGTCGACCTGTGCGGCGAGCCGGCCTGGATGCGCGCGATGATCGACAAATATGACGCCGATGCAAAGGCGTCGGGCGCGCGGATTGTGTTTTCATGCGGGTTCGATTCGATCCCCTTCGACCTGGGCGTCTGGGCAGCGCAGCAATGCGCGAAGGCCAAGTTCGGCCGCTCCGCCCCGCGCGTGAAGGGCCGCGTCCGCAAGATGCAGGGCACCTTTTCCGGCGGCACCTTCGCCAGCGCGCGCGCGACCATGGCGGCGGCGGCGCGTGAGCCGCAGATACTGAAACTGATGGTCGATCCCTTCGCGCTGACGCCGGGCTTCGACGGGCCGGCACAGCCCAAGGGATTGCTGCCCGAATATGACCCCGCCGTTGGCGCATGGGTCGCGCCGTTCGTCATGGCGACAATCAACACCAAGAACGTCCACCGCACCAACGCACTGCTCGGCCACGAATATGGCGCCGATTTCGTCTATGACGAAATGATGATCGCCCCCGGTCTCGGCGAAATGGGCAAGGCGGCGGCGGAAGCGATCGCCAGGATGAATCCCGTCGGCGGCGACAAGGGACCGGCACCCGGCGAAGGACCCAGCCGCGAGGCACGCGAGGCGGGCTTTTACGACCTGCTGTTCATTGCCGAAATGCCCGATGGCGACCGGGTGGAGGCCGTCGTCACCGGCGACATGGACCCCGGCTATGGCTCGACCAGCAAGATGATCGCCGAAACGGCGCTGCTGCTGGGCGAAACCGAAAGCGCGGGCGGCGTGTGGACGCCCACCGCGCTGATGGGCGCGACCTTGCGCGACCGGCTGGAGGCCAAGGCGGGCCTGAGCTTCCGCGCGGGATGACGGGACGGCCGGGGGTCAGCCCCGGCAATCCTCCGCCACGCGCAGGATTTCGGGCCAGGCGGGGATGACCAGCGGTCGGGCGCTCACACCCTCCACGACGAAGCGACCCCGGCTGAATCCCATCGCATCGAACAGGTTGTCGCGCGCGCCCAGCCGGGCAGCGACCGTCCCGCTGCCGGCAGGCGTCATCGGCAAGGTGCGCGACGCGCTGCTGGTCCGCACCACCGCGCGCGTGCCCGCCCCCTGCACGGCGAACGTGACGGTCCGGCTCGCCCGGTCGCATGTCAGGCTGGCGACATTCGCCCCGAACCGCGCGACCGATCCGCCGGCCGTGGCCTGATATCGCCAGTCCCCCGGCGTCAGCGGCCAGTCGCGCCAGTCGCTTGAAGC
>NZ_DATJLI010000155.1:0-29041 GCF_035490575.1 Sphingomonas sp. | reverse complement strand
CGCGTTGAACTATGCCTATCATCTCGACGCGGGCAAGCTGGCCGAATTGCTGCGGCGGCACGCGGTCGAGCGGCTGGGCGTGCGGCATGTGCGCGATCATGTCGACGGCGCGACCATGGCCGACAATGGCGATATCGCCGCTGTCGCGACGCGCGGCCACGGCGACATCGCCGGCGACCTGTTCATCGACTGCACCGGTCGTGCCGCTTTGCTGATCGGCGAGCGTTACGGCGTGCCGTTTGTCGATCGATCCGACGTGCTGTTCAACGATCGTGCGCTGGCGGTGCGGGTGCCGGTCGCGCCCGATGCGCCGATCGCGTCGCAGACCGATGCGACGGCGCATGACGCGGGCTGGATCTGGGACATTGGCCTGCCGACGCGGCGCGGTGTCGGATGCGTCTATTCATCGCGGCACATGGATGATGACCGGGCAGCGGCGGTGCTGACCGATTATCTGCGCCGCACCGCGCCCGATGCCGATCCCGCACTGCTGTCGTTCCGGCGGCTGGTATTCCGGTCGGGACACCGCGAACGCTTCTGGGAGCGCAACTGCATCGCCATCGGCCTGTCGGCAGGGTTCCTCGAACCGCTGGAGGCGTCGGCGATCGTCACCATCGAATTGTCGCTCGACGCGCTGATCGACAATTTCCCCAACACGGCTGCGGCGATGCCGCTGCACGCCCGGCGCTTCAACGCGCTGTTCCGCTATCGCTGGGACCGGATCGTCGAGTTTCTGAAGCTGCATTATGTGCTGAGCCAACGGACCTCGGATTACTGGCGCGATCACCGCGCGGCCGACACCATTCCCGATCGACTGTCGCACTTGATCGCCCTGTGGCGCGACCAGCCGCCCGGCCCGCACGATTTCGACCATGTGGACGAGGTGTTTCCCGCCGCCAGCTATCAATATGTTCTCTACGGCATGGGCGCCGCGCCGCCCCCGGCGGGGGCAATGGGGGTCGAGGGCATGGCCGCCGTCGCCCAGCGGATCGAACAGGTCGGCCGCCGCGCCCGGACGCTGGCGGCCAGTCTGCCCACCAACCGCGCGGCGCTCGACACGCTGACCCGCGCCGCGCACCCTGTCCCCGCAACGGAGCGTCTGCACTGATGGCCAATCACGCGATCCTCGACCCCCAGACGCACCGCGACCTGCGCGTCACCCTGTCGCGCGGTGAGGTGCTGGGCGACGCAGTGATGAGCGCGATCGTCGTGCCCGACGAGTTCCGGCGCGTGCAGAACGATTATCCGATCCTGTTCCGCCTCGACCTGCAAACCAACCGGTTCGACGCTCATGCACTGTTCGGGTTCGAGCCGGGCGAGAACCTGTATCTGGCTGGCGACCGGTGGGATGTGGGCGCATTGCCGCTGGCGATCGGTATCCAGCCGCTGCTGATCGGCACCGTGCCCGGCGGCGATGCGCGGCAGGTGCATATCGACCTCGACAGCCCACGCATCCGCGATGACGGCGTGCGCCTGTTCGACGAGGATGGTGGCGCAACCCCCTATCTGGAAGCCGCGATCGAGCAGTTGCGCGCGCTGGACGCGGGCTATCAGCGCGCGGCCGCGTTTTTCGACGCGCTGCGTCGCCACGAACTGCTGGAGCCGTTCACGCTGGAAGTGACGTTGCAGGACGGCGCGACCAACCGCCTGGTCGGCTATCATGTGATTGACGAGGCAAAGCTGCGTGCGCTGGACGGTGCGGTGCTGGGCGAACTGCACCGGGACGGGCATCTGATGCCGATCTTCATGGCGCTGGCGTCGCTGACCAACCTGTCGGGACTGGTCGCGCGGCGCAACCGGCGACTGGCCGATGGCTGAGGCCGACCGCTCCATTTTCGCCGCGTTGCCGCCGGTGCGTGAGGTGGCGGTGGCCGATGCCGCCGCGCTCGACGCTGCGCTGCGCGCGGCGGATGCGCCGTTCATCGTGCGCGGGCTGGTGGCGGACTGGCCATTGGTTGCGGCGGGGCGGGAATCGGGGCGGGCGGCGCGCGATTACCTGTCGGCGTGCGCGCGCGACCGGGCCTTTGCCGTGTCGGTCGGCACCGGTGGCGACCGGCTGTTCTATGACGATGCAATGGGCATGAACTTTCGCATGATGTCGGCGCGCCTGCCCGAAATTTTTGCGCGGATGGACGAGGGCGAAGGGCGTGCCGACGCACCGACCATTTATCTGGGGTCGGTCGACATCCATGATTATTTCGACGGGCTGCACGCGGCCAATCATGTCGATCTGGGCGAGCGGGCGTGCCTGGCCAGCATCTGGATCGGCACGCGCACGCGGATCGCCGCGCATAACGACGTGCCGCACAATCTGGCCTGTGTCGCGGTCGGGCGGCGGCGCTTCACGCTGTTCCCGCGCGACCAGTTCGCCAACCTGTATCTGGGACCGATCGACAATACCCCCGCAGGTCGCGCGGTCAGCATGATCGATTTCCACGCGCCCGATTTCGACCGCTTCCCCCGCTTTGCCGATGCGCTGGCGGTGGGACAGGTCGCCGATCTGGCGGCGGGCGACGCGCTGTATGTGCCCGCGATGTGGTGGCACCATGTCGAGGCGCTGGATGCGTTCAACGTGCTGGTCAATTACTGGTGGCGCGAAACGCCGCGCTGGCTGGGCCACCCACAGGACGCGCTGAATCACGCGCTGCTGGCGATCCGCGATTTGCCGGCGGACGAGCGCGAGCATTGGCGCGCGCTGTTCGACCATTATGTGTTCGGCGACGCCGAAGCCGCCGCCGCGCATCTGCCCCCCGACGGGCGCGGCGTGCTGGCGCCGCTGACGCCGGAGACGGCGGGACGGCTGCGCGCCTATCTGTTGCGGCAGCTCAGCCGATGAACGAGGGGGCGATGAAGCGGATCGTGGTCGCGGGCGGCGGCACGGCGGGGTGGATGGCGGCGGCGGCGATCGCCCGGACCATGGGCCGCGCGGCCCAGGTGACGCTGGTCGAATCGGACGCGATCGGCACCGTGGGCGTCGGCGAGGCAACGATCCCGCCGCTCGTCACCTATAACCGGCTGCTCGGCATCAACGAGGCCGATTTCATGCGCGCGACCAGCGCGACGTTCAAGCTGGGCATCCTGTTCGACGGCTGGCGCGACGGCGGCGACCGTTATTTCCATTCGTTCGGCATCACCGGCAAGGATCACTGGGCCGCCGGATTCCAGCATTACTGGATGAACGGGCGCACGCGCGGCCATGATGCGCCCTATGACGATTATTGCCTGGAACTGGTCGCCGCGTTGCAGGGACGGTTCGCGCACCTGCCCGACAACGGACTGAATTACGCCTATCATCTCGATTCGACCCGCTATGCCGCGTTCCTGCGCGCCATGGCGGAAGCCGACGGCACGGTTCGCATCGAGGGGCGGATCGCCGCTGTCGATCTGGACGGCGAAAGCGGCGACATCGCCGCGCTGATGCTGGAAAGCGGCCAGCGGATCGAGGGCGACCTGTTCCTCGACTGCACCGGCTTTCGCGCCCTGCTGATCGAGGGCGCGCTACATGCCGGCTTCGATGACTGGTCGCACTGGCTGCCGTGCGATTCGGCGATCGCGGTCCAGACCGGGAATGTCGGGCCGCCCATGCCCTATACCCGTGCCATGGCGCATGATGCGGGCTGGCAATGGCGCATTCCGCTGCAACACCGCACGGGCAACGGGCTGGTGTGGTGCAGCCGATACCTGAACCGCGATGCCGCGCTCGACCGGCTGCTCGGCAATGTCGAGGGAAAGGTGTTGAGCGAGCCGAACCACCTGCGCTTCACCACGGGCGCCAGGCGGCGGCAATGGGTGCGTAACTGCATCGCCATCGGCCTGTCGGGCGGGTTCATGGAGCCGCTGGAATCGACCAGCATCCACCTGATCCAACGGGCGATCCTGCGCCTGATCCGCATGTTGCCGATGGGCGGCGTGAACGCCAGCGACGTGGCGGAGTTCAACGAACAGCAGCTTCAGGACATGGTCCAGATCCGCGACTTCCTGATCCTGCATTACAAGGCGACCGACCGGCGCGATTCGCCCTTCTGGCGGCAATGCGCGGCGATGGACGTGCCCGACACGCTGGCGCAGAAAATGCAACTGTTCCGCGAAACCGGCCGCGTGTTCCGCAAGAACGAGGAGCTGTTCGCCGAAAACAGCTGGGTTCAGGTGATGATGGGACAGGGCATCGTGCCGCAATCGTCGCACCCGATCGCGGCGCGATTGAGCGACGCGGATATGGCGCGGTTTCTGGACACGCTGCGCGACCGCGTGCGCCAGACGGTCGCGGGTCTGCCCGAACACGGCGCCTATGTCGCCGGTTATTGCGGCGCCGCCGCGGGGACTGCCTGATCCATGGCGAGGCGGCGTCAGGCAGTGACGATCAAGCATGTCGCGGCGGATGCGGGGGTCTCGCTCCAGACCGTCAGCCGCGTCATCAACAAGGAGAGCAGCGTCCGGCCCGAAATGGCCGAGCGGGTGCAGGCGTCGATCGACAAGCTGGGTTATTTCCCGTCGATCGCGGCCCAACGGATGAGCGGGTCGCGATCCTATCTGATCCTCGCGCTCAACGACCGTGAGCGCACCATCGCCGACTGGCGGGAACGGCAGGGCACCGACTGGGTGGACCAGATGATGCTGGGCGGCATGGTGAAGTGCGCCGAGCATGGCTATCGCCTGATCGTCGAGCTGGTCGACACCCACAGCGACCATATCGAGCGCGAATTGTCGGCGGCGCTGGCGGCGCTCAGGCCCGATGGCGTGATCCTGACCCCGCCGCATTCCGAAAACGCCACGATCCTGCGGCTGCTGAAGGCGCAGCAGGTGAGCGTCGCGCGGATCGGCACGCTGCGTGACGACCACGGCTTTGCCCTGACCATGGATGACGAACGCGCCGCGCGGCTGGCGACCGAGCATCTGATCGATCTTGGCCATGCGCGCATCGGCTTTATCGCCGGACCGGCGGCGTATGAACTGAGCGGCTGGCGGATCGAGGGGTGGCGCGCGGCGATGGCGGCGGCAGGCCATGATGCCGACGCACTGCTGGCGCGCGGGGATTTCAGCTATGAATCGGGGCTGATAGCGGCAGAGGCGCTATTGGCCGCGCCGGTCCCGCCAACTGCGATCATCGCCAGTAACGACCGCATGGCGCTGGCCACGCTGGAAGTCGCGCGGCGGCGCGGGCTGGGCGTGCCGGACGACCTGTCGCTCATCAGCTTTGACGACACGCCGATCGTCCGCTTCACCCACCCGCCGCTGACGGCGGTGGTGCAGCCGATCGCCGAGGTCACGTCGCGTGCGGTCGAGCGGATCATCGACGAACAGGCAGGGCGCACCGTCGATCGGACGCCGGAGGCGATCCCCGCCAGCCTGACGATCCGCGCCTCCACCGCGCCGCCGGTCAAGCCCTAATCCCCGCGCTCCTCCCGCGCACGCAGCTTACGCTTGCGCTCCAGGCCATAGGCATAGCCGCCCATCGACCCGTCGCTGCGGGTGATGCGGTGACACGGGATGACGACCGCGACGTTGTTCGCCCCGCACGCCGACCCCGCTGCCCGCACGGCGCGCGGGTGGCCGATGGCGGCGGCCAGCTCGGCATAGCTCATGCTCTCCCCCGCCGGAATGCGGCGCAGCGCCTGCCAAACGGCTTCCTGAAAGGCGGTGCCCTGCACGTCGAGCGGCAGGTCGGTGTCGCGGCCGGGTGCCTCCACCTCCGCCACCACGCGCGCGGCCAGCGCCGACAGCGCGTCGCCGCCAGGCTGGATCGTGGCATTGGGAAAGCGCGCGGCGAGCGCCGCCTCATCCTCGTCAAACGACACGCGGCACAGCCCCTTGGCCGTGGCGGCGACCAGCATCGGGCCAAGGCTGGTGGGCGCCACGACCCAGCGGATCGTCACCCCCGCGCCGCCCCGCACCCAGGCCGATGGCGCCATGCCCAACCGGTCGCGGGTTTCGTCGTAGAAGCGGCTGGGGCCGGAATAGCCCGCGCGGTAAAGGGCATCGGTCACGTTCGGCTCCTGACTGAGCGCATCGGCGGCGCGGTTGGCGCGGCGGGCACGGGCATAGGCGGCGGGGGTGACGCCCGTCGCGCGTTTGAAGATGCGGTGGAAATGATGCGGGGCATAGCCGGCGATGCGGGCCAGGGCGTCGAGCGATGGGGGCGCTTCCGACCCCTCGATCGTCGCGATCGCGCGCGCCATTGCCACCCGGTCGCGGGCTGCTTCATCCGGGCGACAGCGAAGGCAAGGGCGGTATCCTGCCGCCCGCGCCGCCGCGCCGTCGGGCAGGAAACGGACATGATCCCGCCGGGGTCGCCGTGCGGGGCAGGAGGGGCGGCAGTAGATGCGCGTCGTCGTCACCGCCACCACCAGCCGTTCGTCCCACGACCGGTCGCGCCGCTCGAAAGCGGCCCAGGCGTCGTCTTCGGCGATGGGCGTGATCATGCGCGCCGGTATAGCTTGGGTGCCCGGCGCGCGCATCCCGATGCTTGCGATCAAAGTCGCTCGACATGCGCCGCGAGGGCGATAGGCTGCGTTGCAACAAGAGGGGGAGACCGGGTTTGATGCGTTATCTGTTGCCAGCCACCGCCATGCTGCTTGCCGGCACCGCGCCCGCCATCGCCGCCGAGCCGGATTATGCCGCTGCGGTGCGCGCCGATTACAAGGCCGAGCTGGCATCGACGTTCGACTGGTTCCACCGCAATCCCGAGCTGAGTTTCAAGGAAACCAAGACCGCCGCGCGCATGGCCGCCGAGCTTCGCAAGGTGTCGGGCGTCGAAGTGACCGAGGGTGTGGGCGGCACCGGCGTGGTCGGCGTGCTGAAAAACGGTGACGGCCCGGTGGTGATGATCCGCGCCGATATGGACGGCCTGCCGGTCGAGGAAAAGTCCGGGCTGCCCAATGCATCGAAGGTGCGCCAGGTCGGTATCGACGGGATCGAGGCGCCGGTCATGCACGCCTGCGGGCATGATACGCACATCACCTCGATGATCGCCACCGCAAAGCGGCTGGCGGCGATGAAGGACCGGTGGAAGGGCACCGTCATCTTTGTCGTCCAGCCCGCCGAGGAACGGGTGGGCGGGGCGCACGCCATGGTGAAGGACGGGCTTTATACCCGATTCCCCAAACCCGAATATGCACTGGCGCTGCATGTCTCGTCCGAACTGGGCGCGGGCAAGGTGACGGCGTCGGAGGGGATACAATATTCATCCTCCGACTCGGTCGACATCACCGTGCCGGGCATCGGCGCGCATGGGGCCAGCCCGCATATGGGCAAGGATCCGGTCTATATCGCGTCGCAGATCGTGATTGCGCTGCAAGGCCTTATCAGCCGGGAACAACAACCGCTGAAACCCGGTGTCATCACCGTCGGGTCGTTCCATGCCGGGCTGAAGCACAACATCATATCGGACGAGGCGAAGTTGCAGGTCACGGTGCGCGCCAATGACGAGGAGGAACGCGCGCGCCTGATCGCGGGCATCCGCCGCGTGGCCAAGGGCGTGGGCGAGCTGAACGGGATGCCCGCCGACAAGATGCCTGTCGTGAACGTGATCGAGGGCACGCCGACGACGATCAACGACGCCGCGCTGGCCCGCCGGCTGAACGCGACGATGGTGACCGCACTGGGCGCGGAAAATGTCGTGCCGTTCGAACAGAAGGGCATGGGGGCGGAGGATTTCGCTTATTTCATCCAGCCCGATACCGGCGTGAAAGGCTATTATTTCGCGGTCGGCGGCACGCCGCAGTCGGTGATCGATGCCGCCCGGCGCGGCGGGCCGCCGGTGCCGTCGCACCATTCGCCATTGTTCAAGATCGCGCCCGAACCCGCGATCGTCACCGGCACCATTGCGATGACCGCCGCCGTGCTAGACCTGGCCGGACCCGGCGGCGCGGGGAGCGCGGGGCAATGATGCGCGTGCTGGTGCCGTGCCTTGCCCTCACCGTGGCGGCTTGCGGCGGTGAGAGCACGCGCGACAGCGCTGCCGCGACCGGCGAGGTGGAGATGCGTAACGCCAGCGTGGTGGACGTGGCCGAACAGGCGCGCGCCGCATCCGCAGCGACCCGGTTCCAGCCCGGCCAGTGGCGCAGCACGGTCGAGGTCGTCGATGTGCAGGTCCCCGGTATGCCGGAAGGCATGGCCGAGCAGATGCGCCAGCAGATGATGTCGCGATCGAGCGTCACCAGTTGCATGACCGAGGAACAGTCCGCCAATCCCAGTGAAAGCCTGTTCGGCGGGCAGCGCGGACAGTGCCGCTTCGACCGTTTCAGCATGAAAGCCGGTCGCGTCGACGCGGTGATGACGTGCGCCGGTGACGGGCGCGCGATCGAGGCCGCGCGCATCACCATGACGGGCACGTTCGACGCGACGCATTTCGAAACCGAAAGCGCGATCGAATCGACCGGCGGCGAACGTGGGCGGATGTCGATGCGATCCCGCGTGAAGGGCGAACGGATCGGCGACTGCGCCTGAGGTCAGGGCAGGGTGGTGACGGCGGGCGTCTGCGCGCATGCGGTCAGCCGCGCCTGATCCAGCGGGCGCGGCCTTACCCCGGCCAGCGGCGGCACCGACCATGGCGCTCCGGGCGCGCGGGGCTGGAATCGTGTCCGGTCCTGCCCGGCGCACGCCATCAGCGCATCCAGCATCCGGGGCGGCGTTTCGCGCCCCTCCGCCGACAGTTTGAACGTGCCCCAGTGGACGGGCAGCGCCATCGGCTGACCCATCCGGTCCCATACGCGCATCGCGTCGGGCGGGCCGATATGGCTGCCGGTGCCCATCTGGCCGGGGGTGAAGCGGAACGCGCCGATCGGGATCAGCGCCAGTCGGATCGGTCCCAGCGCCGCTGCCTCGCGCGGCCATTCGCCGTCGCCAAAGCCGGTATCGCCCGCGAAGAACAGATTGCCGCCCGGCAGCGTCACCACGAACGCCGACCACAGCGCACGGTTGCGATCGGCAAACCAGCGGCTGCCCCAGTGATGGTTCCGCACCACATGCACCGCGACGCCCGGCGCAACGCTCACCGCCCGGCCCCAGTCAACGGCGGTGGCAGGCACGCCTGCCGCTGAAATCACGCTGTCATTGCCCAGGCTGGTGACGATGCGGGGGCGATCACGCGCCCACAACTGCTTGAGCGTCGACAGGTCCAGATGGTCGTAATGATTATGGCTGATGACGATCAGGTCGATGGTCGGCAGATCGTCGAGCGCAATGCCCGGTTCGGTCACGCGGGCGGGGCCAAGGCCGAACGGCCCGGCGCGCGGCGACCAGATCGGATCGGTCAGGATGTTCAGCCCGCCCGCCTGCACCAGCACGGTTGCATGGCCGACCCAGGTGACGCGCATGTCGCCGCCCGACACGCGCGCCGGTGGGTGATCGGGGGTCACCGGAACCCGGCCGGGCCACGGCACTTCGCCCTCCCCCGTCAGTCGCCGCCAGAAAAAGCCCGCCCGGCTGCCGCCGCCCGGCGGCGCGGCGGAGTCGTCGCCATCGGGATTGAAGAAGCGGTCGCCGTCGAAATGATCGGTCGCCGGGCCGCGGTAATAAATGCGGTCGAGGAAGGGCGGGACGAGCACGCTGGCCAGACAGGCGATGATCGCCAGCCACAATACGCCCCCGGCCACCCATTTCAACGATCGACGCATTATCACCCTTTTACCACCATCGCCGTTTACCGCTTTGCGCGGGGGAAGGTTCCCCGATCAAATCCTTTGTGACGCGTCGCCATCGCCCCTATCTGGCACGCAAAGCCCGCACTGGATTGAAGGAGCGCCGCCTTGGCCGATTATGATTATGACCTGTTCGTCATCGGCGCCGGATCGGGCGGCACGCGCGCCGCGCGCGTCGCGGCGGCTTATGGCGCGCGGGTGGCGGTGGCGGAGGAATACCGGGTCGGCGGCACTTGCGTCATTCGCGGCTGCGTGCCCAAGAAGCTGTTGATCTACGGCGCGCATTTCGCCGAGGATCTGCGCGACGCGCGCCAGTTCGGCTGGGACGTGCCCGCCGAATGCGCATTCGACTGGACCACGCTGCGCGACAATGTGCTGGGCGAGGTCGACCGGCTGAACAAGGCCTATACCACCACCATCGAATCGAGCGGCGCGGAGATCGTCCACGAACGCGCCACCGTCGCCGGTCCGCATGAAGTGAAACTGGCCAGCGGCCGCACCGTCACCGCCGAACGCATCCTGATCGCCACCGGCGCGACGCCGCACGTCCCGTCCTGCCCCGGCCACGAACATGGCATCACCTCGAACGAGGTGTTTCATCTGGACAGTCTGCCCCGGCGCATCCTGATCGCGGGCGCCGGCTATATCGCCAACGAGTTTGCCGGCATTTTCCATCAGTTCGGCTCGCACGTCACGCTCATCAATCGCACCGACGTGATCCTGCGCGGCTATGACGAGCAGGTGCGCGACCGGCTGCTCCAGATTTCGACCATGAAGGGCATCGAGTTCCGCTTCCATGCCGAGTTCCGCGGCATCGAGAAGCAGGATGACGGCAGCCTGAAGGTCGAGATGACCGGCCATGATCCGATCGAAGTCGATTGCGTCCTGTTTGCCACCGGCCGCGTGCCCAACAGCGGCGGCCTGGGGCTGGAAAATGCGGGCGTCGAATGGGACGATAAGGGCGCGATCACGGTCGATGCCGATAATCGTTCAAGCTGCGACAGCATCTTTGCGGTCGGCGACGTGACCAACCGCGTGCAACTGACCCCCGTCGCCATTCGCGAGGGGCAGGCGTTTGCCGACACCTTTTACGGCAACAAGCCGACACAGGTCGATTATGACTGTATCCCGTCCGCCGTGTTCAGCCACCCGCCGATCGCGGGCGTTGGCATGACAGAGGGGGAGGCGCGGCAGAAACATGGTTCGGTCAAGGTCTATCAGTCCGATTTCCGTCCGATGAAAAACGTGCTGGCGGGGCGCAACGAACGCGCGCTCTACAAGCTGATCTGCGATGCCGACACCGATCGCATCCTGGGCATCCATATGATCGGCCCTGACGTGCCCGAAATCCTTCAGGTCGCGGCGGTCGCGGTCAAGGCCGGGCTGACCAAGGCGGCGTTCGACGCGACGGTGGCGCTGCACCCGTCGATGGCCGAGGAACTGGTGCTGTTGAAGTGAGCGCGCTAACGCTTCACGCATGATCGAATCCAACGAAACGACCCGCTGCGGCCTGATCGCCGTGGTGGGGGCGCCCAATGCGGGCAAGTCGACGCTCGTCAACGCCCTGGTGGGTCAGAAAGTCGCGATCGTCAGCCCCAAGGCGCAGACGACGCGCGTGCGGTTGATGGGCATCGCCATCCACGACCGCACGCAGTTGCTGCTGGTCGACACGCCGGGTCTGTTCGACCCGAAACGGCGGCTGGACCGCGCGATGGTATCGGCGGCGTGGGAAGGGGCCGAGGGCGCCGACGCGATCGCGCTGGTGGTCGATGCCAAGGGCGGCCTGCCCGAAAAGGTGCTGGAGATCGTGGACCGGCTGGCGGCGCGGCGCGAACCGAAGATCCTGATCCTGAACAAGGTCGACATCGCCGACAAACCGCGCCTGCTGAACCACGCCCAGCGGCTGAACGAGCGGCTGGCGTTCGACGAGATTTTCTTCGTGTCGGCCACAACGGGCGACGGGGTCGAGCAACTGAAAACCGCGCTGGCCGCGCGCGTGCCGGAGGGGCCGTGGCATTTCCCCGAGGATCAGGTGTCCGACGCGACCGACCGGATGCTGGCGGCCGAGGTCACGCGCGAGCAGATCTACCTGCAACTCCATGCCGAATTGCCCTATGCCAGCGCGGTCGACACCGAACGCTATCTGGAGCGCGACGACGGATCGGTCGAGATTCACCAGCAGATCCTGGTCGAACGCGAAACGCAGCGTGCGATCGTGCTGGGCAAGGGCGGCGCGCGCATCAAGGAAATCGGCGCGCGCGCCCGCGCCGAATTGTCGCGCATCATGGGCGTGCGCGTGCACCTGTATCTGCATGTGAAGGTCAAGCCCGGCTGGGACGAGGATCGCGGCCTTTACCGCGACATCGGACTGGACTGGGTGGAGTAGGGCGCAAGCAGCGCATCCACCCAGGCCGGCACGAGCGTCGCCGCCCGCCCCATGCGGCTTTCGCCGAACAGGAAACTGCCGGCGGAGGGTTCCAGATTGATCTCCAGCGTCGTCGTGCCCCAATGCGCGGCGGTCTGGACGAACCCGGCTGCGGGATAGACCGCGCCCGACGTGCCGATCGACACGAACAGGTCGCAGGCGGACAGCGCGGCCTCGATCCGGTCCATGTGATAGGGCATCTCGCCAAAGAACACGATGTCGGGCCGCATCGCCGCCGCGCCGCAATCAGGGCAGGCGGTGGCGGGCGGCAGACCGTCCGCCCAGGGCCGCCGCGCGCCACAGGCCGCGCACAGCGCCGATTTCAACTCGCCATGCATGTGCAGCAGCCGCATTGCGCCGGCGCGTTCGTGCAGGTCGTCGACATTCTGCGTGACGATCAGCAATTCACCCGGCCATTCGGCGTCCAGCCGCGCCAGCGCCCGATGCGCGGCATTCGGCTCCACGCCGGCCAGCGCCGCGCGGCGCAGGTCATAGAAACGGTGCACCAGCGCCGCATCGCGCGCCAGCGCTTCCGGCGTGCAGACATCCTCGACCCGGTGCCCCTCCCACAGGCCGCCGGGACCCCGAAAGGTGGCGATGCCGCTCTCGGCCGAAACGCCCGCGCCGGTCAGGACGACGATGTTGCGCGGATCCCTCATGCCGGATCGTCGGTCACTTCGTCGGGCAATGCCCAGATCAGGTCATTCGGCATCAGCACGCGGCCGTCATGGCTGGTGACGCGCACGAGCGCGACCGGCCGCCCGTCGCGTGCATCGACCAGCATCGGCGTCGCGCGACCTGCGGTTTCCCACCGCTCCCCCCATTGGCGCAGCGCCACCAGCGTCGGCAGCAGATCGCGGCCCTTGTCGGTCAGGCGATATTCCACCTTGCGACGGTCGGCGTCGCATGGCCGACGGTGCAGGATGCCGTTTTCAACCAGCCGCCCCAGCCGGTTGGTCAGGATGTTGCGGGCGATGCCAAGCTCCGACTGATATTGTTCGAAATGGCGCAGTCCGTTGAAGCTGGCGCGCAGGATCAGGAACGACCAGCGTTCGCCCATCGCCTCCAGCGCGGTCGGCAGGCTGCATTGTTCGGCCAACTGGCGCAGCGGTTCGCGAAGTCGCATCGAGCATAACCTAGTCGGTCGTTGCATTCGTGTCACGCAGCCGACGCGGCGCGCGCGATACGCACATATCCGCCGTTGCAAAAGCGCACTGGTTGCCCCCAAGTTGAAGATGTGCTGCGTCAATATGAACTTGTCGATCGGGTCCTTGCCTATGACCCCCAGGCCGATGAGGCCCTGCTCAACCGCGCCTATGTGTTTTCCATGCACGCGCATGGCAGTCAGAAACGGGCCAATGGCGACCCGTATTTCAGCCACCCGATCGAGGTGGCGGGCATCCTGACCGACCTGCATCTGGATGACGAAACGATCGCGACCGCGATCCTGCACGACACCATCGAGGACACGGTCGCCACGCCGGAGGAGATTCAGTCGCGCTTTGGCGCGTCGGTCGCGCGGCTGGTCGACGGCGTGACCAAATTGTCCAAGATCGAGGCGCAGAGCGAGAACGAGCGCGCGGCGGAAAACCTTCGCAAGTTCCTGCTCGCCATGTCCGACGATATCCGCGTGCTGTTGGTCAAGCTGGCCGACCGGCTGCACAACATGCGGACGCTGACCTTCATCCCGAAGCCCGAAAAGCGCCGTCGCATCGCGCGCGAAACGATGGATATCTATGCCCCGCTGGCCGAGCGGATCGGCATGTACGAGTTCATGAAGGAGATGCAGACGCTCGCCTTTCGCGAGCTGGAGCCGGAGGCGTATGAATCGATCACGCGGCGGCTGGCGGCGATGCAGGCGGGCGACGGCGACCGCATCGACAAGATCGGCGCGGGGCTGAAACAATTGCTGGGACGCGCCGGGATCGACACAGAGGTGTCGGGTCGAGAGAAACACCCCTATTCGATCTGGAAGAAGATGTCGGAGCGGCATGTCAGTCTGGAACAGCTGTCCGACATCATGGCGTTCCGCGCGATCGTGTCGACCGAGGAGGAATGCTACCGCGCGCTGGGCGTCATCCACCGCAAATGGCCGATGGTGCCGGGGCGGTTCAAGGATTACATCTCGACGCCCAAGCGCAACGGTTACCGCTCGCTGCACACCAGCGTTTTCCATGCCGGCGACAACCGCATCGAAATCCAGATCCGCACCGAGGCCATGCACGCCCAGGCCGAACACGGCCTCGCCGCGCACTGGGCCTATAAGCAAAAGGAAGTGCGCCCCGACACGCAGATCCGCTGGATGCAGGATCTGGTCGAAATCCTCGACAATGCCGCCAGCCCTGAGGAACTGCTCGAACATACGCGCATGGCGATGTATCAGGACCGCATCTTCGCCTTTACCCCGCGTGGCGAGCTGGTGCAGTTGCCCAAGGGCGCGACGCCGATCGACTTTGCCTATGACGTGCACACCGACCTCGGCAATCAGGCGGTGGGGGCCAAGATCAACGGCCGCGTCGTGCCGCTGCGAACCGAAATCCAGAATGGCGATCAGGTTCAGATCCTGCGGTCAAAGGCGCAGACGCCGCAACCCAACTGGCTGAACTTCGCGATCACCGGCAAGGCGCGCGCCGCCATCCGCCGCCATTCCCGGCAGAAGGAGCGCGACGAGGGCGTGGCGCTGGGCCGCAAACTGTATGAGGATATCCTGGCGCGCCTGCCCGTCGCGCTGAGCGAGGATGCGCTGACCGACGCGTTACGGCGCCTGCATTTGTCTGACGAGGCGGCATTGATGGTCGCCATCGCGCAACAGCAACTGACCGACGCACAGGTGATGGATGCGCTGATGCCCGGTTCGGCGGAGGATGCCGACACCGACATGCCGCCCCAGCGTCAGGCGATCTCGATCAAGGGGCTGACGCCGGGCGTGGCATTCGACCTGGCCGAATGTTGCCGTCCGATTCCCGGCGACCGCATCGTCGGCGTGCGGCGACCGGGCGTGCCGATCCAGGTGCATGGCATCACCTGTTCGATGCTGGGCGAAACCGAGGATGCCGACTGGGTCGACCTGGCATGGGGCGACAAGGCCGAGGGCGGCACCGCGCGCGTCGCCGTGACGCTGAAGAACGAACCCGGCGCGCTGGGCGCGATCGCGACGATCATCGGCGCGCACAAGGCAAACATTCTCGGCCTGCGCCTCGACAATCGCGACACGACGTTCCACACCAACACCATCGATCTGGAAGTGCGCGATGCCGCGCATCTGATGAAATTGCTGGCGTCGCTGCGCGCGGCGGATGTGGTAAGCGCGGCGGATCGGGGCTGATCGCTCATTGACATCAATGTCAGCAAGGCGCACCTTGCTGCAATGCACCAGCACGCCGTCACCATTGCCCCGGCCGACATCGACCATATGGGTCATGTCAACAACGCGGTCTATCTGAACTGGGTTCAGGAAGCGGTGGTCGCTTATTGGGAAGCGGTTGCCCCGGCCGAAGCGGTGGCGCGGCACCTTTGGGTCGCGTTGAAGCACGAGATCACCTATCGCCGCCCCGCGTTCATCGACGATGCGGTCGTCGCGACCGTCGTCGCCGAACGTGTCGAGGGTGCGCGCGCGATGTTCACGACGCTGATCCAGCGTGGCGAGGAAGTGCTGGCGGAAGTCAAGTCGAGCTGGTGTGCGCTCGACACCGATACCCGGCGCCCGGTGCGCGTCGCAAAGGACGTGGTGCGCCGCTTTATCGGCTGATCGCCCGGGGCATCAGGCCTTTTCGAGCGTGCATTGCAGCGGGTGCTGGTTCTGGCGGGCGAACTCGATCACCTGCGCCACCTTGGTCTCCGCCACTTCATAACTGAACACGCCGCACACGCCGACTCCGCGCTGGTGGACGTGCAGCATGACGCGCGTGGCTTCTTCCATGTTCATGCGGAAAAAGCGCTGGAGCACCAGCACGACGAATTCCATCGGGGTGTAATCGTCGTTGAGCAGCAGAACGCGGTAAGGCGTGGGTTGCTTGGTCTTTTCCCGCGTGCGCGTGGCGACACCGATCGACGTGCCCTTGCCGTCGCCGTCTTCGCGATCATCATCTTCATTCATGCGAATTGGGGAGATGCCAGTCATCACGCGTTGCAAAATAGGGGATGCACCCGCCCCCCGGCAAGGGGCGAAGGGCGTTAAGGGCACATGAAAAGGGCGGCCGCATCATGCGACCGCCCCAATCGGTATCGGTTTGGACCTGGATCGCGATCAGGCGACGGTCTTCACCTTGTCGGCGGCGACGGCCATGCGGTTCGACAGCGGCTGCATCGCATCGCTGCTGAGCTTCAGCATCTGCTCGGTCGCCTTCGACGCTTCGGCGACATAGGCGTCGAACGCAGTCCGGACATAATCGCTCTGCAGCTTGAACAGCTCGGTCGGCGACTTGACCGACGCCATGTTCTTCATCGCGGCGGTCGCGTGCTCGAACGACTTGCGGCTGTATTCAGCAGCGTCCTGACCCATCGATTCGACGCCCTTGGCGGCGATGCGGCTCGATTCGACCATCGCTTCCATGTTGCCCTTGGCGAGATCGTTCATTTCCTCGGCCATCTTGGCGCTCTTCTCCATCGCGGCCTTGGCGCGCTCGTTCATGTCGGCGAACATGAACTGGGCCTTCTGGGTGGTCGCGTCGGCAGCGGTCTTCATGTCGGTCATCGGTTGGGTTTCCTTGTCAGCGGGCGTTGCGTTGATGTCCGCCGCGGCCATTACGGCCTGGGCGGTTCCGGTCATCCCTTCGACGGCAGCCTCGACATTGGTCTCGGCGGCTTCGGCGACAGCGGTGATGACGGGCGCGGCGACATTCTCGGCGGTCGCCTTGGCAGCTTCGACGGCCTTTGCGGGCGCTTCGGCGGCGGTTGAGACAATTTCGGCCGGCGTCGGCGCGGCTGGTTCGGCAAGCGGGGGCCTGGGCGCGCGTGCCGTCACGGGTTCGGCCGCGAGGGGCGGTTTCACTGCTTCCTCAGCCGTGTTGATCGGTGCCTTGCCACGCGCAGTCGTCTTGCGCGGGGGGGTGGGCCGGGGACCCTTGGTTGCCATCGCACGCCTCCCAATTTTTGGTGCAACGCGGCAGCTACCCTAAATCCGGCTTGATCTCAAGCAATTTGTGCAATGCAACAAAAGCGAAATGCTGCAGGGATTGTGAACGATATCAACGCGTTCGCACATAAAGCCCTGGCGCGTCCTCGATCGCTTTCAAACGGCCCTTGCCAGGCATCCGGGCGCCCCTGGCCGGAACCGCCTCGGCATCGATTTCGGTCAGCCAGCGGCGCCAGTCGGGCCACCAGCTTCCCTTGGTTTCGGTCGCGCCGGCGATGAAGTCGGCCAGCGAGGGCGCGGTGCCCTCATGCGTCCAATATTGATATTTGCCCGCCGCGGGCGGATTGACCACGCCCGCGATATGCCCCGAACCGGCCAGCACGAAGCGCAGCGGTCCGGCGAAATGGTCGGTGATCTTCCACACGCTTTCGGCGGGCGCGATATGATCCTCGCGCCCGGCCTGGACATAGGCCGGCGTCTTCACGCAGCGCAGGTCGATGGGCGTGCCCGCCACGCGGATCGCGCCGGGGGTCGCCAGCTTGTTGTCGCGATACAGGTCGGCCAGATAGCTCTGGTGCCAGCGCGACGGCAGGTTGGTGACGTCGCTGTTCCAGTGCAGCAGGTCGAAGGGCGCATAATCGGCGCCCATCAGGTAATTATTGGCGACATAGTTCCAGATCAGGTCGCGACCGCGCAACAGGTTGAACGTCGCGGCCATATATCGCCCATCGAGGAATCCATCGGGCGACAGCGACTGGATCAGCGCCATCTGATCGTCATCGACGAACAGGTTCAGGTCGCCCGCACGGGTGAAATCGACCTGTGCGGTGAAGAAGGTGGCCGACGCGACCTTGTCCGCCTGACCGCGCGCGGTCAGCAGCGCCAGCGTCGCCGCCAGCGTCGTGCCCGCCACGCAATAGCCGATGGCATGGACCGCGGGCACGTCCAGCAATTCGCGCACCGTGTCGATGGCGTCGATCTGTCCGCGCTCGACATAATCGTCCCACACCACGTCCTTCATCGACGCGTCGGCCGATTTCCACGACACGACGAACACGCTCAGCCCCTGATCGACGGCCCAGCGGACAAAGCTTTTTTCGGGTGTCAGGTCGAGGATGTAGAAACGGTTGATCCACGGCGGAAAAATCACCAGCGGAATGCGCCCGACCTGCTTGGTCGTTGGCGCGTAATGAATCAGTTCATACAGCGGGGTGCGCTTGACCACCTTGCCCGGCGTGATCGCGATGTTGCGGCCCAGTTCGAACGCGCCGGGTGCGGCCTGCGTCATCTGTCCCTTGGACAGGTCGGCCAGCATGTTCTGCAGGCCCTTGAGCAAACTCTCGCCTTTAGTCTCGATCGCCTTTTCCAGCACCAGCGGGTTGGTCGCGGGAAAATTGGTGGGACTCATCGCGTCGATGAACCCGCGCGTGGCGAAGCGGATCTGCTCCTTTTGCCGGGGGTCCACGCCCTCGATCGCGTCGACGCCCTTCACCAGATGATCGGCAATCAGGAAATAGCTCTGGCGGATGAAGTCGAATACCGGGTCCTCGCGCCATTGCGGCGCCTTGAACCGGCGGTCGCCCGCCTGTTCGGGCGGTTCGGTCGCGGGTTCGGCGCGCGCGGGGTCGAGAAAGCGTTGCCACAGCTTCATCGTGTCGGCCCAGAAACCGGCGGTCGCGCGGATCGCGGGCGTCGGATCGAACGGCGCGGGCAGGGCGGCGGAACCCGGCTTGCCGCCGGCGGCCTGCATCATGTCCAGCCCATGTTCCATCATCATCTGCTGCATCCGGCCCATCACCCAGGTCCAGTGTTGCAGATCCTCCAGCCGCGGGGTCGCCGCTTCGCCTATTTTCTGATCGGCCATGGCTGTCCTCTCCCTCTGGCAGTCGGCACCGGCCCCCCGTATAGCGGGCTTGCCGCAGCGGCGAAATCGCCCGTGGCGCCAGGAGTGAGGGAAATGTCCGACGAATTCTACCGCATCAAGCGCCTGCCCCCCTATGTCATCGCCGAAGTGAACGCGATGCGGGCCGCGGCGCGCGCGGGCGGAGAGGACATTATCGACCTGGGCATGGGCAATCCCGACCTGCCGCCGCCGGCGCACGTCATCGACAAGCTGTGCGAAGTGGCGCGAAAGCCATCGGCGCACGGCTATTCACAGTCCAAGGGGATTCCCGGCCTTCGCCGCGCGCAGGCCGATTACTACGGCCGCCGTTTCGGTGTCGACGTGGACCCTGAAACCGAAGTCGTGGTGACGATGGGGTCCAAGGAAGGGCTGGCCAGCCTGGCGACGGCGATCACTGCGCCCGGCGATGTGGTGCTGGCGCCCAACCCGTCATATCCGATACACACCTTTGGCTTCATCATCGCGGGCGCGACGATCCGCAGCGTGCCGACGACGCCGGACGAGGATTATTTCCGCAGCCTGGACCGCGCGATGGCGTTCACGGTGCCGCGGCCCAGCATCCTGGTCGTCAATTACCCCTCCAACCCCACGGCGGAAACGGTCGATCTGGCGTTCTACGAACGGCTGGTGGCATGGGCCAAGGAGAACAGCGTCTGGGTGCTGTCCGACCTTGCCTATTCCGAGCTGTATTTCGACGGCAACCCGACGCGCTCGATCCTGGAAGTGCCCGGTGCCAAGGACGTGGCGATCGAGTTCACCTCGCTGTCGAAAACCTATTCGATGGCGGGTTGGCGCATGGGCTTCGCGGTCGGCAACAAAAAGCTGATCGCGGCGATGACGCGGGTGAAATCCTATCTCGATTACGGCGCGTTCACGCCGATTCAGGCGGCGGCGTGCGCCGCGCTGAACGGGCCGCAGGATATCGTGGAAAAGAACCGCCAGCTTTATCACAAACGCCGGGACGTGATGGTCGAGGCGTTCGGCCGCGCGGGGTGGGAAATCCCGCCGCCCAGGGCGTCGATGTTCGCATGGGCGCCGTTGCCCCCGGCGCTGCGCCATCTGGGCAGCCTCGAATTCTCGAAACAGCTCCTCACCCATGCCAAGGTCGCGGTCGCGCCAGGCGTCGGTTATGGCGAGGACGGTGAGGGTTATGTCCGCATCGCGATGGTCGAAAATGAGCAGCGGCTGCGACAGGCGGCGCGCAACGTGAAGCGATATCTGCAATCCATGGGCGTCAATACCGGCGACCGGCAGGTCGGCTGACACTCCCGACATTCCGAACGAAGATGAGGTGCGCGTGAACCGGATCGGCATTTATGGCAGCCTGGGCCGCATGGGCCAGGCGATCGTCGCGGCGATGCCCGCGGCGGGTGCGGTTCACGCCGGCGGCGTCGATGCGGGGGAAGACCCCGCGACGCTGGCGCGCGATTGCGACGTGCTGGTCGATTTCTCCGCCCCCGCGGCGTTGGAGGCGCACCTGAACGCGGCGATGGCGGCCGGCACACCGATCGTCATCGGCACCACCGGCCTGTCGCCGCGTCACCATGAACTGATCGACGCTGCGGCGGAGCGGATCGCGGTGCTGCAAACCGGCAATACATCGGTCGGGGTCGGGCTGGTCATGGCGCTGATCCGCGACGCCGCGCGGCGGCTGGGTTCCGACTGGGACATCGAGATTGTCGAGATGCATCACCGCGACAAGGTGGATGCGCCGTCGGGCACCGCGTTGATGCTGGGCGAAGCAGCGGCAGCGGGGCGCGAGACGACGGTTGCGGAGACCGGCGTGCAGGGCCGCGCCGGGCTGGTCGGCGCACGCGCGCGCGGCACGATCGGCTTTTCCAGCCTGCGCGGCGGCACGGTGGTCGGCGATCACAATGTCGTGTTCGCCGGCAATGGCGAGCGGATCGAGATCGGCCATTATGCACAGGACCGCTCGATCTTTGCCGTCGGCGCGGTGCGCGCGGCGCTGTGGCTGGCGGGCCGGGGTCCGGGGCGTTACCGGATGGACCAGGTGCTCGGCCTTTGAAGAAGGCGGACGTTTTCGAATTTTTCCGGCGGCTGGCGGAGGCCAATCCCAGCCCGGAGACCGAACTCGAATCGGTCAACGACTATACGCTGCTGGTTGCGGTCGTGCTGTCGGCGCAGGCGACCGACGCCGGTGTCAATCGCGCCACGCGCGCTTTGTTCGCCGAAGTCGACACCCCAGAGAAGATGGTGGCGCTGGGGGAGGATGGGCTGAAGGCGCACATCAAGACGATCGGTCTGTTCAACAGCAAGGCAAAGAACGTCATCGCGCTCAGCCAGGCGCTGATCGACAAGCATGACGGTCAGGTGCCAGGCAGCCGGGAAGCGCTGGAGGCGCTGCCGGGGGTGGGACGCAAGACCGCCAATGTCGTGATGAACGTGGCCTTCGGTGCGGAGACGTTCGCCGTCGACACGCATCTGTTCCGGCTGGGCAACCGCACCGGCCTCGCCCCCGGCAAGACGCCGCTTGCGGTCGAGATGAAGCTGGAAAGGGCGGTGCCGCAGCCCTTTCGCCTGCACGCGCATCACTGGCTGATCCTGCACGGCCGTTATGTCTGCAAGGCACGCACGCCCGAATGCTGGCGCTGCGTCGTCGCGGACCTTTGCCGATACAAGCCCAAGACGCCCGCGCCCACACGCGCCAGGGTCGCCTGACTCCCAAAAGGGTCGCCATGCGTATATGCGGGCGCGAAACAGGGACAAGAGGTCGCAATGTTCATGTCGCTTATCGCCAGCCTGTCGCTGGCCGCAGCACCCGCGCCGGTTCAGCGCGCGCCCGACTGGTCGGGCGTGTGGCGCAATGCCGCCAACAGCGTGCACATCCGTGCCAGCCGATGCGGGCAGGCGATGTGCGGCACCGTCATCTGGGCCAATGACAAGGCCCGCGCCGATGCCGCCGCGGGTGGGACCGAGGAACTGGTGGGCACGCGCATCTTCGACGGCTTCACGGCGGAGGATGGTGAATGGGTCGGCGAGGTCTATGTCCCCGATCTGGCGCGCAGCTTTTCGGGCAGCATCTGGCTGGAGGACCGCAACACGTTGGTCGGGCAGGGGTGCCTGTTCGGCAATTTCGGGTGCCGCGAACAGGTGTGGACCCGCGTCGCTGAACGTCCTGCCGCCCCCCGCCGCCCGCGCCGCTGATGGCCGCGACACCCGCCTGGCCGCCCGATTCGACGCCGCGCCTGTTTGTCGAGGCGCCGCTTTCGGCCGGGCTGATCCTGCCGCTGGACGGCGGGCAGGCGCATTATCTGGCGGGTGTCATGCGGATGAAGTCCGGCGATCCGGTGCTGTTGTTTGATGATCGAACCGGCGAATGGCTGGCCGAAGCGCGTGAGGTTCGCAAACGCGACCTGGTGCTGGAAGTCATGGCCCGGATGCGCGCGCGCGAGCCGGCGCCAGACCTGTGGCTGTGCGCGGCGCCGATCAAGAAGGGCCGCGTCGACTGGGTCGCGGAAAAGGCGTGCGAACTGGGGGTCGACCGGCTGGTTCCGGTGCTGACGCGCCGCACGATCGTCGAACGGCTGAACCTCGACCGGCTGCGTGCACACATGGTCGAGGCGGCCGAGCAATGCGGGCGCACCGCGCTGCCCTCGCTGGCCGATCCGGTGAAGCTGCCGGCATTGCTGGCTGACTGGCCGCAGGGGCGTGCGCTGTTCTTTGCCGATGAAACGGGTGGGGTTCCGGCGGCGGCGGCCATGGCGGCGCGACCTGGTCCCGCGGCGATCCTGATCGGCCCCGAAGGCGGCTTTGCGCCCGACGAACGCGCCGCGATCCGCGCCTGTCCGCCCGCAGTGGGCATCGCGCTGGGGCCGCGAATCCTGCGCGCCGAAACGGCGGCGGCGGCAGCGGTGTCGGTGTGGATGGCGGCGGCGGGAGACTGGGCGGTGCGCTGAACCGTCGGCCCCTTTGACCGGGGAGCCGCAAGGAGGGGCCTGCCGCTTCCCGGTCGGGTGGGTCGCTGGCGGCGCAGGGCGCGCCGGCGACCGACCGACCTTTAGACGAGCACGGGCTGCGGGCGCTCCACCGTATCGAGCCGGGTCTGCGCGTCGATCATCATCAACGGCTTGAGGATGCCGTCACGCAGGTCATAGACCCAGCCGTGCAACATGAGTTCGTGGCCCGCGGCAAAGGTCGACTGGATCAAATCCATGCGCGCCAGCCGCACCAGTTGATCGCGGACGTTCAGTTCGACCATGCGGTTCAGGCGTTGCCCCTCGGGCAGGGCGTCGACTTCCTCGCGATGTTCGACATAGACGTCGTGGACACCGGATACCCATTCGCCGATCGCGCCGCGCCCTTCCTGCTTCCAGCCCTGCTGAACGCCGCCGCAGCCATAATGGCCGCACAGGATGATGTGGCGGACCTTGGTGCGCTCGATCGCGGTCTGGAGCACCGCCATGAAATTGCGGTCCTCCTCATAAACCAGATTGGCGACGTTGCGGTGGATCGACATGACCCCCGGCGGCGAATTGGTGATCTGATCGGGCGCGACGCGGCTGTCGGAACAGCCGATCCAGAGGAAATTGGGCTTCTGCTCCTCCGCCTGGCGGGCGAAGTAGTCGGGCCGCTCGTCGCGAAGCTGTTCGGCCCAGGCCTTGTTGGCGAGCAGCAGCAATTTGTGATCGTTCATATATGGACCAGCTCCCGGCGCGGCGCATTGACCAGCGTTACGCTCTTTTCAGCAATGTCGCCCCGCACCGATACGGTGATGTCCCGGAACGGTGCGCCGCGGATGAAGGCGTTGATTATGTCGATATTGTCGAGATCGACATAGGATGTGGCCGACAGGTCGACCAGCAGATCGGCGCCGTCGGGCACGCCGTTCAGCGCCTTTTGCAGCTCCAGCTTGTGGATGAAATACAGGTTGCGGCGCGCGCGGACCATGCAGCTCTTGCCGTCGGGATCGCACACCAACGTCACCGCCGAGCGGAAGTTGCGGGCGATGACGAACACGAATCCGATGACCAGACCGATCGCGATACCGATCAGCAGGTCGGTGAACAGGATGGCGACGATCGTGGCGATGAACGGCACGAACTGGGTATAGCCCTGTTTCCAGCGCTGGATGAACAAAGCGGGCTTGGCAAGTTTGTAACCCGTCTGGATCAGCACCGCCGCCAGCGCCGACAGCGGGATCAGGTTGAGGATCGCGGGGACCAACAGCACGCTGAGCAACAGCCAGCTGCCGTGCAGGATGGTCGACAGCTTGCTCGACGCATTCGCGCCGACATTCGCCGAGGACCGGACGATGACCGATGTGACCGGCAGGCCGCCGATCAGGCCCGACACGATGTTGCCGCCGCCCTGTGCGAACAATTCACGATTCTTGTCGGTGACGCGCCGCTGGGGATCGAGTTCGTCGATCGCGGTAACGCTGAGCAGCGATTCGAGGCTGGCGACGATCGCGAGTGTGATCGCCACGGTCCAGACGGTCGCGTTGCCGAACTGCCCGAAATCGGGCAGCGCGAACAGGGCGAGAAAGCCCGACAGCCCTTCGGCCACCGGCACTTCGACCAGGTGACGCGACTGGAGCTGGACGCCCGGCGCGATCACGCCGAACAGCGCGTTGATGCCGACCGCTGCAACCACGACGACCAGCGGGCCGGGCATCAGCTTGAGCGGGCCGTCCTTGGGCTTGTTGGCGTCCCACCAGAACAGGAAAGCGATCGACAGGGTCGAAATGATGACCGCGCCCAGCGTCAACTGGTTCGCCAGCGAATACCACAGCGCCGAGAGCGTGTTCATCCCGTCGCCCTGGGCAAAAGCGAAATCGCCCTCCGGATCGCCGTCATAGCCGACGGCGTGCGGGACCTGTTTCAGGATCAGGATCAGGCCGATCGCGGTCAACATGCCGGTGATGACCGAGCTTGGCACGAATTCGGCCAGCACGCCCGACCGGGTGAGCGAGAACAGCATCTGGATGACGCCGGCCAGCACCACCGCCAGCGTGAACGCCTGAAAGCTGGGCAGCGACTGGATTGCGTCAAAGACGATGACGGTCAGGCCCGCCGCCGGGCCGCTGACCGACAGCGGTGAGCGCGACAGCAGCCCGACGACAAGGCCGCCGACGATGCCGGCAATCAGGCCCGAGAAAAGCGGAGCGCCCGACGCCAGTGCGATGCCAAGGCATAGCGGCAGTGCGACCAGCGCGACGACGATCGAAGCGGGGAAGTCCTGCTTCAGCCCGTCAAGTGGCGGCAGCACCCCCCATCCGGCGGATTTCGATTGGCCAACGGCGCTCATGCGCGGCGAGCTTCTGGGTTCGAAACGCGTCCGGTGACGTCGTTCATTTCGGCGATCCTCCGCTTTGCGCCTGCGGCGGGCGCAATTTTTGCAAAGCCTACCCTAGCGCACGGCACGTTTCCGGACGGGAACCGGGTGTAACAAATTATTGCTGTGCGGCGGATCAGCCGGGCAGGGTCAATGTGGCGCGCAAACCGCCACTTTCACGATTGGCGAGCCGTAGATGGCCGCCCTCATCCGCGATTGCGCGCGCGACGATCGACAGGCCCAGGCCGAAGCCGGCCGTGTCGCGACCGCGCGCGGTATCCAGCCGCACGAACGGTTCCAGCACCAGCGTCAGCGATTCCTCCGGGATGCCCGGCCCGTCATCCTCGACATGCAGATGCACGGCGCCGTCGACCTGCTCCAGCCGGACGGTCACCGACTGACCATAATGCACGCCATTGTCGACCAGATTGACCACCGCGCGCCGGAACGACGATGCGCGCACCAGCCGTTCAAGATGCGACGGCCCCTGATAGGCGACCGACAGCCCATGGTCGCTGGCATCGTCGGCCACGCTGGCGCACAGCACCGCAAGGTCGACCCTGCGCGGCAGTTCCGGTTCCGCCTCCCCGCCCAGGAAAGCGAGCAGCGAGTTCACCATTGCCTCCATCCCCTCGATATCGGCGGCAACTTCGTCGCGCAGCGCGGGTTCGACGATGGCATCGGTCCTGAGCCTGAGCCGGGCGAGCGGCGTCCGCAGATCATGGCCGACCGCCGCCAGCGCGCGCGTGCGTTCATCGATCAGGCGGCGGATGCGTGCCTGCATCGCGTTGAACGCGGCGATCAGGCGGCGGATTTCGGCGGGTCCCTCCTCGTCCAGCGACGGCAGCGCGGTGCCGGGCCTGTAACCCTCCACCGCATCGGTCAGCACCCGAATCGGCTGGAGCGTCCGCCGGATCAGCAGCCCGCCCAGCAGCATGACCGCCAGCACCGGGATCAGCGCGGCGACGATCCGCTCGATCGGAAAGCCTGCCGACTTCACCGGATCGCGCGTGCGGAAATACACCCAGCTGGCGTCCGGCAACTGCATGACCCCGGTAATCACCGTTTTCGGCCCCACTGACAGCAGCGCGAGGCGCAGCCGCTTGTGCTGAAGCCCAGGTTCCCATGCCAGCACCTGTTGCCGAATCTGGTCGGGCGCGGGGCCGTTGGCGGGCAGTGGCGGCTGTTCCCCGCTCCAGCGCACGACATAGCGATCAGTGGTCAACTCATCAGCCATTTCAGCCCGGCGGGCGGGCGTGCTTTCCCCAACCAGCCGCCGGACGATCACCAGATGCTCGGCCAGGCGACGGGCTTCGTCGTCGCGCACCGAGAACTCGCTGGCGCGCTCATACAGCAGCGTGCTGGCCACGAATTCCAGCGCCAGCGCGAACAACAGGATTGCGACCAGCCGCCCGATCAGGCCCAGCGCCGGCCACAGCGGCAGGCGGATCATTCGCGATCCACCGGCGCGCTCAGCATATAGCCGACGCCGCGCACCGTCACGATCGGCGCGGGCCGTTCATCGGTCGACAGCTTGCGACGCAACCGGCTGACCAGCACGTCGATCGACCGGTCCGATGCATCGCCGATGCGTGTGCGCGACAATTCGATCAGCCGTTCGCGCGCAATCACGCGCTGGGCATGATCGATCAGCACCGCCAGCAGATCGAACTCGGCGCCGGTCAATTCGACCACGGCATCGGTCGGAGAGCGCAATTCGCGCCGGGGCAGGTCGACGGTCCAGCCCTCGAACCGGGCGACGCCCTTTGACCGCTGTTCGGTCTGTCCCTTGGTCTCCCAGCGGCGCAGCACGGCGCGGACGCGGGCGATCAGCTCGCGCGTGCCGAACGGTTTGGGCAGGTAATCGTCGGCGCCCAGCTCAAGACCGATCACCCGGTCGACCTCGCTGCCCTTGGCGCTGATGAAGATGACGGGCACGTCACTTTGCTGGCGGATGCGGCGACACAGGTCGATGCCGCTGGCGCCCGGCAGCATGATGTCGAGCAGGACCAGATCGACCCCGCCCCCGTCGAACGCCTGCCAGAATTCCGGCGGATTGGCGCAGGCGCGCACCTGATAGCCATTTTCCTGTAGCGCGCGCGCGGTCAGCACGCGCAGGGCAGGATCGTCTTCGACAAGCAGGATCATGACGCGCGATGTAATCTGCGCGCTGCGATCAGTCGAGACGGCGCGCCAGTTCCTTGTTCAGGCCCAGCGCCACCAGCGTGGCAATCGCCCCCGACAACAGATAGCCGCCCGCCGCGACCAATCCGAAATAATGGGTCAGCAGCAGCGCCGCGAGCGGGGCGAAGCCCGCGCCGAACAGCCAGGCCAGATCGCTGGTCAGCGCCGCGCCGGTATAGCGCGCGCGCTTGGGAAAATTGCTGGTGACGGCGCCCGATGACTGGCCGAAGGACAGGCCCAGCAGGATGAAGCCGGAAATCATGAATGCCGCTTCCCCCAGCGCACCACCTTGCAGCAATTGTGGGGCAAAGCCGGAGAAGACGGCGATCGCGGCCGCGGTATAGGCCAGCACCGAACGGCGGCCGATCCGGTCGGCCAGCCAGCCCGACAGCACGATCGAGCCAAGCCCGAACGCCGCGCCCAGCATCTCGATCAGCATGAAACCGGTCAGGCTCTCGCCGGTATAGACCGACACCCAGGACAGCGGGAACACCGTGACCATGTGGAACAGCGCGAAGCTGGCCAGCGGCGCAAAGGCGCCGATGACGATGTTGCGCCACTGCGCCTTGATCGTCGGCGTGACGCGCGACGGCGTCAGTTCCCGGCTGTTGAACAGTTCGGCATATTCGGCGGTCACGACCATGCGAAGCCGGGCGAACAGTGCCACGACGTTCAGCGCGAACGCGACGAAGAACGGATAGCGCCAGCCCCAGCCATAGAAATCCTGCTCGCCCAGCGTCCCCAGCAGGAACGCGAACAGGCCGCTGGCCACGATCAGGCCCAGCGGCGCGCCCAGTTGCGGCACCATCGCGAACCAGCCGCGCTTGCCCTCAGGCGCGTTGAGCGCGAGCAGCGAGGCAAGACCGTCCCACGCGCCGCCCAGCGCCAGCCCCTGACCGATGCGAAGCAGGCCCAGGATGACTGCCGCCCAGATCCCGATCGTCTCATATCCCGGCAGGAAACCGACCGACACGGTGGAGGTGCCGAGCAGGAACAAGGCGATGGTCAGCTTGGTCCCGCGACCATGGCGACGGTCGATCGCCATGAAGATTTGGGTGCCGATCGGCCGTGCCAGAAAGGCGAGCGGAAACAGCGCGAACGACCAGAGCGTCGCGGACACCTTGTCCATGAAGGGGAAAATCAGCGTCGGGAACACGATGACGCTGGCGATCGCATAGACGAAGAAGTCGAAGAACTCCGACGTGCGCCCGATAATCACGCCGATCGCGATTTCGCCGGGGGAGACACGCTCGTCGGCGTGCATCGCGCGGGCGTCGCGTTCGAGCGAGGATGAATTGGCGATGGCTTCGGCCATGGCGATCAGTCTTCTCCGGGGCGGGGCGTCGCGTCAAGCAAACCCGCAAGGGCACATATTGGCTGCATACGCGCCCCGCGCGAAAACCGGGATAGGACAAATTGTCCTATTTCACGCCGCCGTCCACGGGTCTAGCTCCAGCTCATGTCTCGATCCGCGCGCACCCGACTCGCGAACCTCTCGCTCCGCCGCCCGTTGTGGCTGGCGG
>NZ_DATJLI010000154.1:0-5907 GCF_035490575.1 Sphingomonas sp. | reverse complement strand
CGGCGACGGTGATCTATGCCGTGCTCGACGCCTTCACCTTCTCGTTCATCCGTTCCGCGACGCCGGGCATCACGATCAATCTGGTGCTGGCAACGGTGTTCCTGAACTTCACCGTGCTGGCCGGGTGGACGGCGCTGTATTTCGGCATCAACTGGTATCTGATCGTCGAACAGCAGATCGACCAGATGCAGGCGCTGGAGACGCAGGCGTCGTCGGCGCAACTGGCGATGCTGCGATACCAGCTCAACCCGCATTTCCTGTTCAACACGCTCAATTCGATCTCGACGCTGGTGTTGCTGAAGCAGACCGAGCGAGCGAACGTGATGCTCAGCCGGCTGTCGTCGTTCCTGCGCTATACGCTGGCGAACGAACCGACCGCGCATGTCACGCTGGCGCAGGAGATCGAGACGCTGAAACTCTATCTCGAGATCGAGAAGATGCGCTTCGACGAACGGCTGCGCCCGACCTTCGACATCGACGCGCGGGTTGAGCGGGCGCGGCTTCCCTCGCTGCTGCTCCAGCCGCTGGTGGAAAACGCGATCAAATATGCCGTCACCCCGCTGGAAGAGGGAGCGGAGATCGCGGTTTCGGCACGGCTCACCGGGGATCGGGTGCAGATCGCCGTGACAGACAGCGGTCCGGGCTTGATGCAGGGCAAATCTCGTCCAAGCCTTTCCACCGGCGTAGGGCTGGCCAACATACGCGACCGCTTGGCCCAGGCTTACGGCGCGGACCACCGCTTCGACACGGGTGCGAACCCCGGCGGCGGCTTCCGCGTTGAAATCGAGATTCCGTTCCAGGTCGAGGAACCCAGACGCGAGGCAGCATGACCATCCGAACCATCCTTGTCGACGACGAGCCGCTGGCCATTCAGGGCCTCGAACTCCGGCTTCAGGCGCACGAGGACGTTGAGATCATCGACAAATGCATGAACGGGCGCGAGGCGATCCGTTCGATCAAGACGCACAAGCCCGACCTTGTCTTCCTCGACGTCCAGATGCCCGGGTTTGACGGCTTTTCGGTCGTGCAGGGCCTGCTTGAGGTCGAACCGCCGCTGTTCGTGTTCGTCACTGCTTATTCCGACCACGCCATCCGCGCGTTCGAGGCGCAGGCGATGGATTATCTGATGAAGCCGGTGGAGGAAGCGCGGCTGGCCGACACGCTGGACCGCGTGCGCCAGCGCCTGACCGAAAAACGCGGGCAGGCCGAAGTCGAGAAGCTCAAGGGCGTGCTGGCCGAAGTCGCGCCCGACGCGGTGCAGGACATGAGCGATGGCGGCGGCGGCGAACTGGCGGCGAATCGCTTTGAAAAGCTCATCAACATCAAGGATCGCGGGCAGATCTTCCGCGTCGATGTCGATTCGATCGAGCGGATCGACGCGGCCGGCGATTACATGTGCATCTACACCGGCGACAACACGCTGATCCTGCGCGAGACGATGAAGGATCTGGAAAAGCGGCTCGATCCGCGCCGGTTCCAGCGGGTGCACCGCTCGACCATCGTCAATCTCGACCTGGTCAAGCAGGTCAAGCCGCACACCAACGGCGAATGCTTCCTGGTGCTCGATTCAGGCGCGCAGGTGAAGGTCAGCCGCAGTTATCGCGACGTGGTGGCGCGCTTCGTCCACTGACGAGATGGGGGCGGCGCCGGGTTCCGGTGCCGCCCGTCACATCACTCGCTGTCGGACGATTCGTCGGCGGCGGCTTTGTCGGCATCCTGAAACCATGCCTCGACCGGGCCGGACAGCTTGATGGTCAGCGGATTGCCGTGACGATCGGTCTTGCGGCCCACCGCGACGCGAATCCAGCCTTCGGAAATGGAATATTCCTCGACATCGGTGCGCTCGACACCCTTGAAGCGGATGCCGATGCCGCGCTGGAGCGCGGCCTGATCGAAATGCGGGCTTTTGGGCTGGATCGACAGGCGATCGGGGGGCGTGTCAGTCATGCGCGCGCCTCTACGCGCAAGCCCTGCCCGCGACAAGACGGGCGATGCCATGGCAGCACCGCCCGTCCTTGCGCTCAGCAATAACGGACGCGCACACGGCGGCCGATATAGGGGTCATATTGCCAGCGCGAAAAGCAGCGCTGGCGGTAGAAACGGCGCGGTGGGCCATAATAGCCGCGGTTCCAGCCTCGATAGCGCGGACCGTAATAGCCCCGGTCGTAATAGCCGCCGCGATAATAGCGGTCGCGATACCGGTCGTTGGCGATCGCGCTGCCGATCGCCAGCCCCGCAATGCCGCCGACGATCGCCGCTGCTGCGGCATCGCCGCCCCGGTCGCGATGATAACGACGCCACTGCGCTTCGGCCGGGGACGCCGCCGTCAGGGCGGTTGCGCCCGCGACCAGACCCAATGTGGCCTTGGTCACGATGTTCATATGGTGCCTCCTGTATCCGCACCGCCAGAGGCGAGCAGTTGCCCGCACCTTGGCGTTGATGAAGGACACGCTACATGATCTTCGCTGAACTGGCGGCGAACCGCGCGTTCAGGCGTGATTTAGATAGATGAACGAGGAAGTCCGGAATGGCGTTGTGGCTGATGAAATCCGAACCCGACGTCTTTTCGTGGGATGATCTGGTGCGCGACGGCCGCACCGAATGGGACGGGGTCCGCAACCACACCGCCGCGCGCAACCTGCGCGAGATGAAAGTCGGCGACCACGCCTTTTTCTATCACAGCAATATCGGCCTGCAGATCGTCGGCATCATGGAAATCGCGCGCGCGGCGAAGAAGGATGGGGAGGAAGGCAATTGGGTGTCGGTCGAATGCCGCCCCGCCGAACCACTGCCCGCCCCCGTCACGCTGAAACAGGTCAAGGCGGAACCACGTCTGGCCGACATGGAGCTGGTCAAGTATTCGCGCCTGTCGGTTGGCCGCGTCACCCCGGCGGAATGGGACGTGGTGCTCGAAATGGCCGGCGCGAAATGACGCTGGCGCGCGCGGGCGTGCGGGCGTAGAGGCGCGGCCATGAGCACCAAGACGGTTTCGGCCAGCGAGGCGCCGGTGATCGAGCATCGCTCGCAACTGGTCGAATATTTCGCGCGCGGGGAAAAGCCGGCGTCGCGATGGCGCATCGGCACAGAGCATGAGAAATTCGTGTATCGCACCGCCGATTGCCGCGCGCCGTCCTATGACGAGCCGGGCGGCATTCGCGACCTGCTGATGGCGCTGACCGAATTCGGCTGGACGCCGATCGAGGAAAACGGCCATGTCATCGCCCTGAGCGGCCCGGACGGCACGGTCAGTCTGGAACCGGCGGGCCAGCTTGAATTGTCGGGCGCGCCGCTGGAAAACCTGCACCAGACCTGTGCGGAGACGGGTCGTCACCTGGAACAGGTCAAGGCCGTCGGTGAGAAACTCGGCCTCGGCTTTCTGGGTCTTGGCATGTGGCCCGACAAGGCGCGCACCGACCTGCCCGTCATGCCGAAAGGGCGCTATGCGATCATGCTGCGCCACATGCCGCGCGTGGGAACGATGGGTCTCGACATGATGCTGCGGACCTGCACCATCCAGGTCAATCTGGATTATGCCAGCGAAGCCGACATGGCGAAGAAGTTTCGCGTCGGGTTGGCGCTGCAACCGCTGGCGACGGCGCTGTTCGCCAATTCGCCGCTGACGGAGGGGCATCCGAACGGGATGCTGTCCTATCGCAGCCATATCTGGTCCGATACCGATCCGCATCGCACCGGCATGTTGCCTTTCGTGTTCGAGGACGGGTTCGGATATGAGCGCTACACCGACTATGCGCTCGATGTGCCGATGTATTTCGTCTATCGTGACGGACGCTATATCGACGCGGCGGGCCTGTCGTTCCGCGATTTCCTGAAGGGCGAATTGTCCGTCCTGCCGGGTGAGAAGCCGACGATGGACGATTGGGCCGATCATTTGTCGACCGCCTTTCCCGAAGTCCGCCTCAAGACGTTTCTTGAGATGCGCGGCGCCGATGGCGGGCCGTGGGGCCGCATCTGCGCGCTGCCCGCACTTTGGGTGGGGCTGCTTTACGATCAGGGCGCGCTGGATGCGGCGTGGGATCTGGTCAAGGGCTGGTCGATGGCCGACCGGGAGGCACTGAGGAACGCGGTGCCGCGCCTGGCGCTGGACGCACCGCTGCCCGGCGGCGGCACGTTGCGGGACATTGCGGGGGAGGCGCTCGCCATCGCGCATCGGGGATTGGCGTCGCGCGCGCGGCTCAATGGATCGGGCGATGACGAGACGGGCTTTCTCGGCCCGTTGCACGAAATCGTCCGCACGGGTCGGGTGCCCGCGCAACTGCTGCTCGACCGTTATCACGCCAAATGGGACGGCGACGCCTGCGCCATCTACTCTGAAAACCGCTTCTGAGCATTCACTCGGCAGGCAGCGCTTTTTTTGCCGGACGCCTGCCCGTCAGCCACGCGAAGAAGCGCGGCACCGGCGCGTTGCGGGCCATCCATTCGCTATAGTCGCGGTAGATGGGGTCGAGGCCCAGATGCCGCTCCTCGGTCTTCGCGCGCCAGTAATAGACACCGCTGACGACACCCATCAGCAGCGTGTTCCGCACCGCGTCCTGCCACTCGCCGCTGGCGGGCAGCATCGGCATGACGGCAATCCACCAGAACAGGTTCTTCGACAGATAGGCTGGATGGCGCGACAGCGCATAGGGACCGTGCGTCAGGATGCCGCGATGCGTCAGGTTGGAAAAGCGGGGGCCGAACGCCATCGTCGCCCAGGCATAAATGCCCGTCAGCGCGACCAGCACAGCGCCGACGATCGCCAGCAGCACCGGGTGCCCGTCCAGCCACACTGCCCAGCCGTCCGGCCCATGCGTGCCCTGATGGTAATCGAGCGGCCCGCCGTCGCCCATCAGGATGAAGGGAGGATAACAGATCAGCGCCGCCATCCACGCCGCCGCGAACGGATTGGCGCTGCGGATATGCGCGTCAAGCGGCTTCAGCGTCAGCACATAACCGACCGTCGCGAATGCGACATCGATCATGAACATGAAGGTAATCAGCCACATCGCCATCGCGGTCGGGCTGGACAGCACGGCACCCATGTCGCCGCGAATGAAGGCGCCGAAACCGCCCGGCACGATCGCCAGCATGAAAGCGAGGAAGAACGCCTTGACCGTCCAGGCGCGGATATGCCCGGCAATGGCCTGCCGGTCGATCGCCTCGTCCAGCCCCATCACCCACGCGCCCAGATGCCAGGTGCCGTCGCGCGGCTCGACCGTCACCCGGTCGATCAGGAAGATATAGGGGATCGACAGCACGAACAGCCACGGCGCGGCGGTTTCGAAACACGCCATGGCAAAGGCGAACATGCCCTGATGATAGATGCGCGCCGCGAAATAGACGATCGCGATCACGCCCCAGGTGGTCCACAACCCCGTCAGCCGAGTCAGGCTGATCTCGAACGTCTCGCCCCATGGCTTGGCGTTCGACCAGTCGATACCCGTCGATGGATTGCGATGCACCTTGTCGACCAGCACGGACCACAACAACATCGGCACGCCGCATGCGACCAGATTGGTCAGCGCCGAATAGGGGCCATCCAGCCCGTTCACCTTGGCAAAGCCCGTCCAGCAAAGCAGCCCCGCCAGCCCCGCCAGCCCGCACCCGGTCGACACCGCCGAACGCGGCCGCGGGTCGGCGCAGGGGGTTTCGTCATGCATGATCCGGCGCCTATCGCACAATGGTAAGCATCGCATGAACACATGACGATCGGGTGGCCGGATGGTCACGCTGGAGACAATATCACCCGAAACCGGGTTGTGATTGCGGCGATAGGGGTCTTTACTGCGACCATCGGAGTTTCCCCTCCAACGGAAAGGTAATCATGCACCGTCGGTTCGCGTTCGCCGCGCTTTTGCTCGCTTCATCGGCCGCCCTTGCCCAGCAAAGCGGCAATTCGATGCCCCAGCC
>NZ_DATJLI010000153.1:0-68652 GCF_035490575.1 Sphingomonas sp. | reverse complement strand
GATCTGGTCCGGTCGATCCTGAACCGGGTCGTTGGCCCCTTTCAAATGTCGGACGACGATTTCACCGCTTTTTTTGATAACCTTGCCGAGAATGGGAGTCCCGTCGATCGCGCGAAGTTCACCGTATATCGCGCGGTGGCGGCGATCGGTGCGGACGAATTTCCGCGCGAACCAACGCGCCTGGGTGAGCGGGTCGACGTCTATGAACGCAAGGTTGTGACTCAATTCATAACGCATACCGATTATGCCCGGATCGACCCGCAGAGCGATCCGGTTTCGTTCATTGGCACCAATTCATGCTCGAGCCCCTTTGCCCGGTTCGATACCGCTTAAACAGCTTAGGCGGCGCAGCGGCGGTCAGTCCACGAATAATCAACCCCGGCAGCGCGTTCGAACGGAAGGATGTGCCGTTCTGCCAAAGGGATGGCAGCATTCGATTTTCCCATATTTGGACAACCGGACGAGCCGCGACGTTAACGTGAAAGGCGAACGTCAGTTCATTGCGCCGCAACGGCTGAGCAAGGATATAAAGAACTTGCGCTTTCGTGGTTCATGTCCTGATCGAAGCGCGATACCAGTATTTTCGAGGCAGGTTTTTTCTATTATATAGTTGCAAACTATTTACTCGGGGAACGTACATCTAGCACGTTTAGATCTAGGATCGTTCTGCCTCATCCTTGGGGTTCCTTACCCTGTCGGCCGCCAAAAGACTTGGCCCGTTGCCGGATATTGTGCACGAACGAATGGCGTGGGCCAGCGGAGTCAATCGGCTGCCGCTCGACCCACGCGTTATTTTGCCGCTGGAAGCGCAAAACATCTGCGTTTAAGGCGTGCTGCACTGCAAGATACAACAGCGAAGGGATTGTAAATGCGCATCCGGATGGTGGGATCAGGGTATGTCGGGCTGGTGTCCGGGGCGTGCTTCGCGGATTTCGGGCATGACGTCATCTGCGTCGACAAGGACCAGTCCAAGATCGACGCGCTGCTCGACGGACGCATGCCGATCTATGAGCCGGGCCTTGACGAACTTGTCGCGCGCAACGTGGCGGCCGGCCGGCTGCGCTTCAGCACCAACCTTGGCGACAGCGTGAAGGATGCCGAAGCCATCTTCATCGCGGTGGGTACGCCGTCGCGGCGCGGCGATGGCCATGCCGATCTCAGCTATGTCTATGCCGCTGCCAAGGAAATCGCCGGCGCGATCACCGGCTTCACGGTGATCGTCGACAAGTCGACTGTGCCCGTGGGCACCGGCGACGAAGTCGAGCGGATCGTTCGCGAAGCCAATCCTGACGCCGATTTCGCGGTTGTCTCGAACCCCGAATTCCTGCGCGAAGGCGCGGCGATCGACGATTTCAAGCGGCCCGACCGCGTCGTCGTCGGCGGCGATAACGAACGCGCGATGGAAGTCATGCGCCAGATCTATCGTCCGCTGACCCTCAACCGCTCGCTGGTGATCGAGATGAGCCGCCGCGCGGCCGAGCTGACCAAATATGCCGGCAACGCGTTCCTTGCGACCAAGATCACGTTCATCAACGAAATTGCCGACCTTTGCGAAAAGGTGGGCGCCGACGTTCAGGACGTGGCGCGCGGCATCGGTCTGGACAACCGCATCGGATCGAAGTTCCTGCATGCCGGCCCGGGCTATGGCGGGTCGTGCTTTCCCAAGGATACGCTGGCCCTGCTCAAGACCGCGCAGGACCATGACGCGCCGCAGCGTATCGTCGAGGCGGTCGTCAGCGTGAACGACAACCGCAAGCGCGCGATGGGCCGCAAGGTCATCGCCGCGATGGGCGGCGACGTGCGCGGCAAGACCGTCGCGGTCCTGGGCCTGACCTTCAAGCCCAATACCGACGACATGCGCGACAGCCCGGCGATCGCGGTGATCCAGACGCTGCAGGATGCCGGCGCCACCGTCCGCGCATTCGATCCCGAAGGCACGGAACAGGCCAAGAAGGTGCTCGACAACGTCGTATATTGCGACGGCCCCTATGAAGCGCTCGAAGGGTCCGACGCGGTGGCGATCGTTACCGAATGGGATGCGTTTCGCGCGCTGGACCTCGACCGGGTCAAGTCGCTGCTCAGCGCGCCGGTCATGGTCGACATGCGCAATATCTATCCGCGCGACATGATCGAAAAGGCCGGTTTCACCTATCACGCGGTGGGTCGCTGATGTCGGCGCCGGTACTCGTCACGGGGGCGGCAGGTTTCATAGGTCATGCCGTCTCCCACCGCCTGATTGAACGCGGCGAGACGGTGATCGGCGTCGACAACCTGAACGACTATTATGACCCGGCGCTCAAGGATGCGCGACTGTCGACCTTCAACGGCCGGCGCGAGTTCGTGTTCGAGCGCATGGACATTGCCAACGCACAGGGCATTGCCGACCTGGTGGGACGACATGGCATCACCCGTGTCGTCCACCTGGCGGCACAGGCGGGGGTGCGGTACAGCATCGACAACCCATTTGCCTATCAACGCTCGAACCTCGACGGGCATCTCTCGATCCTCGAGGCATGTCGCCATACGCCGGGGTTCGAGCATCTGGTCTATGCCTCGTCCAGCTCGGTCTATGGCGACAAGCCGATGGGCGGCGCCGGCTTTACCGAGGACGAACGCGTCGACCGACCGGTCTCGCTCTATGCCGCGACCAAGCGCGCCTGCGAACTGATGAGTCAGTCCTATGCGCATCTCTATGCGCTGCCGCAGACGGGGCTGCGCTTCTTTACCGTCTATGGCCCATGGGGCCGGCCCGACATGGCCTATTTCGGCTTTACCCAGAAGATTTTGCGCGGCGACCCGATCGAAGTCTACGGCGAAGGCCGCATGGCGCGCGACTTCACCTATATCGACGACATCGTTGATGGCATCATCGGTGCCCTCGACAATCCGCCGCCCGCGCATGAAAACCGGCTGCTCAACATCGGCGACAGCTGCCCCGTCGGGCTGATGGAGATGATCGAGACGCTCGAACGCGCGATCGGCCGCGACGCGGTCAAGATCATGCGCCCTATGCAGCCCGGCGACGTCACCGCCACCTATGCCGATGTGTCGAAGCTGCACGCGCTGACCGGCTACAAGCCGCGGGTCATGCTCGAGGAAGGTCTCAGCCGCTTCGCCGACTGGTATCGCCATTTCTATGGCTCGAAGGGGTCGACCGGCTGATAGCTATTCAAGCCTATCGCCGTGCAGGTTAATATCGCAGACTTCGGTCTGCTAGCTTGATGCGACCATTCAGGCGAAAACCAGGCGGGTGGACGAATTTGAGCTAGTATCTGGCGGTGGCTGTATCGACCATGCCGAGGAATCTGTTGGCCAGTTGGTCGTAGCGGGTGGCAATGGCGCGATTGATCTTGAGATGGCCGAACATGCGCTCGATGCGATTGCGCTGTCGGTAGAGCGCCCGATCCTGATCGATTTTCACACGGCGGTTTGATTGGCCCGAATGACGGCCTTGATTGTTCTTTCGGCGAGGTCCGCGCGGATAGCGTCGGCGTCATAGCCTTTGTCTGCAAGGAAGGCGTCGGGTGCGCGATCAGGCAAATCGATCAGCGCATTATACGCCATACAATCCGCTGCTTCACCACCGGTCAGAATGAAGGCAAGCGGTCGTCCGAGGGCATCACTCAGGCAGTGTGACCTGCTGCCCATTTCCTGGGCCGCTTTGAGCTGGAAAATTCCAGTTATGGTGGAGGGCCAGGGAAGTGGAGTGAGCGATGAAGAAGTCGAAGTTTTCGGAGGCGCAAATCGCCTTCGTGTTGAAGCAGGCCGAGGATGGCACGAGCGTGGGCGAGGTGTGAGGTGGTCCCGCCTATTTGGACAGTTTTGCGGCTGAGCTAAGCTAATCCGGGTTATCGATCATGCCGCCATTTTGATCATCAGATCACGGGGGGCATGCCCCCCGTGATCTGAAGCGCCGATCAACCCATAAGCTTCCGCCGGGGTTCGCCCGGCCAGCCCCGAGTGGGGTCGCTGGTGATTGTAATAGGTGATCCACCGGCCAAGGCCAGCGCGCAGTTCCGATCCGGTCTCGAACGCGTGCAGATAGACGCACTCATATTTGAGGGAGCGCCAGAGGCGCTCGATGAAGACATCGTCCATCCACCGACCCCGGCCGTCCATGCTGATCCGCACCTCGGCGTCGCGCAGCACGCTCGTGAACGCGAAGCCGGTAAACTGGCTACCCTGGTCGGTGTTGAAGATCTCGGGCCTTCCAAAGCGCGCCAGCGCTTCCTCCAGCGCCGTCACGCAGAAGCCGGCATCCATCGTGTTCGACAGCCGCAAGGCCAGCACCTTCCGCGTCGCCCAGTCCATGATCGCGACCAGGTAGAGGAAGCCCCGACGCATCGGGATGTAGGTCACGTCGGCGCACCAGACATGGTTCGGCCGCTCGATCGCCAGCCCGCGCAGCAGATAAGGATAGACCCTGTGCTGCGGGTGCGGATCGCTCGTGCGCGGCCGCTGGTAGATCGGCGACAGCCTCATCTTCGCCATCAGCCGCCGCACCCGTCGTCGTCCAACATCATGGCCATTGCGGCGCAGATGCCGGACCATCTGGCGGCTGCCGTACCACGGCATGTCGAGAAACGCCGCGTCGATCACCCGCATCAACGCCAGCGTCTCTTCGGTCTCCGGCACCGGCGCATAATAGTAGCTCGACCGGCTGATCGACAGCAGCCGGCATTGCGCCGCGATCGACAGGCAGTGGTGAGCAGGATCGATCCACTCCCGCCTCCGTGCCACGCTCATCGACCGGAGGCCTTCGCTAAAAAATCCCGCTCCACGAGTAACTGCCCGATCTTGGCGTGCAGCTTGGCCACCTCCGCGTCGCTCGCCGCCCTGGCCGCCTCGCCGGCACCGGAGAACGTCGCCGACATCCCTTCGATCGCCTGACGCTTCCACGCCGCGATCATCGTGTGATGCACCCCATGCTTCGCTGCCAGCTCCGCCAGCGTCAGATCCCCACGGATCGCCTCCAGCGCCACCTTCGCTTTGAAATCCGCGCCATAGCGCTTCCTCGTCGTCTTCATTCCCGTCCGTCCTCACGTCGGGATTAGCTTAGCAACCTGTCCAGAAAAGCGGCACCACCTCAGCGGATGCAGGCGCGCTATCGCCGTGCGGCGGGCAAACGCTGGCAAGCGATGGCAATTACCATGGCGGCGGTCGCGGTCAGCGTGGAGCGGCCCGCGATCCGCCTGCTGCGCCGCCGGCCGACCCGCTAGCGCCGCCGGCCTGTGGCGCGCACCCTATCGCGCCCGCCCTATCGCGCCCGCCATGTGAAGACCGAAGTGGCCGCGTAATTCCACACGACGCCCACCGCAATCCCCGCCAGACCGGCCGAAAACCAGTTATAAAGCGCATCGTCGAACAGATAATCGGCGATCCCGACATTGGCGATCGCGCCCACCGAACAGGCCAGAACAAAGGTCAGCAGACCGCGCGACAGGCCGATGAAGCCGCGCAGGCGCCGGTCGCGATAGGTCAGCATGTTGTTGACGAAGAAGTTAAAGACCATCGCCGTCAGCGTCGCGAGCGCCTGTGCCCACAAAAAGGACGGTTCGCCCAGCGCGACCAGCGAGCCCAGCACCGCCATATGGACGAAAACGCCCAGCCCGCCGATGAACATGAACGACAGGAACCGTGCCGGCACGATATGCCCGATGATCTTGTCGACCAGCAGCAGCAGATATTCCCATATGATCAGCGTATCCAGCTTGCTCTCCCCCGCCTGACGGGTGCGAAACTGGTAGGGGAGTTCGCGGATGCGCAGCGGCTGTTTCGCCGACGCGGCAATGTCGAGCAGGATCTTGTAACCCTGTCCCGACAGGTCGCGCACTGCGCTGTAGAATGCCGGGCGCGAGATTGCGAAAAAGCCGCTCATCGGGTCGGTCAGGTCGGCGGAGGTGATCAGCCTCGCCAGCCGGGTCGCCGCCGTGCTGACCCGCGCGCGGTTCGCGTCCCAGTCGCCAATGCCACCGCCGGCGGTATAGCGCGATCCGACCACCAGGTCCGCCTCACCGCTTGTCAGTAGCGCCAGCATGTCGGGCAGCACCCGTTCATCATGCTGGAGGTCGGCGTCGATCACCGCGAGATAGGGTGCGGTGGTGCTCAACATCCCCTCGGTGACGGCGGTGGCCAGGCCGCGCCGCCCGACGCGGTGAATCACGCGCAGATTGCCGCGTGTATCCGCCAGTTCGGCCAGAATGTCGCGAGTGCCATCGGTTGAATCATCGTCGACGAACACCAGTTCAAACCGGATGCCCGACAGCGCGCTTTCCAGCGCCTGCGTTATCGCGCGGACATTGCCGGCTTCGTTGAAGGTGGGGATGATGACCGACAATTCGGGCGTTGCGCCAGGGCGGCGGGTTGCCGCGCGGTCGATATCGGGAGTTGCCGCCGGATGCTGCATCACAGCCCCGTTATTCGCCCGGATGGCGCACGGGCGGCGGCGTCGCCCCGGCGACGTCTTGACCGAAAATGCCGAACCCGCACAATATCATATCCTGAACCCCCAGCCGGTTGCCCGCGTTACCGGGCCGCGCGGAGGAGATAAAGCGGCTAAAGCGCCAGTTTGAGACCGGCGATCAGCAGCACGGCGGCCAGCACCGGCTGAACGATCCGTTCCGGCACCGTGCTGGCCAGCCGTGCGCCCAGCGCGATGCCCGGCACCGATCCCAGCAGCAACAGCCCCAGCAAGCTCAGGTCGACCGTGCCGAACAGCAGATGGATGACCCCGCCGACAAAGGCGATCGGCACCGCATGGGCAATGTCGGTCCCCACCAGCCGGCGCAGCGACAGGCGACGGGGATAAAGCATCATCAGCATGGTGGCGCCCAATGCCCCGGCACCCACCGACGTCATCGTCACCATCACGCCCAGCAGCGCCCCCGCCAGCACCGTGGCAATACGCTTCATCGCGGGAAAGGCGGGGTTCGACCGGATCGGGATCGACTGGACATAACCGGCCATCCTCTGGCGAAACAATGTCGAGATCGAGGTCAGGATCAGGACGATGCCCAGGCTGACGCTCAGCAAACTCGAATCGACATGGCCGTTGCCCGAATACCACAGCCACAGCCCGACCATCAGCGCGGCCGGGACGCTGCCCAGCGCCAGCAGCCGCACGACACCCATATCGACGCTGGCATGGCGGTGGTGGATATAGCCGCCGACGCTTTTGGTGATCGCCGCGAACCACAGGTCGGTGCCGATCGCAGTGGCGGGCGCGACGCCGAACACGAGGATGAGCAGCGGCGACATGAGCGAGCCGCCGCCGACGCCGGTAATGCCGACGATGATCCCGACCAGCAGTCCGGCCAGGATGTTCAGCCATTCCATCAAGGGGTTCCTGCCCGGTGTGGCATGGCGCGGGTCAGGCCGCCGACCGCGCGGGGTTCAGGCGGCGAACCCGCGCCAGCAGGTCGTCCGCCGCTTCGGCTCGGCAGATCAGCAGGTCGGGCAGATAGACGTCGCTTTGGTTATAGCGCATCGCCGCGCCGTCGATGCGTGACACATGTAGTCCGGCGGCCAGCGCCACCGCGACCGGCGCGCAACTGTCCCATTCGTATTGCCCGCCCGAATGGAGGTAGATGTCGGCCTGTCCGCGAAGCACGGCCATCGCCTTTGCGCCCGCCGAACCCATGGGCAGCAGTTCGGCGCCGATCTGCCCGGCCACGGCCACGGCCTCCGGCGCGGGGCGGCTGCGGCTGACCAGCATTCTGGGGGGTGTGTTGGGGGTAGGAAGCGGCGGCGGCGCGGCGCTGTCGAACGAAACGCCCAGCGCCGGCAGCGCGACCGCGCCGACCGCCGCTTGTCCGTCGACCGCCAATGCGACATGGACGGCCCAGTCGTCGCGCCCTTCGGAATATTCGCGCGTGCCATCCAGCGGATCGACGATCCAGACGCGGCTGCGCTCCAGCCGGGTGAGGTCGTCGACGCTTTCCTCGGACAGCACGGCGTCGTCGGGGCGGTCCTGTTTCAGCGCCTCCAGGATCATCGCGTTCGCCACCCGGTCGCCCGCCGCGCCCAATGCCTTGCCGTCGAACAGGCCGGTGTCGCGCAGGGTCAGCAGCAGCGCGCCCGCCGCATCGGCGATCCGGCGGGCAAGGCGCGCGTCATCGGCCAGGGTCGTCACGCGCCGAAAATCCGCTCGACGATCAATTCCGCGGCCTGTTCGGGCGTCATCGAAACGGTATCCACCGTGATTTCGGCATGTTCCGGTTCCTCATACGGGCTGTCGATCCCGGTGAAGTTCTTGAGCATACCCGCGCGCGCCTTGCGATACAGCCCCTTCACGTCGCGCGCCTCGGCCACTTCCAGCGGGGTGTTGACGTGGATTTCGATGAACTCGCCATCGGGCAGCATGTCGCGCACCATCGCCCGTTCGGCGCGGAAGGGCGAGATGAAGGCCGTCAGCACGATCAGGCCCGCATCGGTCATCAGCCGCGCCACTTCGCCCACGCGGCGGATATTCTCCACCCGGTCGGTGTCGGTAAAGCCCAGGTCGCGGTTCAGACCGTGGCGCACATTGTCGCCGTCCAGCAGGAAGCTGTGCTTGCCCAGCGCATGCAGCTTTTTCTCGACCAGATTGGCGAGCGTCGATTTGCCCGAACCCGACAGGCCGGTGAACCACAGCACGCAGGGGCGCTGGTTCTTCTGCGCGGCGCGCGCCTCACGCGTGAGGTCGATGGCCTGCCAATGCACATTCTGGCTGCGGCGAAGCGCAAAGTCGATCATGCCCGCGGCGACCGTGGCGTTGGTCGCCTTGTCGATCAGGATGAAGCCGCCAAGCTCGCGATCATCAGCATAGGATTCGAACGCGATCGGCTGATCGGTATAGACTTCGCACGCGCCGATATCGTTCATCGCCAGCGTCTTGGCCGACAATTGGGCCATGGTGTTGACGTCGACGACATGTTTGGGCGGTTGAACCGTGGCGGACACGGTGCGCGTGCCGATCTTCATCCAATATGCGCGACCGGGCAGCATCGCTTCGCCGTCCATCCAGACGACCATTGCCTGGAACTGGTCAGCGCCCTGTGGCGGCTGTTCGGCGGCGGCCAGCACGTCGCCCCGGCTGCAATCAATCTCGTCCGCCAGCGTCAGCATCACCGACTGTCCGGCGACCGCCACGGGCAGGTCGCCGTCCATGGTCACGATCCGCGCGACGGTGGAAGTGCGTCCCGACGGGACGACGCGCACCGCATCGCCCGGCCGCACCGAACCGCTGGCGATCATGCCGGCGAAACCGCGGAAATCCAGATGCGGGCGATTAACCCACTGCACCGCCATGCGGAACGGCTTTGCCCGGTCGCGCTCCACGTCCAGTTCGACCGTTTCCAGATGGTCGATCAGCGTCGGCCCGTCATACCAGGGCGTCCGTTCGGACCGGCTGGTGATATTGTCGCCGCCCAGACCCGAAATGGGGATCGGCACGAACCCCTCAATCCCGATCGATTCGGCGAACGCGCGATAGTCGGCGACGATCGTGTCGAAGCGATGCCGGTCGAACCCGACCAGATCCATCTTGTTCACCGCCAGCACGATGTGGCGGATGCCGATCAGGTGCGCGAGGTAGGAGTGCCGCCGCGTCTGCGTCAGCACCCCCTTGCGCGCGTCGATCAGGATCACGGCAAGGTCGGCGGTCGACGCGCCCGTCACCATGTTGCGCGTATATTGTTCGTGCCCCGGCGTATCGGCGACGATGAACTTGCGCTTTTCGGTCGTGAAAAAGCGATAGGCGACATCGATGGTGATGCCCTGTTCACGCTCGGCGGCGAGACCGTCGACCAGCAGGGCAAAGTCGATATTCTGCCCCTGCGTGCCCATCCGCCTGGAATCGGCCTCCAGCGTGGCGAGCTGGTCTTCGAAGATCATCTTCGAATCATATAAAAGCCGCCCGATCAGCGTCGATTTGCCGTCATCGACCGAGCCGCAGGTTATGAAGCGCAGCAGCGATTTGTTCTGGTGCGCCGCCAGATAGGCGTCGATATCCTGGGCAATCAGCGCGTCGGCGCGGTAGCTGGTTTCGCGATCGGCCATCAGAAATAGCCCTCCTGCTTCTTCTTTTCCATCGAGGCGGCCTGATCGTGGTCGATGGCGCGGCCCTGGCGTTCGCTGGTGGTGGTCAGCAGCATTTCCTGCACGACTTCGGACAAGGTCGCCGCTTCGCTCTCCACCGCGCCGGTCAGCGGGTAGCAGCCCAGCGTGCGGAACCGGATCGAGCGTTCGACCACCTGATCCCCCTCGCGAAAGCGGAAGCGGTCGTCATCGACCATCAGGATCAGCCCGTCGCGCTCAACCGTCGGGCGCGGCGCGGCGAAATACAGGGGCACGATCTCGATCCCTTCGGCCATGATATATTGCCAGATGTCGAGTTCGGTCCAGTTGGAGATGGGAAAGACGCGGATGCTCTCTCCCTTCGCCTTGCGCGCATTGTAGAGGTGCCACAATTCGGGGCGCTGGTTCTTGGGGTCCCAGCGGTGGCTGGCGCTGCGAAAGCTGAATACCCGTTCCTTGGCGCGGCTCTTTTCCTCATCGCGCCGAGCACCGCCGAACGCCACGTCGAACCCGTATTTGTCGAGCGCCTGCTTCAGCCCTTCGGTTTTCCACATGTCGGTGTGAAGGCCGCCATGGTCGAACGGGTTGATCCCCTGCGCCATCGCGTCAGGATTGTGATGGACCAGCAATTCCATGCCCGCCGCCTGCGCCGCGCGGTCGCGCAGTTCATACATCGCCTGAAACTTCCACGTCGTGTCGACATGCAGCAGCGGGAAGGGCGGGGGTGCTGGATAGAAGGCCTTTTTGGCGAGATGCAGCATGACCGCCGAATCCTTGCCCACCGAATAGAGCATCACCGGGCGTTCGGCCTCGGCCACGACTTCGCGCAGGATATGGATGCTCTCGGCCTCGAGCCGGCGCAGATGGTTCAGGTCGGTCACATTTTCATCAGACACGATCGTCCGCTTTCCTTGTCCCACAAGGGCGCGGGCCGCTTTGCCGCGGCAATGCCCGACAAGACCCGATTCCCCGGTTCGCGATGGCCGGCACGCCCCGACGACGAACGACGGAGCGGCCGGATGCAGGACATGGAACGTGGCGGTTCGCGCGGCGGACGTGAACCAATTTTATCTTTTGCCCACCTTGCAACCAGCATGGGCGGCCGTTTGGCAATCAGCCGCCGGGTTTCAGAATGACCTTGGTCCAGTCATTCTGCTGGTTGCGGAAATTGGCGTAGCCGTCGGCGGCCTGTTCCAGTGGCAGACGGTGGCTGATGAGGAAGGTGGTGTTGATCTTTCCTTCTTCGATCATCCCCAGCAGCATTTTCGTGTATTTTTGCACATGCGTCTGGCCGGTGCCGATCTTCAGCCCCTTTTCCATCAGCGCGCCGAGCGGAAACTTGTCGGTCATGCCGCCATAAACGCCGGGGATCGACACGCGCCCGCCCTTGCGCACGGCGAGCAGCGCCTGTTTCAGCGCGCTGGCACGGTCGGCGCCCATGCCGACGGTCTGCTTGGCGATGTCGAGCATGTTGTCGACGGCGAAGCCGTGCGCTTCCATCCCCACTGCGTCGATCACCGCATCGGGACCGATGCCGCCGGTCATCTCGTTCAGCGCCTCACGCACGTCGACATCGCGGAAGTTGATCGTCTCGCACCCCAATCCCGCGGCCAGTTCCAGCCGGTGGGGATAATGGTCGATGACGATCACGCGCGCGGCGTTCATCAGCTTGGCGCTTTGCGCCGCGAACAGCCCGACCGGCCCCGCGCCCCAGACGGCGACGGTATCGCCGGGTTCGATCTGGGCGTTTTCCGCCGCCATCCAGCCGGTGGGCAGGATGTCGGACAGGAACAGCACCTGTTCGTCCTCCAGATCGTCATTCTCGATCACGACCGGGCCGACATCGCTATAGGGAACGCGGACATATTCCGCCTGACCGCCTGGATAGCCGCCGGTCATGTGCGAATAGCCGAACAGCCCGCTCATCGGCTGACCGTAGAGCGTTTCCGAAATCTCGCGCTTGTCGACAGGGTTCGAGTTGTCGCACGCGCTGAACTGATGCTTGTCGCAAAAGAAGCAGGTGCCGCAGGCGATAGTGAAGGGCACGACCACACGCTGGCCCTTTTTCAGCGTCGATCCGGGGCCGGTTTCGACCACTTCGCCCATGAATTCATGGCCCAGGATATCGCCTGACAGCACGCCGGGGATCACCCCGTCATACAGATGCAGGTCCGAACCGCAGATTGCGGTCGATGTGACGCGGATGATCGCGTCGCGGGGATTGACGATTTCGGGATCGGGATGCGTGTCGACACGCACATCCTTTTTCCCGTGATAGGTGAGCGCGCGCATCAGTTCTTCTCCCGATCGAGCCGGTTGTCGCTGGTGGGGATCTCGCCGGTTTCCATCAGCGCCTTGAACCGCCGCAGGTCGCGACGCGCCTGCACTTCGGGTTCGCGCTGGAGCAATTTGGCGACGGCCACACCCAGCCTGCCCGCCGGGGGGCGATAGGCGACGACCAGTTCGACCTGGGTCCCGCGGTCTCCCGGTGCGTCGCGAAAGGCAACGCGGCCCTCGGTATCGATCGACGACCCTTCGACCGATCGCCATGCGATCAGTTCGCCCTGCCGCTCGCTGGCGATTTCGGTGACAACGCGCACGCTGCCTTCGCCGGGCGCGACGATTTCCCATTCGAACTGGCCATCGCCGACCGGGCTTACCGCATTCAGATTTTCCATGAAGCTGGGCAGGTTGGTGAAGTCACGCCAGAACGCGAAAAGCTCGTTTCGCGAAGGCCTGGCGATCGTCACCGTCTTGCCGACGACGCGATATTGGCCGAACCAGTCGCGCCGCGCGGTGCGGCCGGGCGCCGCGCCGGTCCCCGATGGCGATTTTGCCGTGCTGCGCGTCAGGGCAAGCAGCCCCACGGCCAGCGCCCCGACCGCAACGGCGGCTTGTGCACGGGGTTTCACGATACACCCGTGGAAAGGGTGAACAGGGTCGGGCGATGCGTCATGGCGGTCCTCCTTGTCGAAGCCCCAAGCGCCTCGCAGCGACGATCGTTCCAGTTGGCGAAGCGAAAAAGCACGCGATTGACATGGGTTATACGCAACCTTGCGTGCGGCGATCGGGCCGGTCAGAAGGGCGCCATGCCGCTGCCCCGCGCCCTTGTCCCCACTGCCCTGATGCTGGCGCTGGCGGCCTGTTCGGGTGGATTCCGTCCCGTTGCCGACACGCCGGTCAAGGTCGGATCGCCCTATCGCGTGCGCGGTGTCACCTATGCCCCTGCGGTCGATCCCACTTATGACATGTTGGGGCTGGCAAGCTGGTATGGTAGTGAATCGGGCAATCGCACCGCCAATGGCGAGCGGTTTCGGCCCAGATGGATCACCGCCGCGCACACCACGCTGCCGCTGCCCAGCTATGTCGAGGTGACGGCGCTCGATACCGGGCGCCGGATATTGGTGCGCGTCAACGATCGCGGGCCGTTTGCCGACAGGCGGCGGATCATCGACCTGTCACGTGGCGCGGCCGAGCGGCTGGGCCTGCATCGCGGTGGACCCGCGCCGGTGCGCGTTCGTGTCGTCCAGCCCGAGGAGCGCGATCGCGCCCGGCTTCGCAAGGGCAGGCCCGCACGCGACCTGTCGCCGGTGCCGCAGCGGGTGCTGGTCAATCTGCGAGCGCAACTGGCGGCGGCGCCATGATGCGCTATTCGCTGTGCAGCCGGGTCAGCAGCGCGATCAGTGTTTCGACCTCCGCCGGGGAATAGCGCGCCTTCAGCCAGTCCTCATGCGCGCGCACCGCGACCTTCGCCGTCGCCAGTGCGCGCCGCCCCTCGTCTGTCAGGTTCAGCGTCTGCTTGCGTCCATCCGTCGCCGAGCGACCGCGCGAAAGATAGCCGCGCGCTTCCAGCCGGTTGACGATCGCCATCATCGTCGCGCGGTCCATCCGCATCCGCTTGGCAAGCGTCGACTGGGCGATGTCGGGGTGATTGTCGACCAGCCACATCGCCGCGACCTGTTTCTGCGTCAGTTCCAGATGACCGAAGGTTTCGGTGAAGTGGCGATAGACCGCGCCATGCGCCAACCGGATGTGAAAACCGACGATATCGCGGATTTCGCCGATGTCCCCGGCGCCTTCGTCAGACGGGATGGTGGCCGCGACCGGCTCTCTTATCCTTCGCATCGCAACCGGGTTAGCTGGCGCCGGGCATGAAGTCGAGCGGTCGCTGCAAACGCACAACTCGCTTACTCTGACCGAAACAAGCGGTTGGACGTTGGCGAAGCGTCACGCGATCCTGCCATCATCAAGTTGTGCGTAATCGCCAAGAGGAGATGTCATGAACGTCGAGACGAAGTGCCCGGTTCATTCGGGCGGCAAGGTGGATGGTGCCGCTGTCCTGTTCGAGATGACCAACCGGCTGTGGTGGCCCAACGCGCTCGACCTGTCGGTGCTGCACCGCCACGGCCCGGCCGGCAATCCGATGGGCAAGGATTTCGATTATGCGGCCGAGTTCCAGACGCTCGACCTGGCAGCGGTCAAGGCCGACATCACCGCGCTGATGACTGATTCGCAGGATTGGTGGCCCGCCGATTTCGGCCATTATGGTCCGTTGTTCATTCGCATGGCGTGGCATGCCGCGGGCACCTATCGCATCGGTGACGGTCGCGGCGGCGCGGGTGAGGGGCAGCAGCGCTTCGCCCCGCTCAATTCATGGCCCGACAACGCCAATCTGGACAAGGCCCGGATGCTGTTGTGGCCGATCAAGCAGAAATATGGCCGCAAGCTCAGCTGGGCAGACCTGTTGGTGCTGACGGGCAATGTCGCGCTGGAATCGATGGGCTTCGAAACCGCGGGCTTTGCCGGTGGCCGCGCCGATGTGTGGGAACCCGCGCAGGACGTGAACTGGGGACCCGAGCGCGAATGGCTGGCGACCAGCGACACCGAGGGCAGCCGTTATTCGGGTGAGCGCGACCTGGCCAACCCGCTGGCGGCGGTGCAGATGGGCCTCATCTACGTCAACCCGGAGGGGCCGGACGGCAACCCCGATCCGCTGGCGGCGGCGCATGACATCCGCGAAACCTTTGGTCGCATGGCGATGAACGACGAGGAAACCGTCGCGCTGATCGCCGGTGGCCATACCTTTGGCAAGACGCACGGCGCGGCGGTGCCCGACGAGCATGTCGGCGCCGAGCCGGAGGGTGCCGATGTCGAGATGCAGGCGCTGGGCTGGGCCAACAGCTTCGGCAAGGGCCATAGCGAGGACACGATCACCAGCGGCCTGGAAGTCACCTGGACGCAGGAACCGACCCGGTGGACCAACCTGTATTTCAAGAACCTGTTCGAGCATGAGTGGGAACTGACCAAAAGCCCGGCAGGCGCGCATCAGTGGGTGGCGAAGGACGCGGCAGAGGACGTGCCCGACGCGCATGTGCCGGGCCGGATGCATCGCCCGACGATGCTGACCACCGACCTGTCGATGCGCTTCGATCCGATTTATGGCCCGATTTCGCGTCGTTTCTATGAAAACCCCGATCATTTCGCCAAGGCATTTGCCGAGGCGTGGTATAAGCTGACGCACCGCGACATGGGGCCGCACCCGCGCCTGTTGGGACCGGAAGTGCCCGCCGAACCCCGCCTGTGGCAGGACCCGGTGCCCGCCGTCGATCATCCGCTGATCGATGCCGGCGACATCGCCGCGCTGAAGGACAAGCTGCTGGCGTCGGGCCTGTCGGTGTCGCGGCTGGTCAAAACGGCATGGGCATCGGCATCGACCTTCCGCGCGACCGACAAGCGCGGCGGGGCGAACGGTGCGCGCATTCGCCTGGCCCCGCAAAAGGACTGGGCAGTGAACGAGCCGGTCGAGCTGGCTCGTGCGCTGTCGGTGATCGAAGGCGTGCAGCGCGACTTCAACGCTGCCGCCACCGGCAAACGCGTCAGCCTGGCCGACCTGATCGTGCTGGGCGGCGTCGCCGCCATCGAGAAGGCGGCGCGCGATGCGGGCCATGCGGTCAGCGTGCCGTTCACGCCGGGCCGCACCGATGCCACCGCCGAGCAGACCGACGCCGAATCGTTCGAGCCACTGGAGCCGGTGTTCGACGGTTTCCGCAACTATGCCGGGGGTGATACGCCCTATTCGCTGGAGGAAATGCTGGTCGAACGATCGGCGATCATGGGTCTGTCGGCGCCGGAGATGACGGTGCTGGTCGGGGGCCTGCGCGTGCTGGGCGCCAATCATGGCGATTCGACGCACGGTGTGTTCACCGACCGGCCCGAAGTGCTGACCAACGACTTCTTCGCCAAGCTGCTGGAAACCAGCTTCACGATGAAGTGGGAAGCGGTCGGCGACGGCACTTATGTCGCGCGCGACCGCGCGTCAGGCGAGCCGCGCTGGACGGGCACGCGCGTCGACCTGGTGTTCGGTTCGAACTCCCAGCTTCGCGCGCTGGCCGAAGTCTATGGCTCAGGCGACGCGGGCGAGAAGTTCGTCGGTGATTTCGTCAAGGCATGGACCAAGGTGATGGAGGCCGACCGCTTCGACCTGCACCGCTGATCGCGGCCTGACCGAATGAAAGGCGCCGCGTCCCCGATAAGGGGGCGCGGCGCTTTTTTGCGCGTTGTGGGGGGCTTAGTTCAGCGCCGTGCCGCCCACGGTCAGCCCGCCGATCAGCACGCTGGGCTGGCCGACGCCCGCGGGCACGGCCTGTCCGCCCTTACCGCACATGCCGACGCCTTCGTCCAGTGCGAAGTCGTTGCCGATGCCCTCCACGCGGGTCATCGCGGTGGGACCGTCGCCGATCAGCATCGCCCCCTTGATCGGGGTGCTCAGCCGACCGTTTTCGATCAGATAGGCCTCGGTGCAGGAAAACACGAAGCGGCCCGACACGATGTCGACCTGTCCGCCGCCGAAGCTGGTGGCGTAAATGCCGCGCTTGACGCGCGACATCAGCTCGGCCGGATCATCCTGTCCGCCGCGCATGAAAGTGTTGGTCATGCGCGGCATCGGCGCGTGCGCGAAACTTTCGCGGCGGCCATTGCCGGTGGGGGCGACACCCATCAGCCGCGCGTTCAGCCGGTCGTGAATATAGCCTTTGAGCACACCGTCCTCGATCAGGACATTCTCCTGTGTGGGCGTGCCTTCGTCGTCGATCGACAGCGAGCCGCGTTTCGCAGTGATCGAGCCGTCATCGACCACCGTGACGCCGGGTGCCGCCACGCGCTCACCGATGCGGCCTGAATAGACAGAGCTGCCCTTGCGGTTGAAATCGCCCTCCAGCCCGTGGCCGACCGCTTCGTGCAGCATCACGCCGCACCAGCCGGGGCCAAGCAGCACGGGCATTTCGCCCGCCGGGGCGGGGACGGCTTCCAGATTGACCAGCGCCTGACGCAGGGCTTCGTCCACGGCGCGGTTCCAGGTTTCGGGGGCCATCACCCGGTCATACAGCTCGCGTCCGCCAAGGCCGAAACCGCCCGATTCGCGGCGGCCATTCGCTTCGACCACGATGGTGACGTTCAGCCGGACCAGCGGGCGCACATCGGTCGCGGTGAAGCCGTCGGGGCGCACGACCTCCACGACGTTCCACGATCCGGTCAGAGCGACGCTGACTTGCGCCACGCGCGGATCACGCGCGCGGGCGGCGGCGTCGATCGTCTGGCACAGCGCCACCTTGTCGGCGAAGGACACCAGATCGAGCGGGTCGGCGGCGGTATAGAGGTGGCGGTTGTTGCCGCGCGGCGGCGGCGCCTTTGCCTGACGCGCCGGGTCGATCAGCGCCATGGTCGAGGTTGCGCGGCGAATGGCGTCGGCCGACAGCGCATTGCCTTGGGCGAATGCGGTCTGTTCGCCCGATACGGCGCGCAGGCCGAAGCCCGAATGATTATTGTAGGACGCGGTTTTCAGTCGCCCGTCATCGAACCCGAATGCTTCGCTGTGCGAATATTGCAGGTAAAGCTCGCCATCCTCGGCACGCGCCAGCGCGTCGGCGGTTAGCTTGAGGGCAATATCGGGGTCGAGCGCGTCGCCGTAGAGGAACGCGCGGGGATCGGTGGAAACAGTCATCCCACCGATATAGGCAGCTCAGCGGCCGGCACCATCCCCATGGTCGGGAAGCTGAGAATGATCGGCACCATCGGCCGGGCCGCCGATCAGCACGAAGCGGCGGTCGCAATAACCGCAATCGACATAGCCCGATTCATCGATCTGGAGCCAGACGCGCGGATGGCCCAGCGCGGGTTCGATTTCGCCGGCGCCGTCACAGGCAACACGCGGGGTCGAGGTGCGGATGAGTTCGGGCGGGGCGATCATGGCGGTTCGATTAGCAGCGCTTTTCGGGGGCGGCAACGGTCGCGTTGCGCCACGCCCGCCCGAATGAAATCCGCCGCCCAGGTCGGAACCGGGGCGGCGGGAATAGATCAGCTTACGCGGCCTTCTGACGGCTCTGGCGCTTGCGCTCGTTCGGGTCGAGATAGCGTTTGCGAAGCCGGATCGACTTGGGCGTCACTTCGACCATTTCATCATCGTCGATATAGGCGATCGCCTGTTCCAGCGTCATCCGCTTGGGCGGGGTCAGCCGGATCGCGTCGTCCTTGCCCGACGAGCGGATGTTGGTGAGCTGCTTGGCGCGCATCGGATTGACCTCAAGGTCGTCCGTCTTGGCATTTTCGCCGATAATCATGCCTTCATAGAGCGCTTCGCCATGTCCGACGAACAGGATGCCGCGCTCTTCCAGCGAGTTGAGCGAATAGGCATTGGCCTCGCCCGTGCCGTTGGAGATCAGCACGCCGTTCTTGCGGCCTTCGATCGGACCCTTGTGCGGGCCATATTTCTCGAACAGCCGGTTCATGATGCCGGTGCCGCGCGTGTCCGACAGGAACTCGCCATGATAGCCGATCAGGCCGCGCGAGGGGGCGGAGAAGGTGATGCGCGTCTTGCCGCCGCCCGATGGGCGCATGTCGGTCATCTCGGCTTTCCGCAGGTTCATCTTTTCGACGACGGTGCCCGAAAACTCCTCGTCCACGTCGATGACGACGGTTTCATACGGCTCGGTCTTGTTGCCGCTTTCGTCGGTGCCGAACAGCACGCGCGGGCGGCTGATGCCCAGTTCGAAACCCTCGCGGCGCATCGTCTCGATCACGACGCCCAGCTGAAGCTCGCCGCGGCCGGCAACCTCGAAGCTGTCCTTGTCGGCGGCTTCAGTGACGCGGATGGCGACGTTCGATTCGGCTTCGCGAAGCAGGCGGTCGCGGATCATGCGCGACGTCACCTTGCTGCCCTCACGCCCCGCCATCGGCGAATCGTTGACGGCAAAACGCATCGACAGCGTGGGCGGGTCGATCGGCTGCGCCTGAATCGGCACGCTGACCGATGTGTCGCAGATGGTGTTCGACACGGTTGCCACGGTCAGGCCGGCCAGGCTGATGATGTCGCCGGCCTTCGCCTCGTCCACCGGCACGCGCTCAAGGCCGCGGAACGACATGATCTTGGACGCGCGGCCCGTTTCGATGACGTTGCCGTCCATGTCCAGCGCGTGGATCGGCTGATTGGTGCGGACCGTGCCCTGCTCGACACGGCCGGTCAGGATGCGGCCAAGGAAGTTGTCGCGGTCGAGCAGCGTGACGAGGAACTTGAACTCTGCCTCGGGATCGACGGCGGGCGGGGGCACATGCTCGACGATCTTCTCGAACATCGGCGTCAGCGTGCCTTCACGCGCTTCCGGGTCCGTCGAGGCATAGCCGTTGCGGCCCGATGCGAACAGCACGGGGAAATCGAGCTGGTCGTCATTCGCCTCAAGACTGACGAACAGGTCGAACACCTCGTCCAGCACTTCCTGGATGCGCGCGTCCGAACGGTCGACCTTGTTGACGACGACGATGGGGCGCAGGCCCAGCTTCAGCGCCTTGCCGGTCACGAACTTGGTCTGCGGCATCGCGCCTTCGGACGAATCGACCAGCAGGATGACGCCGTCGACCATCGACAGGATGCGTTCCACCTCGGCACCGAAATCGGCGTGGCCGGGGGTGTCGACAATGTTGATGCGGATCGAGTTCTCGGGCGTGCCGTCGGGCGACCAGTCCACCGAAGTCGGCTTCGCAAGGATGGTGATCCCGCGTTCCTTTTCGAGATCGTTCGAATCCATCGCGCGCTCTTCCACGCGCTGATTGTCGCGGAAGGTGCCCGATTGGCGGAAAAGCTGGTCGACGAGCGTGGTCTTGCCATGGTCGACGTGGGCGATGATCGCCACGTTGCGGAGTTGCATAGGGTGTCCGTTGGTTTGGCCGCGCCCGTCGCGCGGGGTTCGGGTGGCGCGCTTAGCTCATTTGCTGCGTTGGCGAAAGGGGGATGCGGTTCAGGGGCGGCCGACCCGGTCGATCAGCGCCATGGCGGCGGCGGGGGCGCGTTCCTTGGCGCCGTTTATCATGAAGGCGAACACGTCGCGGGGCTTCCGGTCGATCGGTGTGCCGACCAGCGGCAGGTCGCCTGCCTGCGCGCCTGACGCCCAGTCGCGCGCCCAATCGGCAAAGCGGTCGTGCGTCGCGGCGGGGAAACCCTGTTCCTCTGCCGACATGGCATTTTCAAAGCGGGCATAGACGAAATCGCCGCTAACATCGCCGATGCCGGGATAATCGTCGGACCAGGCGTTGACGATCGCCACCCCGGCGGCGCGAGCCATGTCGACAAAGGCGGGGTCGCGGAAGCTGTCGTGGCGCACCTGCACCGCGTGGCGCAGGCCGACGCCGGCATGGCTGGCGGGCAGCAGTTTCAGGAACGCCCCGAAATCGTCGGCGTCGAACTTCTTGGTGGCCATGAACTGCCACAATATCGGACCCAGCCGGTCGCCCAGTTCGACAATGCCCTGATCGACAAAGCGCGCGATCGATTCGCCCGCCCCGGCCAGCAGCTTGCGGTTCGTGACGTATCGCGACGCCTTGAGCGTGAAGACGAAACCGTCGGGCACCGCCTTTGCCCAATTGGCGAAGGTGGCGGGTTTGAAGCTGGAATAGTAGGTGCCGTTGACCTCGATCGCGGTCATGGCGGCGGCGGCGTGTTCCAGCTCGCGCTTGTGCGGCAGCCCTTCGGGATAGAAAGTGCCGCCGCGCCACGGTTCATAGGTCCAGCCGCCGATGCCGACGCGAATCGTGCCCGCCTTTGTCATGTCGCTGTCGTAGCAGGCCGGTCGCGGCAGCGTCAGGGCTGGCTGCGAACCGCGCCGCGATCATTCACCAGCGTGGGCGACGGGCCGGTGGCGGGACGCAGTGCTTCGCGCTCGGCGGCGCTGACGGGGGCGGTGGGATCGGGGCGGAAGTCGACCGGTGCGCGCCGATCCGCGTCCGGTCGGCTGCCGTCGCGGGGCAGGTCGGGGGCGGCGTGCCCCTCCTCAGGCGCGCGGCGGCGCATCGCCCAGCCGAGCGCGGCAATGCCCGCCGCGGCAACGGCGATCCCCGCGCCCGCCGCCAGCACGGCATTGCGGGACAGGTCGGGCAGGGGGCGTTGCATCATCGTGGCTCTCCGGAAAGGGGGTGCCCGGTCAACCGGCGGGCGCGCCGGCGGTTCCGTCGATGGCGATGCACCCGCTTTGCGCTAGGATGCGGGTATGACCCTGCCGACGCTGATCCAGCTTTCGCCCTTTTCCGACGATCTCGAAGCCGCGCTGGCCGCGCGCGGGTGTGTGGTGCGGTGGTTCGAAATGACCGATGTAGGCCAGGCGCGCTGGCTGGCGGATCATGCGGGTGAGGCCACGGCGATCATCACCAACGGCCATGTCGGCGCTCCCCGCGACCTGATTGAAGCGTTGCCGTCGCTGCGGCTGATCGCGGTCAATGGTGTCGGATATGACCAGATCGATATCGCCCATGCCGACAGGTGCGGCGTGGCGGTGACGAACACGCCCGACGTGCTGACCGACGATGTGGCCGACCTGGCGGTGGGGCTGGTGATCGGCCTGATCCGGCAATTGCCGCGCGCTGACAGCTTCGTTCGCAGCGGCGCATGGGCGGAAGGCAACATGCTGCTTGCGCGCAAGGTGACGGGGCGGCGGTTCGGGATCGTGGGGCTGGGCCGGATCGGTGCCGCAATTGCGGATCGGCTGCGCGCGTTCGGGCCGGTTGCCTATTCCGGACGCGCGCCAAAGCCCGTCGATTATCATTTCCACGATAGCCCGCGCGCGCTGGCGGCGGCGTGTGACGTGCTGATCGTGGCGACCGCCGCGACGCCGGAGACGCGGCACCTGATCGACGCCGATGTGCTGGCTGCACTCGGTCCCGACGGCGTGCTGGTCAACGTTGCGCGGGGGTCGGTGGTGGATCAGGACGCGCTGGTCGCCGCGATCGAGCGCGGCACCATCGCCGGCGCCGCGCTGGATGTGTTCGCCGACGAACCGGACGTGCCGCGCGCGCTGATCGACAGCGACCGCACGCTGCTGACCCCGCATATCGCCAGCGCCACGGTGGAGACACGGCGGGCGATGGCGGCATTGTTGCTCGACAATCTCGATGCCGGGCTGGCGGGCCGACCGCTGCTGACGCCTGTCGGCATCGACCGGCCCGGTTGAGGGGTCAGGCGGTCAACAGGATGCGCCGCGCCGCGCCTTCGGGATCGTCGACCATCCGGCACTGATTGTCGAACACCATCGTCTGGCACCGCGTCGGATCGGTCGTGGTCCAGTTCAGGCCTGGCTGGCTGGGATTGCCGGTGCGCGCAAAATTGGCGAATGCCCGCGCGCATTTGGCGGCTAGCGCGCGTGCTTCTTTCGTGTCGCCGGTGCCTTGTTCGCACCTTTTGGTGTTGTCGAAGAAGAACGCCAGTTCGGCCGTGTGCCAGGCCCCGGCAAAGCCATCCAGTTGCGGCGACTGCCACTGGAAATGATATTGATAGACGGGCGCGCCGCCCTGTTCATGACGCAGCCGGACCATGCGCTGGATATTGTTGCGATAGGTCAGGCCCTGCACGCCGTAGCTGAGCGTGCGGACGGCCTTTTCGGGATGGGCGCGCTTCATTTCATCGACCAGCGCATTGGCGCGCTGTGCGCCCAGCGTCTCGGTCAGTTGCGCGCGCCATTCGGCCTCGGTCGGGTTCTGGCTGAAGCGCATCCCTTCCTCGCTGGTGCCGCCGATCACCAGCGGGATGTTGCGCGAAACCGCGGGCGCGGTGTCGAGGAAGCTGCGGACGGTAACCAGCCGCCCGTCGAGCGTCGGTCCCCAGCCTACGCGCGGCGTCGGTGTCGCGCCCGGATTGGGCAGTCCGCGCATGGGTCCGTTGATCTCACCCGCGACCTTGCTGCCGGTTTCGAACAGGCGCTGCCATTCGATCTTCTGCAGCGCCTCCAGCGCGGCCAGGCCGGTACCGATGTCCAGCCGCTTGACCACCGTGCGAGCGAAGTCGCGCGACTGTTCGGCGGTGGGTATGTTGCCGCCGCCGCCCGACATGATCGCCGCGCGGTGGAACGTGCCGGCGGCGGCCGCCATGCCCAGCAGCGTCGTCACCTTGGACCCGCCGCCCGACTGGCCATAGATCATTACCTTGTCGGGATCGCCGCCGAACGCGGCGATATTTTCCTGAACCCATTTCAGCGCGGCGACCAGATCGGTCATCCCGACATTGGCCGAGTCGCGATAGGCATCGCCGCCCAGTTCGGACACATCGAAAAAGCCCAGCGCGTTCAGCCGGTGATTGACCGACACCTGCACCACGTCGTGATTGCGCGCCATTTGCGCGCCCTCATGACTGGGCAGTTCATAGGCCGAGCCGAAGGCAAAGCCGCCGCCGTGGAAATAGACCATGACCGCGCGATTGCCCGACAGCGACGGGGTCCAGACATTCAGCTTGAGCATGTCCTCCCCCTGGAAACCGTCGTCCCAGTCCTGAAGGAAAGTATGCTCGATCGCGCGGAAATTGTGCGGGGTCTGGGGACAGTTCGCGCCATAGACCAGCGCGTTATACGGCTCGGTCCAGCGCTTGGGCGCCTTGGCGGGCAGCCAGCGATTGGCGGCGCCGGTATCGTCGCCATAGGGAATGCCCTTGAAGTGGAACACGTCGCCCGCGACGAAGCCGCGCACCGGGCCATATTGGGTGCGGGCGATGGCATTGCGGGGCGTCGAGCAGCCGCCCGGCCCGCTATGCGCGCCCACCTTCACGCTGTCCGAGGCGCGTGCCGTGCCCGCCAGCGCCAGTCCCATCGGTGCCGCGCCCAGCAAGGCGCGCCGATCGAGCCGGAAGCCCGTTTCGTTTCCGTCATTCATGCAAACTCTCCCGTTGGTTCCGGTCGTTGCCGGCTACGGGGCGCAGCCATGCCATGGTTGCGCTATCATGTCATACAAGAACGTATCGGCGGGAGCGCTAGCGTCGAGGCGGTGCGCCGTTCCGGTCGGGTTCAAGAGTCCGACTAAACGCGGCCTGACAGCGCCTTTTTCAGCCGCGAATGCGCGCTCGCCTTGATCTGGCATACGCGCGCCGCGCCGACGCCCAGCACCTGGCCGATTTCCTCAAGGTTCAGTTCCTCGACATAATAGAGCTGCACCACCATCGCCTCGCGTTCGGGCAAGGCGGCGATGGCGCGGGCCAGGGCATCGCGCGTGCCCGCTTCGACCAGCGCGGCAAAGGCGTTGCCCGAATCGTCGGCGAACCATGACAGTTCGTCCGAATATACCTCGTCGATCGAATCGAAGCGCAACGCTTCAGCGGTCGCATAGTCCTGTCGCAGCTTTTCGATGCTGACGCCCAGCCGCGTGGCGACTTCTTCTTCGGTCGGCGCGCGGCCGAGTGCGCGCTGGAGCGTGGCGATACTTTCCTGATAAGCCTTGCGCCGCTTCATCGCGCCGCGTGTCAGCGTTGCCTGTCGCCGCAATTCGTCGATCATCGCACCGCGCACGCGGGTCAGCGCGAAATTGTGGAAGCTCGTCTCGCCACGATCCTCGAATCCGCGCGCGGCCTCCACCAGCGCGACCATGCCGATCTGGACGAGATCCTCGACCTCGACGATCGCGCTCATGCTGCCATGGACGTGCCAGGCAACGCGCCGGACCATCGGCAGTTCGGCGCGCACCATCGCCTCGACATCGCGCGCGGCGGGGCGCTGGGCGGGGGTATAGGTAAGGGGGGCGGCGGCGCTCACGCGGGCAGCGCCTCGGGCGCGCCGATCACGGCGACGACCTCGACCGCCTTGTCCTCGGGCACTTCGAAAAAGCTCATGACGGGCGTGTCGGGCAGGGTCGCGCGCACCAGCTTGCGTATCGCGCGGCGGATCGACGGCTGGACCACCAGCGCGAATGGCTTGGCCTCCGCCATCAAAGGCTGTGCCGCCTGTTGCAGTGCATCGACGATGCGGCGGCCCAGATCGGGTTCGATGGTGTGGCGGCGGTGCATGTCGGCGCGCATCGCCTGACCCAGCAGCGCCTCAAGCTGGCCCTCCAGCGTCATCACACGCAGCGGTTCGCGCACGCCGCACAGCTTCTGCACAATCAGCGGGCCGATTTCAGGGCGGATCGTCTCGATCAGTTCCTCGGCATCCTGCGTGCGCTGCGCGGCGACGGCGATGGCGGCGGCGATGCGGCGAAATTCCTTGAGCGGGATATTCTCGGCCAGCAACCCGCGCAGCACTTGCGTCAGCGTGGTCAGCGGCAGCGGCGCGGGGCACAGGGCGGCGACCAGCGCGGCGGCGCGTTCCTTCAATCCGTCGAGCAGCGACTGCACCTCGTCCGGGCCGAGCAGGTCGGCGGCATTCTGGATCAGCATGTGATTGAGGTGCGTGGCGATGACCGTGCCGGGGTCGACCACCAGATAGCCCATGCCCGTCGCCTGATCGGCGTCGCCCGCCGGAATCCAGGTCGCGTCGAGACCGAAGGTCGGGTCCTTCGCCGCCTTGCCGATCAGCGCGCCGACACCCTGCCCGGTGTTGAGCGCCAGCATCTCCTCCGGCGAGACCTGATCCTCGCCGACCACGACGCCGTTGACGACGATGCGATAGGTAAAGGGCGCCAGGTTGATGTCGTCGCGCACGCGCACCTGCGGCACGACAAAGCCCAGTTCCTTGGACAATTGGCGGCGCACCCCGGTGATGCGGCTCATCAGCGGGCTGCCCTTGCGGTCGTCGACCAGCGGGACCAGGCCATAACCGATGTCGAGCATCACCTGCATCCCCTCGGTCACTTCGTCCCAGCCGATCCGCGACAGGTCGGTGGGGGCGGGTGCCTCGACGGGTTCGGGCGGGGGCGGGCGGTCGGCGATCTGTTTCAGGCGCCACGCGGCATAGCCCGCAGCAGCAGCGGCGGGCAGGATGACCATCGCGGGCATCCCCGGCAGGAACGCCAGCAGGCCCAGGATCGCCGCGACCGGCGCCCAGGTGCGATGCGATGCGAACTGGCTGACGATCTGGCCCGAAAGGTCGTGGGTCGAGGCGACGCGCGTGACGATGGCGGCGGCGGCGATCGACAGCATCAGCGCCGGGATCTGCGCCACCAGCGCATCACCGATCGCCAGCAGGATATAGGCGCTGGCCGCGTCGGTCACGGTCATGCCGTGGCTGACGACGCCCAGGATCAGGCCGCCGACGATGTTGATCGCCAGGATCAACAGGCCGGCGACCGCATCGCCCTTCACGAACTTGGACGAACCGTCCATCGCGCCATAGAAATCGGCTTCGGTCGACACCTCCACGCGGCGCGCGCGGGCATCGTCGGGGGTGATGAGGCCGGCATTCAGGTCGGCGTCGATCGCCATCTGCTTGCCGGGCAGCGCATCCAGCGTGAAGCGCGCCGACACTTCGGACACGCGGCCCGCGCCCTTTGTCACGACGATCATGTTGATAATCATCAGGATCGCGAACACCAGGATGCCGACGACATAGTCGCCGCCGATCAGGAACGATCCGAACGCCTCGATCACATGGCCCGCGGCCGCTTCGCCTTCATGGCCGTGGACCAGCACCACGCGCGTCGACGCGACGTTCAGGCCCAGGCGAAACAGCGTGACGAACAACAGGACGGTGGGAAAGGACGAGAAGTCGAGCGGCTTCTGCGCGTTCAGCGCCACCATCAGCACCGCCAGGCTGAGCATGATGTTGGCGATGAAGAATATGTCGAGCAGCGGCGCCGGGATCGGCACCACCATCAGCACGACCAGCAACAGGATCGCGCCCGGCAGCGCCGCCGTGCGCGACGCGGTGCCCCAGCCGCCCCTGGCAAGCGAAGCGAACATCAGGCCCCCAGATTGGCGAGCATGAGATAGGCGAGACGCGCGGTTTCCGGCGTCGGGCGATACGGGCTGGCGCGTCCGGCCAGCGCGTCGCGCGGCTGGGCACGGACCACGTTCAGATTGGCGAGCGTGGTCTCAAGCCAGTTGGTGTCGCCATCGGCCGCGCCGTTGCCCAGGATTACGTCGACGCCGGGAATCCGGGCCGGGGCATCGGCACTGGCCAGCGCCATGCCGTCGGGCAGCGCGCGCGATGCGACTTCGGCGCCGCGATCCAGCTTGCCCGCGAACCGGTCATAGATTTCACCCAGCGAGCGGGCGCGTCCGCCATCGGCATAGAAGATACTGCGATTGGCGGCGGCGGCGGCGGGAAACATCGACGCGCCACTGCGTCCTGGAGCGGCCTGCATCGCGCCCAGAAACTGCTTTGCGCCGCCCAGGCCCAGGAAATGCGCCATGTATAGATCGGTGCCGTTCGCTTCGCGCCCCAGCATCGATTCGAGTGCGGCCTTGTTGTCGCTGGCATGTTCGGCGGCCATCAGCGAAGCGGCGCGCGGATCGCGCCGCAGGTCAAGGATCGCGCGGCGCATACCGGCATCGGGCACGTGATAGCGGCCATTCGCGCCGCGCTGGATGCTCTCCGACGCCCAGCCGAGGCCGTGTTCGGCACCATGTTCCTTCATGACGCCCAGCCAGCTCTGTTCGATGAACTGGTAGAGACCCGTGGCCGAGGACGTGCGTGCGCGGGCATTGGCGCGCATCCCGCTTTCGATCTGCGCCTGACCCAGAAGATAGGTGAAGTCGACGCCCGTGCGACGGCTCGCCTCGGCGATCGCCGAATGCGGACTTTTCGTCTGCGGAATGTCTGTCGCGGTTGCGACACGCATGTTCATTGCCGGTAAGCCCCCGTGTTCGGGGTTTCACCAGCAAAGGGCGTGCCAATCGCGGGGCGGTGGCCCCGTCAGGTCAGGCGAAGGCAGTCGCGCGATATGGGGTGACGGCCTGACCGGCAAGCGACTGCAGCCGGCGGCGGACGTTTGCCGCCATCAGGTTGACATAGATGCGCGCGGTTTCATTCAGCCGCTGCGCCTCGTGCGCTAGTGCGCGCATCTCGTCGGTCATGGGTTCGCCGTCACAGGCGGCAACCATGTCGATATGGCCCAGCTTGGCCGAGGTCGCGCGTTCCAGCGCGCGCGAGTCATTGGCCTTCAGCGCCGCGATTTCTGCGTGCAGGCACTCGATCACCTGAACAAGAGCGTCACGCCGGTTCATCGGGCTTCCAGTTCAGCTTGAAGGCAAGAAGGCGGTCAGCGATCGTCGTCGGCACGATCGGGAAGCTGCCATCGGCGACGGCCTTCCGGATACGCGCCACGCGGTCACTATCGACCGGCGGTTCGCTGGCCAGATCGCGCGCGGTCGCCATCATCGACGAAGCGGCCCCGGTTTCGACCTTGGCATCCGCAACGGTCGCGGCGCGTGCAGCGGCCTTGACCGGCGCGACGGGCGCCAGTGCGACCTTGTTGAGCTTCGAACCGATCGGGTCCACCATCGTCATCGCTTTCGTTCGCGTGTCTGACAGGGGAGGTAACGACCGGCGCGCGGCGGGGTTTAGGAAAAATTGACGGCTTGGCGAAAAAAATCGCGCCGGGCGCCGTCAGTCGGTCCAGCCCGGCAGGGTGACGCGGCCGGCGTCCACCGCAACCGCCTGAATCGGCGGCTTGCGCGGATCGACGCGCACCATCAACCGGCCGCCGCGCGGCGCGTCGCCCATCGCCACCCCGTCGCGGGTGATCGAAAAGCCAGCCGAACCCGCCGCGACCGTCACGGGATCACCGCGCTTGACGACGATTTCGGGTTTTGCCGCCGCCGCGATCGGCGCCGGGGCGGATGCCGCGATCATCGGGCGCGGGGCGGACTTTGGCGACTTGACCGGCACATAGATGCGCCACACCGGCGCCATGCAGCGCACGACGACCGCATCGCGCGCCGTTCCGCGCCATTCGAATTGCGGCATCGGACACGAGGCCAGTTTCAGCCGGGTGTCGACGCGCGTCAGCGCGCCACCATCCTCGCCGATGGCGTGGCCGGTAAATTGCTCGACTGCGGTGTCGAGCAGCGCGGTCGACTGAAAATCGGGGGCGGCGGCAATCGCCAGCAGCAAAAGGGCGGGGATCATGGGTTCGCTCCTGATTGGGCGGCAAGCGGGCGTTGCCGGGCGGCAAGTGCTTGCCGGTCGCCGGCAAAGCCGACCGAGACCAGCACATGCCGGCCATGGGTTTCGGGATCGGTGGAAAGCACGATGCGGTCGCGCCCGACGGCGCCCGCGCGCACCAGCGCCGCGGCGACCGCGCGCGCGCGATCGGCGGCCAGGATCGGAGCGCTGTCGGTCAAAGGATCGCGGTCGGCGGCGCTGCCGTCGGTCGATCCGGTGACGGTCACGACGGTGCGTGGATCGGCGGCCGCCTCGCGCGCCCAGCCGACCAGATGGTCGAACCCTGGCAGGCTCGCATCACCGGCGGCAAAATCGCGCAGGGCGGCGCGGTCGAGCGGAAACGGCGCGGGGGCGGGCGGTGCGACGTCGAACCCCTCCCGGATGGCGGCGGCCAGTTGTCGCCGATCGAGCTGGCTGGCCTGAAGCAGCACGAAGAAGCCGACCAGCAACAGGCACAGATCGGCGAGCGTGATGAGCCATAGCGGGCGCTGCTGCTCGCTGTCGAAACGCTGGTCGATCATGCCGCGATCCCGCGTGGCCGCTCGCGCCGGGCAAGGGCATGGAGCGGCGCCTCGATCCGTTCGCGCTCGAACGCCTCGTCGCGCGCCAAGCGGCGCAGGCGGCCGGCGATCGGTTGCGCGATCAGATTGCCGATGACCGCGCCGTAAAGCGTGGCGAGCAGCGCGACCGCCATGCCGGGACCGATAGCGGCAGGGTCCTGCATCGCGGTGAACATCCGCACCAGGCCGATGATCGTGCCGATCAGGCCGAATGCGGGTGCCGCCTCGGCAATGCTCGACCAGATTTCGGCGGCGGCAAGCTGTCGTTCGATCCGCATCTCGCGCGCGCGGACGACGGCCTGGCGCACGGCATCCGGCGCATCGCCATCGACGATCATCCGCACCGCCAGCGACACATCGGAATCGTCGATGACCGACTTGTCGAGCGCCATCACGCCATGCTTGCGCGCGATGCGGCCAAGCGCGGCGATCTGTTCGATCATGTCGTCCATGCGCGGCACCCGGCGTGGCAGCATGGCCAGTGCCGACAGGCCCAGCGCGATCTGGCGCACGGGAAAGCGGACGAGCGTGGCGGCCGCCACGCCGCCCAGCACGACGAGCGCGGCGATGGGATCGGCAAAGGTCGCAAGCGGGTTCATGCGCGTCGTTCACGCAAGAGCCGTGCCATTGCCGTCCGGTTGCCGCTTGCCGGGTAGGCGGCAAGCGCTTGCCGGTCGGCGGCGATATTGATGCTTTGTCGATGCCGCCATGGAAACTGGCACGCCCCTTGCTGGATCATCCGCGAATGATCGTGAGCGCCGGAAAGGAGGGCGCGGGGCATATGGCGAATGAAGGACTTTTCGGCATCCACGGCACCGCGCTGGCCGTCCGGTCGCAGCGCATGGGGCAATTGGCGTCGAACATCGCGAATGCGTCGACGCCGGGCTATCAAGCCAAGGACATTGATTTCCAGGCGGCGCTGCGCGGGGCCGAGGCGCCGGGCGGGCGCACCGACATGGCGATCGGGGCGGCCACCAAATATCGCGTGCCGACGCAGGCGTCGATCGACGGCAACACCGTCGAGCTTTCGACCGAGCAGACCGCCTTTGCCGAAAACGCCGTCGCGTATCAGACGACGCTGTCGTTCCTGAACGGCCGCATCAACACCATCACCCGCGCGCTGAAGGGCGAATGACCATGGCCGGCAGCAACCCGCTCAACATCTTCCAGGTCTCCGGCCGCGCCATGTCGGCGCAACTGGTGCGGATGAACACCACCGCGTCGAACCTGGCCAATGCCGGCGCCGTCGCCACCAGCGAGGCCGCCGCCTATCGCACGATGAAGCCGGTGTTCCGCACGCATTTCGACGCGGCGAGCAACATGGCGACGGTCGATGTCGAAAAGGTGATGAGCGCGGGCGAAGCGCCCACCAAGCGCCACGACCCCGGCAATCCGCTGGCCGATGCCGATGGCAATGTCTGGGAAGCGGCGGTCGATGAAACGCGCGAACTGGTCGACATGATGGAAGCCGCGCGCACCTACCAGAACAATGTCGAGGTGATGCAGACGGCCAAGTCGCTGATAACCGAAACCCTCCGGCTGGGACGCTGACCATGACCACGAGCTTTGACAGCACGCTGTCCAGCCTGAACATCAATCGTTCGAACGCGACGACGACCGAAACGGTCACGCGCACGCAGAACCAGACGATGGACCAGTCCGATTTCCTTGAGCTGATGACGGCCCAGCTCCGGAACCAGGATCCGTTTGAACCCGTCGACAACACTCAGATGGTCGCCCAGATGGCGCAATTCTCGTCACTGGCGGGAATTACCGAAATGTCCTCGACGCTCAGCAGCATCGCCGAACGGCTGGGCGCGACGACAATGGACGACGCGATCGGCTGGGCCGGGCGCACCGTGCTGACTGAAGGGTCGGTGGCATGGCCGCGCTCGACCGGGGGGCTGGAGGGCGCGGTCGAACTCGACGGCGCGGCGACCGACGTGACCGTCACCATCAGCGATGCCAATGGCGGCGTGCTCAAGCAGATCGAACTGGGCCAGCAGCGCGCGGGCACCGCGACGTTCGACTGGGACGGCACGACCGAGGCCGGCGTCGATGCGGGCGACGGACCCTTTGCCATTTCCGTCAGTGCGCGCAGCGGCGCGGCACCCGTCACCGCGCGCAGCCTGGTCTGGGCGCCGGTTACGTCGGTGTCGGTCGTCGGCGGCCAACCCATGCTCAGCCTGCCCGGTATTGGTCAGGTCAATGCCAGCGCCGTCCGTTCGGTCGGCTGAACCCATTTCGCGAAAGGAAGCAACAAGATGTCCTTCTACACCTCGCTCAGCGGGCTTCAGGCCAGCCAGAAGGAAATGTCGACGATCAGCCACAATCTGGCGAACGTCGCGACCGACGGTTTCAAGAAGAGCCGCGTCGAATTCGGCGACGTGATCGCCTCCAGCGTCAGCACCAACCCGAACGCGCAGGTCGGCGCGGGCGTCGTGACCAAGGCGATCCGCCAGCAATTCGCCCAGGGCAACCTGATCCAGACCGGCGGCGCGCTGGACCTGGTGGTGTCGGGCGACGGCTTTTTCGCAACCAAGGGCACGGTCGATTCCGAGCAGCTCAACTATACCCGCAACGGCGGCTTCGTCGTCGATCCCGACCGTTATGTCGTCGACGGCAATGGCGGGCATCTTCAGGTTTATCCGGTCGACGGATCGGGCGCGGTGGTCGCCAGCGGCGCCGACGGCCTTATCAGCCTCCGCCTGCCCGAAACCAGCGGCACGCCGGTGCCCACCAGCGCCGTCGGCCTCGACGTGACGCTGAACGCCAGCGCCGCGCTGCCGACGGCGACGTTCGACCGTTTCGACGCCAGCAGCTACAACAGCTCGACCCAGACGACGATCTATGACGCCACGGGCAATCCGGTGACGATGACCAGCTATTTCGTGCGGACCCAGGCGCCCACCGTCGCCGATCCGACCAGCCAGTGGCAGGTCCATACCTATGTCGGCGATACCGCGCTGATGGCCGATCCGGCCGCACCCGCGCCGATCACGCTGACGTTCGATGCCAACGGCCTGATGACCGCGCCGACCGCGCCGACGCAGTTCGCGCCCTTCACGCCCGCCGGGTCGACCGCCGAGCTGGCGGTGGCGATGGATTTCACCGGCTCGGCCCAGATGGCGTCGCCCTTTGCCGTCAACACGCGCAACCAGAATGGTTCGGCCGTCGGCCGGCTCGAATCGGTCGCCGTCGATGAACAGGGCATGGTCCAGGCGACCTTCTCCAACGGCGACACCCAGGCGCTGGGCAAGGTGGCGCTCGCCAACTTCTCGAACCCCACGGGCCTGCGCCAGCTTGGCAACAGCTATTGGGCGGCGACCGGCGTGTCGGGCCAGCCGATGCTGGGCGAGGCGGGCCGGGACGGCTTCGGCGGCCTGATGAGCGGCATTGTCGAGGGATCGAATGTCGACATCACCGAAGAACTGGTCGCGCTGATCGCGGCGCAGCGCAATTTCCAGGCGAATTCCAAGGCGCTCGATACCGCCAGCCAGATTTCGCAGACCATCTTCAACATCCGCGGTTGATGAAGCCGCAGGGGGGCTGAGCGATGGACAAGCTGGTCTATACCGCATTGTCGGGGCTGAAGAGCCAGATGGCCGCGCAAGGGGTGATCGCGAACAACATCGCGAACGCCTCCACCACCGGCTATCGGCAGGACCGGGTCAGCTTCGAACGCCTGATGCTGAAGGGCGAGGGACTGGAATCGCGGTCCCCCGCGGCCGAGGAAGTCGCCGATTTCGACCGGCGGGCGGGGGCGATCGTCGCCACCGGCCGGCCGCTGGACGTGGCGATGACCACCGATTCGTGGATCGCGGTGCAGGCCCCCGACGGGACCGAGGCCTATACGCGGCGCGGCGACCTGAACGTGGCCTTGTCGGGCGTGCTCGAAAATGGCGAGGGTGTGCCGCTCCTGGGGGAAAACGGGCCGATCACGGTGCCGCCTTATGACCGGATCGCCATCGCCGAGGACGGCACCGTCACGATCAGCCCCAGGGGTGCGGAGCCGGGCACCGCGATGCAGGCCATCGGTCGCATCAAGATGGTCAGCCCCGAAGGGTCGCAGACGGTCAAGGGCCTCGACAACCTGTTGCATGTCGAAGGCGGCGGCATCCTGCCGCTCGACATGGACGCCAAGCTGGCGGCGGGATCGCTCGAACAATCGAACGTGAACCTGACACAGGCGCTGGTCGACATGATCGACAACCAGCGCGGTTACGAGGTGCAGGCCAACCTGCTCGCCGAAGCCAAGAAGATGGACGAAGAGAGCGCATCGCTGATGCGCGTCCAGGGATAAGGAGACGATCCCATGAGCAACGCCGCAATGCACATCGCCCGCACCGGCCTGGACGCACAGGACATGCGGATGCGCGTCATCTCGAACAACCTCGCCAACGTGAACACCACCGGGTTCAAGCGCGACCGGGCGAGTTTCGAGACGCTGGCCTATCAAGTCGTCACCGCCGCCGGTTCGGCCAGCACGTCGGAAACGCAATATGCGACCGGCCTGAACCTGGGCACCGGCGTGCATGTGCAGGGCACGGCGCGCATCAACACGCAAGGATCGCTGCAAACGACGGGCAACTCGCTCGACATGGCACTGGACGGCGAAGGTTTCTTCCAGATCCAGTTGCCGGGCGGTCAATTGGGCTACACCCGCGCTGGCAATTTCGCGCGCTCCCCCGAAGGACTGCTGGTCACCGGTGAGGGGTATCAGGTGATGCCCGGCATCACCATTCCCGAAGGTGCGACGGCGATCACCGTCGGCAGCGACGGCACCGTGTCGGCCACGATCCAGGGGCAGACCGACGCCGCGCAGATCGGCCAGGTACAGATCGCGACCTTTCCCAACGCCGGCGGCCTGCAGGCGACGGGCGACAACTACCTGACCGAAACCGCCGCCAGCGGTCCCGTCAATCTGGGCATCGCCGGACAGGATGGTCGCGGCCAGATTCGTCAGGGGATGCTGGAAGGGTCGAACGTCAATGTCGTCGAGGAACTGGTCGACATGATCGAGACGCAACGCGCCTATGAGGTCAATTCCAAGATGATCTCGGCCACCGATGAAATGCTGAAATATGTCAATCAGAACATCTGATCCGCACATGATCCGCCTGCCCCGTCACCGCCGCGTCTCCGCCGGCCGGCCGGGCTGGGTCGAGTTTGCCGCCGGGCTGGCGCTGGGCACGGCGGCGCTGGCAATGGCTGGGCTGGGTGCCGCGCCCGCCCACGCGCAGTTGTTCGGCGGCAAGAAGGTCCAGGAAGACTATTCCGTGACCATGCCCACACCGGTCGCCGCGCGTCCGGCCAATGGTTCGATCTTTCAGGTGAGCGAGGGCTATGCCGCGCTTTACGAGGGGCAGCGCGCACGCCGGGTCGGCGACCCGCTGACGATCGTGCTGGTCGAGCGGATGGTCGCGTCGAAATCGGCGGCCTCGAACCTCGACAGCGAGGGCGGTTTCGGCCTGACCGGCCCGTCGACGGGCGCATTGTCGCTGTTCAACCCCACCGATGCGCGCGCCGGCGGCAATCGCGGCTTTCAGGGCCAGGGCATGGCCGACCAGTCGAACGCCATGTCGGGCGAAGTCAGCGTGACCGTCGCCGCCGTCTATCCCAACGGCACGATGCTGGTGCAGGGGCAGAAGCGCGTGACGCTCAATCGCGGGGACGAGTTCGTCCAGATCAAGGGCGTCGTCCGCACGATCGATGTCGATGCGAACAACCGCGTGCCCTCGACCCGCGTGGCCGACGCCACGATCAGCTATACCGGCAAGGGCGATGTCGCGCGTGCCAGCCGCCAGGGGTGGCTCAGCCGCTTCTTCCAGGTCATCAGCCCGTTCTGATGGGAATTGCAGCCATGTTCCGTCGCCTTTTCCCCAATCGTCCCGTGCCGGTCTGGACGCTGATCGCGCTGGCGCTGGTGTCGGCCTTTGCCGCGCCCGCGCACGCGCAGCGGATCAAGGACCTGGGCACGTTCCAGGGTATCCGGTCCAACCAGCTGACCGGATACGGCATCGTCGTCGGGCTGCCCGGCACGGGCGACGACAATCTGGAATATACGGTTCAGTCGATGAAGGGCGTGACCGCGCGCTTCGGCTTTCAGTTGCCGCCGGGCATCAATCCCGCGCTCAAGAACACCGCCGTGGTGATGGTCACGGCTGAACTGCCCGCCTTTGCCAAGCCCGGTCAGCGGATCGACATCACCGTCGCGTCAATGGGCAAGGCCAAGTCGCTTCGGGGTGGTGCGCTGATCCTGACGCCGCTGCACGGCGCCGATGGACAGATCTATGCCATGGCACAGGGCAATCTGGCGGTCAGCGGCCTGGGCGCCGAGGGTGCCGATGGATCGAAGATCGTCGTCAACATCCCCTCGTCGGGCCGTATCCCAGACGGCGCCACGGTCGAACGCGCGGTCGATACCGGCTTCGATTCGGCGCCGACGCTGACGTTCAACCTGGCGCGCGCCGATTTCACCACCGCGCAGCGCGTCGCCGCCGCGATCAACGGGCGTTTCGGCATGATGAGCGCACGCGCCACCGATGCGGTTTCGGTCGCGGTGGCCGCGCCGCCGGGCGCCGATGTGCGAACCGCGATGATGAGCCAGATCGAAAACCTGACCGTCGACGCTGCCGAAGCCGCCGCGCGCGTCATCGTCAATGCCCGCACCGGCACCGTCGTCATCAACTCCGCCGTGCGAGTCAGCCCGGCAGCGGTAACACACGGTAAACTCACCGTGCGTATTGATGAGGCGCAACAGGTCGTTCAGCCCGCGCCATTCAGCCAGGGCGAGACCGCGTTGGAGCAGCGCAGCAATGTCGGTGTGGAGGAGGAAGTGAAGCCCATGTTCCTCATCGATCCCGGTCCCAAGCTGGCCGACGTGGTCAAGGCGGTGAACGCGATCGGTGCGTCGCCCGCCGACCTGGTGGCCATCCTGGAGGCGCTGAAGGAAGCCGGCGCGCTCAAGGCCGAGCTGGTGGTGCTGTGACGACATTGCCCAACCTGCCCGGTGTCAACCAGCCGACCGTGTCGATGGACACGGGCCGGCTGGCGACCCATGAGAATCTGGAAGCCGCCGGGCAGAAGTTCGAGGCGATCTTCACCAACATGATGCTGTCGTCGATGCGTAAGGCCAAGCTGAGCGACGGCTTGTTCGAATCGAACGCACTCACCCAGTTTCGCGACATGCAGGACCAGCAGCTTGCCCAGTCGATGGCGGTTCATGCGCCAATCGGCATCGGCAAGGCAATGACCGAGTTCCTGGCCAAATCGGCGGAGGGAACGATCGAATGAGCGACCTGCTCGGCATCGGGGCCAGCGGCGTGCGCGCCTATCAGGGCGCGCTGTCCACCACGTCGGACAATATCGCCAATGCCGGGACGACGGGCTATGTCCGGCGCACCCCGGTGCTGCGCGAAGTGGCGTCGGTGACGGGCGGCGGGGCGGTGACGCCCGCCGGTGTCCGGCTGGGGCTGGTCGACCGGGCGGCCGATTCGTTCCGGTCGAGCGCGGTCCGCACCAGCGGCAGCGATCTGGCGCGCAGCGAAACGGGCATGGTCTGGCTCGACCGGATCGAACAGGTGTTGGGCAACAGCGCACTGGGCGACCGGATGGCGGCGTTTTTCAACGCAGCCCAGGGCGTGGCCGCCAACCCCTCGGCCGAAGCGCCGCGCGCGGTGATGCTGGAACAGGCGAATGCGCTTGCCACGGCCTTTCGCGCGACGGGTGCGGGGCTGGCGCAGGCGGCAAGCGATATCGAGGGCGAGGCGCATAACGCCGCGGGCGACCTGTCGGCGGCGGCGCAGGCGCTGGCCAAGGTAAATGGTGCGATCGGCCGGTCGGGTGGCGCCGCATCCCCCGCGCTGCTCGACGAACGCGACCGGCTGCTCGAATCGATGTCAGCGCTGGTCGATGTGTCGGTCAGCTTCGACGCGGCGGGCCGCGCGACGGTCAAGGCGGGCGCCGCGGGCGGGCCGGTGCTGGTCGCGGGCGATCAGGCCGCGAGCGTCGGCGTATCGCGCGGCGGGCAAGGCGCGCTGCAATTCCATCTGGTGATGAGCGGCGAGGCGTCGGTCATTCCGGCGCAGGGCGGCGCGATGGCGGGCATGGTCGACGGCGCGCAGCGGGTTGCCGATGCCAAGGCGTCGCTCGATCAACTCGCGGTCGATTTTGCTGACGGCGTGAACGCGGTGCAGGCGGGCGGCCACGACCTGTCGGGCAATCCGGGCGCGCCGATGTTCGCGGGCACCGATGCCGCCAGCCTGACGCTGGCGCTGGACGATGGCGCGGGCATTGCTGCCGCAACGCCGGGTTCGGGCGCGCAGGGCAATGGCAACATGGCGATCCTTGCCGGGCTGCGCGGCAGCGGTAATTTCGAAGGACGGCTGACCGGCCTGCAAAGCGCCAATGGCGCGGCGATGGCGGCGCGCCAGACGGTGGTCGACGCTCAGGCGGCGATCCATGACGGCGCGGTGGCGGCACGCGATTCGCTGAGCGGCGTCAACCTCGACGAGGAAGCGGTCAACCTGCTTCGTTTCCAGCAGGCCTATCAGGCATCGGCCCGCGTCATTCAGGTCGCGCGCGAGACGCTCGATTCCATCTTCCAGATCCGGTGAACCTATGGACCGCATCGCGACCAGCCAATTCTATTCGCGCAGCATGACGCAGATGACGGGTCTGAACGTCACCGCCGACCGGTTGCAGACCCAGATCGCCACCGGCAAGCAACTGACCGCCGCGTCACAGGACGCCGCCGGCTGGTCCCGGCTGGCGACGCTGAAACGCGATGCGGCCGACGACGATGCGGTCAAGGGCAATATCGACCTGGCATCGGGTATCCTGGCGCAGGCCGACAGCGTGCTCGATTCGGTGACCCAGCAAGTGCAGCGCGCGCAGGAACTGGCGCTGACCGCCGCCAACGGCATGACCGGGGCGGAGGAACGCGCGATCATCGCCGACCAGATCGACGTGATAAAGGCCGACCTGGCGGCACTTGCCAACCAGACTGACGTGCGCGGCGTGGCGATGTTCGGGGGCGGGGTTCAGGCGCCCTTCGCCACCGCCGCCGATGGCAGCATCACCTATGTCGGCGGCACGGCCCCCGGCGCGATCCCCGTCGCCAATGGCGCGCAGGTGCAGGTGACAGAGGACGGCACCCGGCTGGCCGAGATGTTCACCGCGCTGGAGGCATTGTCGCTGGCGGTCCGCAACGGCGATGCGATTGCCGATGCAACGCCCGCGGTCGACGCCGCGCTGGACGGCGTGACTTCGATGCGTTCCAGCATCGGTGCGCGGGCAATGCGCCTCGACATGGAAATGGAGCGGCTGGACGAAGTGGCGCTGGGGCGTGAGGAAGCACGATCGGCGATTGAGGATACCGATGTCAGCGCCGCGATCACCGAATTGCAGAAAACGCTGACGATCCTGTCGGCCACCCAGTCCAGTTTCTCACGGCTCAGCGCGCTGAGCCTGTTCGATCAATTGTGACGATGCGTGCTCGCCGGGGGGCGGGCGGTAACCATTTCTCGACGCTTCGGCGTCACAAGGGACACCAAGGGGCAGGCGCATTCGCCTTTGCCGCAAGGACCCGGGGGCAAACGTAAGATGTTTCCTGCAATCGGCTTTGTCGTGCTTATCGCAATGGTGTTCGGCGGTTTCGCCATCACCGGCGGCGCGCTCGGCCCCGTCATGCATGCGTTGCCGCACGAGATGCTCATCATCGGCGGTGCGGCGCTGGGCGCGCTCATCATCGGCAATTCGGGTCGCGAGCTGAAGGCGATGGGCGGCGGCGTGATGAAGGTCATCAAGGGGCCGAAATACAAGAAGCAGGATTATCTGGACGTCATCTTCCTCGTCTCCAAACTGATGAAGATGCTGCGCGTCGAAGGGCCGATCGCGCTGGAGCCGCATGTCGAGGAACCGAAATCCTCGCCCATCTTCGCCGAATATCCGCGCGTTCTTGCCGATTCGGCGCTGACCGGATTGATCGCCGACACGCTGCGCCTGGTCGTCGTCTCGTCGGGCACGCTCGACGTGCACGCGGTCGAGGAAGTGATGGATAACGCCATCAAGACGCATCACCACGAAGTGCAGGGACCGCAGACCACGTTGCAGGGATTGGCCGACGCGCTGCCCGCGCTGGGCATCGTCGCGGCCGTGCTGGGTGTGGTCAAGACGATGGGATCGATCGACAAGCCGCCATCGGTGCTGGGCGGCATGATCGGATCGGCGCTGGTCGGCACGTTCCTGGGCGTGCTGCTGGCCTATGGCATCGTCGGTCCGCTCGCGACGCGGCTGCAACAGGTGATCGACGCCGACGCCGCCATTTATCACACCGTCAAGCAGATCATCATCGCATCGCTGCACGGCCATCCGCAGCCGCTGGTCATCGAAGCCGCGCGTTCGGGGATCGCACATCACAACCAGCCGGGCTTCGCCGAAGTCTTTGACGGGCTGCGGGGTCGGTGATGTCGGCGTTTAACTGCGACTGTCGGGAGCCGCGATAATGGCCGCTGCCCGCGCACCGCACGGCAACAACCAGCCCCCCAAGATCATCGTCAAGAAGATCTATATCGAGGGGCATGGCGGCCACCATGGCGGCGCCTGGAAAGTCGCCTATGCCGATTTCGTGACGGCGATGATGGCGTTTTTCCTGCTGATGTGGCTGCTGGGCGCGACGACCGAGCAGCAGCGAAAGGCGCTGGCCGATTATTTCGCGCCGACGCTGATCGAACTGAAACAGAAATCGGCCGGTTCCTATGGCCCATTCGGCGGCGCGTCGCTGACCGATGTCGACAGCTATCCCAATCGCGCGGGCCAGACGGGCACGCGCGCGCTGACCGTTCCGGCGGGGGCCGTTGGCGGCAAGCAGGTCGGCAGCGGCGAGAAGGGGTCGCTCAAGAACGCCGAGAACGTCACGCAGCAGGACAAGCGCAATTTCTCGCGGATGCGCGCCCGCCTTGAAGCGTCGATGAAGCGCGATCCCAAGCTCGCCAAACTGGCGCGGCATGTCCGGTTCGTGCCGACCCCCGACGGGTTGCGGATCGATCTGGTCGACGATGCGAATTATTCGATGTTCGACCTGGGCACGACGGCGCTGGTGCCGGAGGCGGACAAGCTGATCGGCATGATCGCCGAAAGCATCAGCGACACTGAAAACGCGATCATGATCCGCGGCCACACCGATGCGCTGGGCTATGGCAATCCGCTTCAGATGAACAACTGGATGCTGTCCAGCGGCCGCGCCGAAGCCACCAGGCGGCGGCTGGCGCGCGGGGGCGTGGCCGAAGCGCGGTTCGAACGGATCGAGGGCGTTGCCGATCGCCAGCCGATGATCGAGGATGCGCCCGGCGACCCGCGCAACCGCCGCGTGGCGATCACGCTGCTTTATCGGCAGGCGGGCTTTGGCGAATCCGAACGCGACCGGCCCGGCGCGGGGCCGCGTCAGAACAGCTTGCGAAACTCCAGCCGGAACGATCGGCCGACGGGATCTAGCAAGGCGGGCTGAAGCCCCAGCGGCGTGACGCCGTTGCCGTCGGTCACAGTGATGCGCTGATCGAGCAGATTGTCGAGGCGCAGCGACACGCGCGCCCCGCGCAGCCAGCGATTGTCGCGCACGATTGCCGGAATCTGACCCAGATTGGCAAAGGCGCGTAGGTTGATCGTCGTCAGGCTGCCGAACCGCAATTGTTCGGCGGGGTTGGCGCCATCGACGCGTGTCGGCGCCTGCCATTCGGCATTGGCGCGGATACCCAGCCCGTCTTTCGTAAGACCGCTGATAAGCCGGACTTCATGCCGGGGCTGGCCGCCGCGATTGCCGGTGGCCGAGCCGCCCAGCAGGTCGAGTTCGGGCAGGCCGTCCCGGATCAGGATCGTCTCCTTCAGCCGGACGGTGTGGAACAGGCCCAGTTGGACCCGACCGCCCCCGGCACGCGCGCCACCACCGCCGCGTCGTCCGCCACCGCGCGGTCCGCCGCCCGCCCGCGGTCCGCGGGCGCGCCCGCCGCCCCCGCCGCCAAACGCATCGCGCAGCACCGCGCGGGGGTCCTGCCCTGCTTCGCGCGCCGCCTCGACCCGGCGCTCCAACGTGCCCTTGACCGGCAGCGACAGGAAAAAGCCCCAGCGCAACTGGCGGCGCTCGCTGCGCGCAAAATTGACCGGGCGGGTGTCGATCTGGACCAGCCGGCCCGATGCGTCGCGCACGAACCGGTCGGGAAAAGCCGACTGGATCTCCGCCGTCGCCGCCGGAAAGCCCGAAATCAGACCGTCGATCCGGCTGTCGGTGTAATCGGCGCGCATGTTGAGGTCGATCGTATCGAACGGGCGCAGATTGGCGCCCAGCTTGAGCACCCGGCGGCTGTCGGCGGACAGGCCGGGGTTGCCGCCCTCGATCGAGGTCACATCGACCGTCTCGCCGCGCACATAATCGAACACGCGGACATTGGGCGTGGTCAGCACCGGATTGCCGATCTGCTGCGGCGACGGCGCGCCTTCTTCGTGCGTAACCGACGTTATCAGGCGAAGCTGGCGAAAGGGCGACCAGTTCGCGCCATAGCCATAGGTCGTCAGCGTGCCGAAGTCCGACAGTTCGTTCACCTCGGCATTGGCGTTAAGCGTCAGGTCGCCGATCGCGTCGAGCACGCCGGCACGCCGGCTGGCGATCGGCAGGTCGACATTGAACTGCCCGTTGACACGCCGCCGGGTGATATCGGTGGCGGTAATCAGGCCTGATCGGTTTGAGCGGCTGTCGAGATCCTGTGTCCCGAGACCGACCTTGCCGGTGACGCCGACATCGCCCGCCGGCAGTTTGAAAATATCGCCGTTCGCGACCGCCTCCAACTGGCCGACATTGCTGACCGAACGCGCGGTGTCGGGCGCCGCCAGCGACAGGGCGGGGAGCGTGGCAAAGGGATTGATCGATCCGGCGGCCACGCCCGCGCTATAATCGTCGAGCGTCAGGCGCCGTTCGGTATCGGTGTCGGTGGCCGAATATTCATAATTGCCGGTCAGCGTCCACCGCCAGTCGCCTTTCTCACCATTGGCGCTGAACCCGCCATTGACGCTGCGCGAGCGTGTTTCGCGCGTCAGCGCACCCAGCGCATCGGCATAGCGCAGCACGCGCGCGTCATTGGCAAAGGGGGAGAACGGGCTGTCGGCGGGCAATGTCACGTCGATATTGGGCAGGCCGACCAGCGCCTGTGTATCGTTCATTGTGAAGCCGAGCGTGGCGGTTGCGGCGACGTCGCCGAAAATGGTGCGCGACAGGACGGCATTGCCCTCCGCCCCCAGCGTGCGCGGGCGCAACGTGCGATAGCGGCCGATATCGGTCGTGCCCGGCTGGTTCGCGCCGCCAGGAAAATCGGTGAGCGTCGGTGTCGCGCCTCGGACCGGGGCGACCGTCGTGACCTGCCCGGCCAGCGCCGACAAGGCCGGATCGATCTCCCCCCCGCCGTCGACCGCCACGACATTGCCCGTCAGGTCATAGGGCAGGCCGGACGGGTTGGGCAGCAGATCGCGCTCCGCCTCGCTCAACGCGCTTTCGGCGGATACTTCCAGGTCGATGTTCAGGCGGCCTGCGCGGGTGATGCTCAGATAATTGACATCGACTTCGCCATTGGCGCTGCCGCCGGCGGTTGGGCCGCCGCCCTCCACTTCGGTCGTGATCGCCCGGAAGCGGCGGCGCAGCACGATGTTCACGACGCGCTGATTGGCGGAATAGCCGTATTTCAGCGCCACTTCCTCGGGCAGGATCTCGACACGCGAAATCGCCTCGGTCGGAATGTCGCGAATCTCGCGTGGGCCGGAAATGCGTCGCCCCTCCAGCAGCACGACGGGTTGTTCGTCGCCGCGCCCGCGCCCGCTGCTGGTCTGCGGCGACAATTCGGCGAGCAGTTCGGCAATGGTGCTGACGCCGAAGGCGCGCACATCGGCAGGGCTGAACGTCTGTTCGGGCGGCACGTCGCCCGTCACCGATCCGCGCGGCCGCTGTCCGGTGATGACGATTTCCTCTCCGCCCGCATCATCGCCCGCGGCTTCGGCCTCGTCGGCGGCGGTGTCGGCCAGGTCGGGATCGACCGCCTGTTCCTGTGCCATGGCGGGCAGGGGCGCGACGATACAGACGAGAAGGGGGAGACTGATACGCATGGCGTCCTTTGACGACGGGGAGGTCCGACGCCTAACGCACGGGTGTCGCAGAAGTTTGTCAGCGTTTCACAGCGCACGCACCAGCCGGATGGCCAGGCCGATCCAGGGCGGATCGGCGATCACCTGCTGCCGCGCGCCGCTGCCCGGCGGCAACAGGTGCAGGCGCGCTTCCTCCCGGTCGATCAACCGGCCAAAGGCAAAGCGGCCCGCCGGGCGCGGGACCAGCACATCGCGGTTGATCGCCCGGCCAAAACGCTCGGGGGCCAGTCGCTCGCACCACACCTCGTCCCCGGCGCGATAGTCGCCGACGCTGCCCGTCACACGCACCGCGATCAGGCCGGGTTGCAGTGCAGGCGGCACAACATGTTCGGGCCGCTGCGGCGCCCATGCGCCGTCGCCGTCGACCAGTGCCGCGACCGGCAGGTCCGGGCGTTCGGGCAAGCGGACCAGATCGGCGGCCTCCACCTCCAGCGCGCGGGCGATGCGGTTGAGCCATGCGACCGATACGGTGCGGGTGCCGGTTTCCAGCCGTCCGATCGTCTGCGCCGTGGTCGGCGGGTCGCAACGCCGCGCCACATCCTCAAGCGTCAGTCCGCGCGCGCGCCGCACTTCACGAATGGCGGTAATCATTGTCTGTTCCTCAACTAACAGAACCATTGCGGTTCGCCCCTGTCCTACAAACGCGCCTTCATGGCAAGCATGACGCGAATCACCGATGGGAGAATGACATGCGCGATCTGGTCGAGCGCGGGTTGGAAGATGGGCGAGTGACCGGCGATCCGCCGCGCCGGGGGCGGCGGGCGGTGAGCGTGAACCGCGCTGAATCGCCGCTCGGCTGGCTGGCTGCGCGCGGTTTGGTGAGCGCGCGACAGGTAGAGGCGGGCGAGCGGCTGCGCGCCGATTACGAACACGCGCAACTGGCCCCGTCGGTGACGATGCGGTGGGACGCGGCCCCCCATGCGCGCCATGCGCGTGCCGAGGCGCTGGACCCGACCACGGCGCAGCTGGCCGCCAAGCGCCGCTTCGACGCGGCGATCGCGGCGGTCGGGCCGGGCCTGTCCGACATTCTTTGGCGCGTGGTGTGCGCGTGCGAGGGGGTGCCGGTGGCCGAACGCGCACTTGGCTGGCCCGCGCGGGCGGGGCGGCTGGTGCTGGGCCTCGCGCTCGACCGGTTGGCGGCGCATTACGGGCTGCCGTGATCCCCCGCCGGATCGCGCTTGAGGAAGCGGGTATAGGCCCAGCTGATCGCGATCAGCGTGACGCCGATGCCCAGGAGCGAGACGACGCGCAGCAATCCCTCCAGCGCCACGTCGATCGTGAACACCTTGAGCGCGACCAGCATCGCCAGCCCCAGCCCCGCGAAACGCAGGTCGCGCGCGCCGCCCGCCAGCCCGCGCCACAGCCAGCCGAGCGCCAGCAGCAGCATCACCGCCGAATAGCCCCAATTCTCCCCCGTGCCGACCGGGCCGGTCAGGATCGTGCCGTGCGCCGCCTGTCGCACCAATGCCAGCGCCGCGACCAGCATCAGCGCCAGTGCCGCCGGCCGGAACCGCCCGCCCGGCCAGCGCCATGCCAGCGCGGCAGCGATCGCGGGCAGGGCGACGGCGGCGTTCAGCACGGGAATCGATCCCACGGCTTGCGGTGCAAAGACGGGGGACAGCAGGAACAGGTCGAACCATGCGATGCGCGCCAGCGCCGCAATCGCCAACGCGGTTGCGGCCCGCGGGGCGCGCCTCACCAGCGCCGACGCAGCGATCAGCGCCGCCAGCGTGATGACTGCGCGTTCGATAAAGCCCCATGCCGCAAAACGCGCCGCGTCGGTGATCGCCAGCGGTTGCTTGAGCAGGGCATAGGCGCTGGCGACCGCAAGCAGCCCTGCGGCGATTCCGGCGATGCGGCGCACGCGGCCATAGCCGTCGGCGAACCGCAGCGGCCATAGTCCCGCCAGCGCGAGCGGCACGACAAGCCGCAACAGATCGGCAAGCGGGGGCAGTTGGCGATAGGTCAGCTCCTCGCCCGGCAGCGAAATCGCCAGCGTCGCTAACAGATCGCCCAGTGGCGCGTGCGCCGCCAGCAAGCCCACCGCCAGCGGCAGGGCGGCGGCGGTGGCGAGGGGTGCGCTACCGCTGCGCCGTGCGGCTTCGGCGATGGCGAGGATCGCGACCGCCAGCGCGACGCCGACGGCGCCGTCCCCGGCAATGGCGATGACCGCCAGCACCCCGGCTGCCGCCGTCGCCAATGCCCCGCCGACCAGCCCCGCATCGCGTCCCTCATCCGGTGTGCGGTGTCGCCACGCCTGCCACAGACCCGCGCCCGCCACCAACAGCGCCGCCACGGCCCAGAGCGGGCGCGGCAACAATTGCGGCGTGCCCAGTTGCAGGACGATCAGCGGCCCCGCCAGTCCGGTTGCGGCCAGCACTGCCCATCCGCGCCCGGTGCGCGACCGCGCCAGCCCGGCGCCGCCGAACAGCGCGGTCGCCAGCACGCCCGCCAGTCCCGTCGCACTGTTGGCCGGGGCAAGCATCAGCAGCACCAGGATCAGCAGCGCCGCGATCAGCGTGGCGAGGATCAACCGCGCGTCGCGCCATGCCAGTGCAACCGATGCGCCCGCCAGCACGAGATAGAAGCCCCATGCGAGCGTTGAGAAATCGAGGATCGGCGCCAGCGCAAACAACTGCGCCAGCCCCAGCGCCATGGGCGCGATGCGAAGCGGCAGCGACCGTGTGCCACTGGCGGGCAAGGCGATGGTCGCGGCAAGGGCCAGCGCGACGACAAAGCCGCCGACGATCGGTCGGTCCCCACCGTCGAGCGCGAGCGTCAGGAACCCCGTCCAGCCAAAGCCCGCCGCCGCGCTCGCCGCCGCCAGCCAGCTCCAGCCCCGCCGCACCGACAGCGCGAACAGCGCACCCAGCAAAAGCGCCAGATAGATGACCAGCGGCGCGACTCCGGCGGCGTCATAGCCCGCCACCAGCGGCGCCAGAAACCCGCCCGCCAGCGCCATGATCGCGGTCGGCGGCCCGTGCCGCATCGCCAGCGCAAGGCCGATCGCGGTAATCAGAAGCAGCAGGACGAATGCGCCCAGCGGCGCGATCAGGTGATACAGCGCGGCGGCGAGATACAGCGTGCCATAGGCGCTGGCGATGCCGGCCCCGGCCAGCACCTGCCCGATGCGCGCATCGTCGCGCGTCGCGGGCAGGCGGCGGGCGACCTCGCTGCCGGCGGCCAGCACCATCGCCAGCAACGCCGCCAGCGCGACGCGCACGCCCGGCCCGAACCAGCCGCTGTCGATCACCGCGCGCACCAGGAAAAAGCCCGCCAGCACCAGCGCGATGCCGCCGATCCAGATCGGCAATCGCCCGCCGATAAGGCTTTCGAGATCGACGCGCGAACGGGCTATACGCGGCTTGAGCATGGGCGGGCGGCGATGCACGATCGGCGTTGTCGCCTCGGCAGCGGGAATCGGGGCCGCATCTGCGGTGCCCAGCGCGGCCACGCGTCGCTCGATCCGGCCAAGGCGCCGCCGCGTATCGACCAGTGCGACCACAACCGCGACGACGAGGATGAGCAGCAATCCGGTCAACGCTCAACTCCCTGTCACGCCGCTCGGCCATAGCGCCGCTATCGCCATGCGTGCAAATCGCGGGCTGGCGTCGCCGTCCGGGTGGTCTTAAGTCGCGGCCATGCGTTTCGAATTCATCAAATGCCATGGCTCGGGCAACGACTTCCCGCTGATCGATGCGCGTGGCGTGTCGCTGGACGATTCCGGTTGGGCGGCGGTCGCGCGTGCGCTGGCCGATCGCGACGGGCCAGTCGGGGGCGACGGCCTGTTGCTGCTGGTCGAAGCGCGCGGGAAGACGGCCTTTGGGCAGCGCATGTTCAATCCCGACGGCAGCGAGGCGGAGACATGCCTGAACGGCCTGCGCTGCGTCGCGCGTGCGGGCTTCGAGGCGACGGGGCTGGACGAGGCGCTGGTCGGTCTGCCCAGAAGCGATGCCTGGGCCGCGCGCGTGCCCGATCTGGCGCCCGGTGTGGTGACGATCGCGACGCGCGTCACCTCGGTCTCTACCGATGCGCGCGATGTCGGCCTGATCGCCGGTGGGCGCTTTGTCGACGCGGCGGTGCCGGGCCTGCCCAGCGAGCGCCGCTTTACCGCACTGGCGATGCCCAACCCGCATCTGATCGCGTTCGTCGATGATGTGGACGAGGGGGAACTGGTCGCACTGGGCGACTGGTGCGAGGCCGCACCGCCGCTGATTCCCGGCCGCGCCAATATCAGCTTCGTCGCGCCCGGTGGCGACGGTGCGCTGTTCGTGCGGACCTATGAGCGCGGCGTCGGGCTGACCGACAGTTGCGGCAGCGCGATGGCGGCGTCGATCCATGCTGCGGCGCTGACCGGGCGCATCGCGTGGGACAGCGATATCGTGGTCCGCAATCGCGGCGGTCTGGTCCGCGGGCGCACCGATCGCCGCCCCGGCGTCGAGATCGCGGGCAATGCGACGTTCGAATATCGTGCGGCCGTCACGTTCGATCCCGACGAGGGCCTTGGCGCGGTCGAGCGACTGGCCGATTATCCGGCCGAACGCACCGCGTGGCAGGGGGTGCTGGACGCCGCGCGCGGTTGACCGGAAAGGTCCGTTAACCTCCGCGCGCTAAAGCGTGAGACATGCCGAGCCGTTTCGTCCGACTGCCCCTATCGCCCACGACGCTGGCGATGATCGGATTGGCTTATGCCGCCGCCATCCTGGTATCGTTGACGACCCGTTTCGACGGGGGACTGGCTTACATGTGGCTGGCGAACGGCGTGCTGGCGGCGGTGCTCGCCAAGCAAGCGGTTCGTGCCTGGCTGTCGATCGCGCTGGTGGCGATGCCGATCAGCGCGTTGCTGACGAGCGTCGCGGGGCTGGGACCGGTGGCCGCCGGGCCGCTGGCGGTCCTCAATTTCGGCGAAGCGGCCATCCTGGCGCTGGCGCTGCGGCGTTGGGCGCCACTGGATGACGGGGCGCTTCGCAGCATTTCCCAGGTGGTGGCGCTGATCGGCGGCGGCGTCGTCGCGGCGGTCGTGTCGGGTGCGCCATCGGCATGGGTCGCATCGGCGGTGTCGTCGACCCAGTTCGCGACCAACTGGCTCAACTGGATCAACGGCCATTCGCTGGGCGCGATCGCGGTGACGCCGATCGCGGTGATGCTGGTCAGCGGCGACCTGAACCAATGGTGGCGCGACGCGTCGCATGGCGAGCGGGTCGAGGGCGGCTGTCATGCGGCACTGGTCACGGGGGTCGCGCTCGCCACCTTTTCCCAGGCGATCATGCCAGCATCGTTCCTGCCGATCCTGCCCGTCACGCTGGCGACGTTCCGCATGGGGCGCGTGGGCGCGGCGGTGGCGATGCTCATCCTGGCCACGATCGCCATCAGTTTTTCGATGCATGGCATGGGACCGGTCGCGCTGATGCCGCCCGACCCGGCGGCGCGCATCCACATGGTGCAATTCTATCTCGCGACAATCGCGCTGACCGTGTTGCCCGCCGCCGCCGATCTGCGCCGCCGCAAGGACGTGGTGGTGCGTCTGGCCGCCAGCGAGGCGCGTTACCGGCTGGTGACGGAAAATGCCTCCGACATCATCCTGACGCTCGATGCGAACGGGGCGATCCGTTTCGTTTCGCCGTCGATCGAGGGGATGGGCGACTATCGCGTCGCGGCGCTGATCGGCACGCCCGCCAGCGCGCTGGTGGCCGGGGAACACCGGCCAATCGCAATGCGCGCGCATCTGGAGGCGCTGCGCGCGCCCGGACAGACGCAGATTGTCGAGGTGCGGACCGATCCCGAACGCGCGACCGCGACACGCTGGATCGAGATGCGCGTGCGCGCGATCGAACCGGATGCGGGCGGCGCGGTCGAGATGATCTGCGCAATCCGCGACATCACCAAACGCAAGGCGGTGGAGGCCGAACTGGTGCGCGCGGCGCGCACCGACCCGCTGACCGGCCTGGCCAATCGGCGCGTCTTCAGCGAGGCGATCGACCTGGTGTTCGAACGGCTATCGCGCGGCGGCGCTGCCCGCGCCTGTATCGCCATTTTCGACATCGATCATTTCAAGCGCGTCAATGACGAGTTCGGCCATGACGCGGGCGACCGTGTGCTCGAACGCTTTGCCGGGGTCGCGGCGCGGCACACGCGCGCCAACGATCTGGTCGCGCGGCTGGGCGGGGAGGAGTTCGGGCTGGTCCTGCCCGGCAGCGATCCGCATGAGGCGCGCGTCGTGTGCGAACGGCTGCGACGCGATTTCGCCGGTGTGCCGACCATGCTGGACGACGGGCGTGCGATCTGGACAACGGTGAGTGCCGGCGTGGCGGTGATCGCGCCGGGCAGCGACCGCGGCGAAGCAATGCGCGAAGCAGACGCCGCGCTTTACGCCGCCAAGCGCGCGGGGCGCGATCGGCTGGTGCTGGCGGCGTGAAGCGGCAGTGGCAGGGCCGGATTATCCGAGACCGGCAAGCCCCGCTGCTGGCTGCGGCCCGTCAGTGCGCGCGCGCTTGGCTCGACTGCATCCACGCGCGTGCGGCGCGCTGGGCCGCGGCGATTTCGCGTGCGCTCATGTCGCTGGCGATCTCGGCGCGACAGGCTTGCGCCGCGGTGCTGCCGGACTGGGCGGCCAGGTTGAACCATTTGTGCGCTTCGATCAGGTCGATCGCCGCGCCTTGTGCACCGCTGGCATAGACCATGCCCAGATCGTAAAGCGCGTCGGTATCGCCGTGCGCGGCATCGCGCAGACGGCTTTCGATCAGAAACTGTGCGCTCTTGAGACTGTTGCCCATGTCGCTGTCACCCCTTCGCCCCCCATTTCGGGTGACTTCAGGATGACGGGCAGCACTCAATAAATGGTTAACGCGGTTAACCGTGTTTGGCCGGAATGCCGATATTGTCGATCAGCCGCGTCGCGCCGATCCGCGCGGCTGCCAGCAGGCGGCGGGGGCGGTCGGCGCCCGGCGCTTCGGCCAGCGTTTCGGCATCGACCAGCGCGACGTAATCCACCGCGAAGCCCGCCGCGCTCAGCGCCTCGCGCGCCTGGGCCACAGCCTGTGCCGCATCATCACCGCGTTCGATTGCGCGTGCCGCCACGCCCAGCGCGCGCGGCAGCGCGACGGCGGCGGCGCGTTCGTCAGGCGCGAGATAGAGGTTGCGTGACGACAGCGCCAAACCGTCATCGTCGCGCTGGGTCGGCACGCCGATCACCTCGACCCCGATGTCGAGATCGGCGACCATGCGGCGGATGACGGCGAGCTGCTGGAAATCCTTTTCCCCGAATAGCGCAACATCGGCGCGGACCTGATTGAACAGCTTTGTGACGATCGTGGCGACGCCGTCGAAATGGCCCGGTCGTGCCGCGCCGTCCAGCCCGTCGCTGACGCCGGAAACCGACACCTTGCTGGCGAACCCGGCCGGATACATCGCCTCGACCGGGGGCAACCACAGCAGGTCGACGCCCGCATCGGCCAGCAACCGCGCATCGGCCTGTTCACGGCGGGGATAGCGATCGAGATCCTCGCCCGCGCCGAACTGCATCGGATTGACGAAGATCGACACCGCGACTCGCGGGGCGTGGCGGCGCGCTTCGGCGACCAGCGCCATGTGCCCGGCGTGCAGCGCGCCCATCGTCGGCACCAGCGCCACGCGATCACCCGCGACTTTCCACGAGTCGATGGTGGTTCCGAGGCTTGCCTTGTCACGGATGGTTTGCACGGCTCGCCCCTTGCGATAATGACCCTTGGGCGGCGCGTTCTATGGGGGAGCGGGCGGCCGATCAACAAGGGAAGTTCGCATCTTGGCCAGCCACGCCGACGGCCTGCACGTCATCGTCTTTGCCAATGAAAAGGGGGGCACGGGCAAGTCCACCACCGCTGTCCATGTCGCGATCGCGTTGGCCGCCAAGGGCGCGCGGGTCGCCGCGCTCGACCTCGACCACCGCCAGCGCACGCTGGGCCGCTATCTCGACAATCGCGCCGCGACGATGCTGCGGATCGGCAAGCCGCTGCCGATGCCGCGCCACGCCACGCATGACGGTGAAAGTCATGACCGTTTCGCCGAGTTGCTGGGCGAGTTGAGCTTTCAGAGCGATTTCCTGGTCATCGACACGCCGGGGCGCGACGATCCCTTTGCCCGGCTGGCCGTGACCAATGCCGACACGTTGGTCACGCCGATGAACGACAGTTTTGTCGATTTCGACCTGATCGGTCAGGTCGATCCCGATGATTACAAGGTGACGCGGCCCAGTTTTTATTCGGAGCTGATCTGGGAGTCGCGCAAGAAACGCGCGCGGGTCGACGGCTCGACCATCGACTGGGTGGTGCTTCGCAACCGGCTCCAGCATATCGAGGCGCGCAACATGCGCCGCGTGTCGGAAGCGATCCAGCAATTGTCGCGCCGCGTCGGCTTTCGCGTGATCTCGGGCCTGTCCGAACGCGTCATCTATCGCGAATTGTTCCCGCAGGGGCTGACGATGCTCGATGCGCGCGAATTCGGGGAGATGGGCCTGAGCCACGTCGCCGCGCGCCAGGAGTTGCGTGAGATGATGACCGGGCTGGCGCTGCCGGAATTGTCGGCGCAGGCGCCGTTGGTCGCATGATCGCCAAATTGCTCTTCGCCGTCGCGCTGATGGCGGCCGTCTGGTGGTTCCTGAAAAGCGCCCGCCGCCCGCGCATCGCCCTGTCGGAGGCGGAGGCGCGCGACGTGCTGGGCGTCGCGGCGGGGGCGGATGCCGATGCCATCCGCGCCGCGCACCGGCGGCTGGTCAGCGCGGTGCACCCCGACAGGGGCGGTTCCGCCGACCTGACGCGGCGCATCAACGCCGCGCGCGACGTGCTGTTGCGACGGATACGCTGATCGGGCGGGCTGCAACCTTCCCCGCACCGGCGGATTGATACGATCCGACCGCATTGCACAGGGGCAATCATGACACATCGCATCGACCCGACCTCGCTTCGTGAATATGACATCCGGGGCATCGTCGGGCGAACGCTGCACGCCGCCGATGCCGAGGCGATCGGCCGCGGTTTCGCCACGCGCGTGCGCCGCGCGGGCGGCACCCGCGTGGCCGTGGGGCGCGACGGGCGCGTCAGCTCGATCGAGATGGAAGCGGCGCTGGTGCGCGGGCTGACGGCATCGGGCGTCGATGTGGTTCGCATCGGCCTGGGTCCCACGCCGATGCTCTATTATGCCGAGGCGACGCTAGAGGTTGATGGCGGCATCCAGATAACCGGCAGCCATAATCCCGCCGATTACAATGGCTTCAAGATGGTGCTTCAGCACAAGCCATTTTTCGGCGACGACATTCAGGATATCGGCATCCTGGCCGAAGCGGGCGATTGGGACGCAGGGGAGGGCGTCGTCAGCGATGTCGACATCACCGACCTGTATGTCGGGCGCCTGCTGGCCGGATATGCGGGCGGCACCTATCGCATCGGCTGGGACGCGGGCAACGGCGCCGCCGGCCCGGTGGTCGAGAAGCTCGTCAAGCTGCTGCCGGGTGAGCATCATACGCTCTACACCGATGTGGACGGCAATTTTCCCAACCATCATCCCGATCCGACCGAAGAGGCGAACCTTGCCGATCTGAAGGCGCTGGTCGCGGACAAGCAGCTCGATTTCGGACTTGCCTTTGACGGGGATGGCGACCGGATCGGCGCGATTGACGGGCAGGGCCGCGTCATCTGGGGCGATCAGCTTTTGTCCATCTTGGTTGAACCTGTGCTGCGCGTGTCGCCGGGCGCGACGATCATCGCCGACGTAAAGGCCAGCCAGGCGCTGTATGACCGGATCGCCGAACTGGGCGGTCAGCCGCTGATGTGGAAGACCGGCCACAGCCTTATCAAGACAAAGATGAAGGAAACCGACGCGCCGCTGGCGGGCGAGATGTCGGGGCATATCTTTTTCGCTCAGGATTATTACGGGTTTGACGATGCGCTGTATGCCGCGGTGCGCCTCATCAGCTCGGCGCATTTGACCGGCAGGTCGATGACCCAGTTGCGAAGCGAGATGCCGGCAATGGTCAACACCCCCGAAATGCGCTTTCAGGTCGATGAAGCGCGCAAGTTCGCGGTGATCGATGAAGTGCTCGCCCGGTTGCGCGACGAAGGGGCAGAGGTCAATGATACTGACGGCGCGCGGGTCAACACGCCCGACGGCTGGTGGTTGCTGCGCGCGTCGAACACACAGGACGTGCTGGTCGCCCGTGCGGAGGCCCGCGATCAGGCGGGGCTGGATCGGCTGCTGGCAATGATCGACGCGCAACTGGCGGCAAGCGGGCTGGAACGCGGGCCGCAAGCCGGGCACTGAGGGTCAGGCAAGGCTCGCAATCGGGGGGAAACATCGCCACATTGGCGGCATGTATCCCCCAAAACAGCCGAACATGATCCGCGTCATCGACCTTGAAACCACCGGCGCCGCGCCGCCGGCACATGCCGTGCTGGAGATCGGGTGGCAGGACGTGGCGCAGGGCAAGGATGGCCGCTGGGAACTGCACGGCGAAGGCGGTGCGCGCTTCGTCAATCCCGGCCGCCCGATCCCGCCCATAACCCAGGCCATCCACCATATCCTGGAAGAAGATGTGGCCGACGCGCCGTGGTTTCACGACATTGCCCGCCCGATCCTCGACCCATGGCCCCGCCGCATCGCGCTGGCGGCGCACCGGGCAAGTTTCGAGCAGCAATTCTGCCCGTCTTCGCTGACCCACGGCGCCGACTGGATATGCACCTGGAAATGCGCGCTACGGCTATGGCCCGATTCACCCAGCTTCTCCAATCAGGTGCTGCGATATTGGCGTAAGCCCGATGGGCTGGAGCATGAACGCGGTCTGCCCATCCACCGCGCCTTTCCCGACGCCTATGTCACCGCACACCATCTGCGCGACATGCTGAACGAGGCCAGTGTCGAACAATTGGTCGAATGGTCTTCACGGCCCGGTTTGCTGCCGCGCGTCCGTTATGGTCCCGACCGGGGCAGGGAATGGCGCGAGATCGACAATGAATCGCTCGCGAAATTCCTGACCGACCGCGATGAGGATGTGCGCTTCACTGCGGAAACCGAACTGGCGCGGCGGCGCGGTGGCGGGGCGGTGGGCGGCGATGCCAAGGACTGGCTGCTGCTCTGATACGCTTGCGGTGTGCTGCCTGGCTGCTACACCGTATCGCCTGAAACGTTCGAGGATTTCCGACCCGATGCACAAGACCCTTGCTGCCGGCCTGTTGATCGCGCTGATGGCCGGCACGGCGCTGGCCCAGTCGACCCCTGATTTTTCAGCCGATCGGGTAAAGGCCGATATCACCTGGCTGGCGGACGACGCGCGGCAGGGCCGTGACGCGGGCACGCCGGGTTATGATGCGGCGGCGGAATATGTCGCGAAACGCTTTGCGGCGCTTGGCCTGACGCCCGCCAATGGCAGCGACTGGTATCAGCAGGTTCCCTTCGTCAAGGTGACGACGGACAAGACCGCGCGGCGCGGCCTGACGATCGGCGGCAAATCGTTCGCGCATGGCGGCGATGTCATGGCGAATATGTATGGCACCGGCGCGCAATCGCTGGAAACCGAATTGGTGTTCGTCGGGCGCGGCGTCGTGGACGAAGCGCGCGGCATCGACGATTACAAGGGACTTGACGTGACGGGCAAGACCGTCGTCCTGTTCTATGGCGTGCCCAAGGGTATTCCGAGCGACGTTGCCGCCGCGATCAACAACCGCAAGCAGCAGATTGCCGAGGAACATGGCGCGGTCGGCGTCATCACGCTGCTCGACAGTGCGATGGCCAAGCAGTTTCCGTGGGAAGTCATCAAGGAACAGGGTGACGAACCGTATATGAGCTGGGCGACCGACACCGGCGCGCCCTATCGCAACGCGCCGGGCATCAAGGCGTCGGGGCTGGCGCGCGGGCCTGCCGCGCAGGCGCTGTTCGCGGGCGCGCCGCAGGATTACAAGGCCGTGCTGGCCGCGGTGGACAAGGGGGTATCGGTCGGCGGCTTTGCGCTGAAGCCGCGCATCGGCTTTGCCGCGACCTCGGCAGCGGCGCGTTTCACAAGCCCCAATGTGGTGGCGATGATCCCCGGCAGCGATCCGGCGCTGAAGGACGAGGCGGTGCTGCTGATGGCGCATCTCGACCATGTCGGCATGGGCGATCATGCCAAGGGGGACGACAAGATCTTCAACGGCGCGATGGACAATGCCGCCGGTGTCGCGACCATGATGGAGGCGGCGCGCGCCTTCATGCAGGCGGGTGAGAAACCCAAGCGCACCATATTGTTCGCGGCGGTGACGGCGGAGGAGGACGGGCTGCTCGGCTCGCAATATCTCGCCAAGCATCCCCTGCCGGGCGCCAAGGTGACGAGCGTCGTCAACCTCGACATGCCGGTGCTGCTGTATGACTTCACCGATGTCGTGGCGTTCGGCGCCGAACATTCGACCATGGGGCCGATCGTCGCCAAGGCGACGGGCGACATGGGCATCAAGCTGTCGCCCGATCCGATGCCGGAGGAAAACCTGTTCACCCGGTCGGACCATTATCGCTTCGTCACCGAAGGGGTGCCGTCAGTGTTCCTCGTCACCGGTTTCGCCAATGGCGGGGAAAAGGTGTTCAAGGATTTCCTGGCGAACCATTATCACAAGCCCAGCGATGAGGTCAGCCTGCCGTTCAACTGGGTAGCGGGCGCCAAGTTCGCACGCGTGAATTACAACATTGCCCGCGCGCTGGCCGACGCGCCCGCCGCGCCGGTCTGGTATGAAGACAGCGAGTTCGGCAAACTCTACGCCGCCGACGCGCCAAAGGCGAAACGGCCCGACGCGGCGAAATAGGCAGGCAGGGGCGTCCCGATCGGGGCGCCCTTTTTTTTCCGGGTGTGACATGGCTTGTGTTGCTGATCTGCAACACTATCTCCGCAGCATCAACGAACGGGACGAAGGGCCGGCAGGAACGTCATGAACCTCGAAAAATTCACCGATCGCGCCAAGGGCTTTCTGCAATCGGCGCAGACTGTCGCCATCCGCATGAACCATCAGCGGATCGCGCCCGAACATCTGCTGAAAGCACTGCTGGAGGATGAGCAGGGCATGGCGTCGCGCCTGATCGCGGCGGCGGGCGGTGATGCGGGGCGGGCGCTGGCCGAAACCGATGCGGCGCTGGCCAAAATCCCGGCGGTCAGCGGGTCGGGCGCGCAATCGACGCCGGGGCTGGATAACGACATTGTGCGTGTGCTGGATCAGGCCGAGCAGGTCGCGCAAAAGGCCGGCGACAGCTTTGTCACGGTTGAACGGCTGCTGCTGGCACTGGTGCTCTCAAGCAACAACGCCGCGAGCCGGGCGCTGGCAGAGGCGGGCGTTCGCGCACAGGCGCTGAATGAAGCGATCAACACCGTCCGCAAGGGTCGCACCGCCGATACGGCGGGGGCGGAGGACCGCTATGACGCGCTCAAGAAATTCGCCCGCGACCTGACCGAGGCGGCGCGCGACGGCAAGCTGGACCCGGTGATCGGCCGCGACGAGGAAATCCGCCGCACCGTCCAGATTCTTGCCCGCCGGACCAAGAACAATCCCGTGCTGATCGGTGAACCCGGCGTCGGCAAGACCGCGATTGCCGAGGGACTGGCGCTGCGTATCGCCAATGGCGACGTGCCCGACACGCTGAAGGACCGCACGCTGATGGCGCTCGACATGGGCAGCCTGATCGCGGGCGCGAAATATCGCGGCGAGTTCGAGGAGCGGTTGAAAGGCGTGCTGGACGAGGTGAAGGCCGGCGAGGGCGACATCATCCTGTTCATCGACGAGATGCACACGCTGATCGGCGCGGGCAAGACCGATGGCGCGATGGACGCGTCGAACCTGTTGAAACCGGCCCTGGCGCGCGGCGAGCTGCACTGCATCGGCGCGACCACGCTGGATGAATATCGCAAATATGTCGAGAAGGACCCCGCGCTCCAGCGGCGGTTCCAGCCGGTGTTCGTGGGCGAGCCGACCGTCGAGGACACGGTCAGCATCCTGCGGGGCCTCAAGGAAAAATACGAACTGCACCACGGCGTGCGGATCACCGACGGCGCGCTGGTGTCGGCGGCGACGCTGTCCAACCGTTACATCACCGACCGTTTCCTGCCCGACAAGGCCATCGACCTGATGGACGAGGCGGCAAGCCGTATCCGCATGGAGATGGAATCCAAGCCCGAAGAGATCGAGACGCTCGACCGCCGCATCCTGCGCCTGAAGATCGAGCGCGAGGGGCTGCGCCGCGAAACCGATGCCGCGTCGATCGACCGGCTCGACACGATCGAGCGCGACCTGGCCAATCTGGAACAGCAATCGGCCGAACTGACCGCGCGCTGGCAGGCGGAAAAGGAAAAGATCGGGGCCGAAGCCAAGCTGAAGGAGCAACTGGACGCCGCGCGCATCGCGCTGGAACAGGCGCAGCGCACCGGCGACCTGGCCCGCGCTGGCGAGCTGTCCTATGGCACCATCCCGCAACTGACCAAGCAGCTTGAGGAAGCGGCGGGCGCGACGCAGGGTGCGATGCTGCGCGAGGAAGTGACCGCCGACGACATTGCCGGCGTCGTCAGCCGCTGGACCGGAATCCCCGTCGACCGGATGCTGGAGGGGGAGCGCGAAAAGCTGCTCCAGATGGAGGACGCGCTCGGCAAGCGCGTGATCGGTCAGGCCGAAGCCGTGCGCGCGGTGTCGACCGCCGTGCGCCGCAGCCGTGCGGGGCTGCAGGACCCGAACCGGCCGCTGGGTAGCTTTCTGTTTCTTGGCCCCACCGGCGTCGGCAAGACCGAATTGACCAAGACGCTGGCCGAGTTCCTGTTCGACGATGCGAACGCGATGGTCCGCATCGACATGTCGGAGTTCATGGAAAAGCACGCCGTCGCGCGGTTGATCGGCGCGCCGCCGGGCTATGTCGGTTATGAAGAGGGCGGGGTGCTGACCGAAGCTGTGCGGCGGCGCCCCTATCAGGTCGTGCTGTTCGACGAGGTGGAGAAGGCGCATGGCGACGTGTTCAACGTGCTGCTGCAGGTGCTGGACGACGGCCGCCTGACCGATGGACAGGGGCGCACGGTCGATTTCTCGAATACGATCATCATCCTGACTTCGAACCTGGGCAGCCAGTATCTGACCAGCCTTGGCGACGGTGAGTCGGTGGAGGCGGTCGAGCCGCAGGTGATGGACGTGGTGCGCGCGCATTTCCGGCCGGAGTTCCTGAACCGGCTGGACGAGGTGATCCTGTTCCACCGGCTGGCGGCGGAGCATATGGCGCCGATCGTCGACATCCAGGTGGGACGCGTCAGCCGGCTGCTGGCCGATCGCAAGATCACCATCGACCTGACCGATGCGGCGCGCGCGTGGCTGGGCCGGGTTGGATATGATCCCGTCTATGGCGCTCGCCCGCTGAAACGCGCGGTGCAGCGGTATCTGCAGGACCCGCTGGCCGACCTGATCCTGAAGGGCGAAGTGCGCGACGGATCGACGGTTTCGGTGGATGAGGGCGACGGCGCGCTGGCGCTGACGGTGCGGTGAACCAATACCGCCCCGGAACGGGGCGGTGTTCAGGTCAGGGCAGGATCAGCCCCGCCAGCGCCGCCGACATCAGGTTGGCCAGGCTGCCGGCGACCAGTGCGCGCACGCCCAGACGGGCGATGACCGGACGCTGGCTGGGCGCCAGGCTGCCCGTCGCGGCCATTTGAATCGCGATCGAGCTGAAATTGGCGAAGCCGCACAGCGCAAAGGTGACGATGGCGATCGTGCGTTGGCTCAACCGGTCGCCGATCTGGCCCAGTTCGATAAAGGCGACGAATTCGTTCAGCACCACCTTGGTCCCGAACAGCCCGCCTGCCATGCCCGCTTCGTCCCAGGGGATGTTGAGCAGGAACATCACCGGCTGAAACACGGTCCCGATCAGCATCTGGAAGCTGAGCGCGGGATAGCCGAACCAGCCGCCGACCACGCCCAGCAGGCCGTTGGCCATCGCCACCAGCGCCACGAACGCCAGCACCATTGCCCCCACCGCCACCGCGATCTTGACGCCCGTCTGTGCGCCCATTGCCGCGGCCATGATGAGGTTGGCGGCCCGTTCGTCCTCGGGGTCCGGCTCGGCGACCGCCAGCACGGCGGCTTCCTCGAACCGGTCGTGCCGCACGCTGGGTGCGGAGGCGGTATCGGGCATGATGATCTTGGCCATCAGGATGCCGCCCGGCGCCGCCATGAAACTGGCCGCCAGCAGATAGGGTAGCGATTCCGGCCCCAGGAACGAGGCATAGGCCGCCAGGATGGTGCCCGCGACGCCCGCCATGCCGACCGACATCACGGTGAACAACTGGCTGGGCGTCAGGCTGGCCAGATAGGGGCGGATGACCAGCGGCGATTCGCTTTGCCCGACAAAGATGTTGGCGGCCGCGCACAGCGATTCGACCTTTGACACGCCGATCACCCGTTCGATCGCGCCGCCGACCCAGCGGATGATGAACTGCATGACCTTCAGATGATACAGGACCGATACCAGGCTGGCGAAGAAGATGATGACCGGCAGGGCGGAGATGGCAAAGCTCTGCCCGCCCATCTCGGGCGTCGCCAGCGGACCAAAGATGAAGTCGGTGCCCGCCTTGGCATAGCCCAGCAGCGCCGACACGCCCGCCGCCATGCCGCGGATCGCCGAGCGGCCGGCAGGGACATAAAGCACGAGAAAAGCGATGCCCGCCTGCAACGCGAACGCCGCGCCCACTACGCGCAGGCGAATGGCGCGGCGATTGTCGGACAGAAGAACGGCGATCGCCAGAATGACGGCAATGCCGCAAAGGCCGATCAGGAAACGTGTCAACAAGAGCGTGGTCGCTTTTCCAGCCGGGCCGCTGAACCCGGCCACAGATCAACGCCCCGCGTGACACAGGATCGGACGCGATGCCAGTGGCTTGTTCGCCCGGCGGCGGGCCGGCCCACCTCTGCTACTTCCCCCCGCGCGCGCCATCGGCTAACCGCCCGCGATGGACTCGCCCGCGCCGATATCCCGCTCGCTGTTTGCGCTCGCCATTTTCTATGGCGGCATGGTGTGTATCGCCGGGGTGCTGGGCAACAAGCAGGTGGCATTGGGGCCGCTGGCTGTGGAGGCGGGAATCTTTGCCTTCCTGCTGCTGGTGGTGGTGTCGTCGGCGGTGGCCGAACTGCATGGCCGCGCGGTCGCCAACCGGTTGGTGCTGGTGGGATTCGTGCCGCTGCTGGCATCGATGGCGCTGTCGTGGATCGTCGTGCAACTGCCGCCCGCGCCCAGCATGGAGGGGGAGCGGGTCGTCGCGTTCAACATGTTGATGAGCAGCACCTGGCGCATCTGGATGGGCGGCATCGTGGCCTATGGCCTGTCGCAGATTTTGAACGTGACGCTGTTCGACGCGCTGAAACGCGGGCAGGGGCAAATGTTGTGGCTGCGCGCCGGGGTGGCCAGCGTGCTGAGCCAGATCCTCGACACGCTGATTTTCGTGACCGTCGCCTTTTACGGCGTGTTCCCGGTGGGCGAGCTGATCGTGGGCCAGATGCTGGCCAAGGTCACGCTGTCGCTGATCCTGGTGCCGCCGCTCATCTATCTGTTCGTCGGGCTGGGCCGCCGCTTGGACGGCACCCCCGCCGCTGCGAGGACCTGAACCCCATGACCAATCACGCCCCCGACCCCGCGATGCTCGCCAAGGCCGAAACCCTGACCGAAGCGCTGCCCTATATCCAGCGTTATGCGGGCGCGACGTTCGTCATCAAATATGGCGGCCATGCGATGGGCGACCCCGAGCTGGCGCGCGATTTCGCCGAGGACGTGGTGCTGCTGAAAGCGGTCGGCATCAACCCGGTCGTTGTCCATGGCGGCGGGCCGCAGATCGGCGCGATGCTCAAGCGGCTGGGCGTCGAATCGCAGTTTATCGGCGGGCTGCGCGTTACCGACGCGGCGACGGCGGAAGTCGCCGAAATGGTGCTGGCGGGCAAGATCAACAAGGAAATCGTTGGCTGGATCGACGCCGCGGGCGGTCGTGCGATCGGCATTTCGGGCAAGGACGCGCGGCTGGTCACCGCTGAGAAGGTCAGCCGCACCGAACCCGACCGCAATTCGGGGATCGAGCGGCATGTCGATCTGGGCTTTGTCGGAGAGCCGGTCGCGGTCGATCCGATGATCCTGAACATGCTGGCCAGCCAGAATGTCATCCCGGTGGTGGCCCCCGTGGCGCTGGGCGCGGACGGGCATACCTATAACATCAATGCCGACACGATGGCGGGCGCGATCGCCGGGGCGCTGGGGGCGTCGCGCTTTTTCCTGCTGACCGACGTGCCGGGCGTGCTCGACAAGTCGGGTGAGCTTCAGACCGACCTGAATCCGCAGCGCATCGCCGAGCTGAAGGCCGACGGCACGATTTCGGGGGGCATGATCCCCAAGGTCGAAACCTGTGTCGCCGCGGTGGAGGCGGGGGTGGATGCCGCCGTCATCCTCGACGGGCGGATACCGCACGGGATGCTGCTGGAAATCTTTACCCGGCGGGGTGCCGGCACACTGGTGCGGCGTTAAAGGCGGAAGCGCCCCTCGATCACGGTCACGCATTGTCCGCGCAGGATGGTGCGGTCGCCCGCCGCCTCGCAATCGACATGGCCGCCGCGCGTGCTGGCCTGAAAGGCGGTGAAGCGCGACTGGCCAAGGCGCGCGGCCCAGTAAGGGGCCAGCACGCAATGCGCCGATCCGGTCACCGGGTCCTCGTCAATCCCGGCGGCGGGGGCGAAGACGCGGCTGACCACATCGGTCTCGGTGCCGGGCGCGGTGACGATGTTCAGCGTGTCGCCGATCGCCGCCAGCGCGCGGAAATCGGGACGCAGCGCACGCACGGCGTCGGCGTGGTCCAGCACCACCAGATCATAGCCCGCCGGATGGCGCAGCACTTCGCCCCGCGCGACGCCCAATGCCGTCAGCAGTTCGGGCATGTCGGCGGGCGACGGCGGATAGGCGGGCAGCGCCATGGCATAGCCCGCGCCGTCACGCTCGACGCTCAGTTCGCCCGCGCGCCGCGTCGAAAAGGTTACGCGGTCGCGTGCAGGATCGTTCGACAACAGCCAATGGCCGCTGGCCAGCGTGGCATGGCCGCACAGCGCGATCTCGACCGTGGGGGTGAACCAGCGCAGTTCGTAATCGGCCGCGCCGTTCGCGTCGCGCACCAGAAAGGCGGTTTCGGCCAGATTATTCTCTGCGGCAATGGCTTGCAGCACCGGGTCGTCCAGCCAGTCATCCAGCGGCATCACCGCCGCCGGATTGCCCGCGAATGGACGGTCGGCAAAGGCATCGATCTGGGCAAAGGTCAGTTCTGTCATCAGGCGCGCTTCTGGAACCAGTGGGGGGTGACATCCTGTTCGACCAGGGGGTCGTCGGTGTCGATATGCCCTTCGGGATCGAGGTGGATCAGCACTTCCACCTTGGGAAAGGTCCGGTGCAGCGCGATCTCGACGGCTTCGACCACGTCATGCGCCTCGACAATGGTCAGGTTGCGGTCGACGTTCATATGGAACTGCGCGAAATCGCGCGTGCCCGACCGGCGCGTGCGGAAATCATGGATGCCGCGCACATCGGGATTGGCGACCGCGACGGCGATATATCGCTGGCGCTCGTTCTCGGGCCATTCCTTGTCCATCAACTGGTCGATGGCGTGCGCCGACGCCTTGAACGCGCCAAAGCCCAGCCATGCGGCAATGGCGATACCGAACAGCGCATCGGCGCCCGCAAGTCCCAGATAGCGATCGAGGATCAGCGCGCCGATCACCGACAGGTTGAGCAGGATGTCGCCCTGATAATGGAGGCTGTCAGCCTTGACCGCGACCGATCCGGTCGCAGCGATAATCCGCTTCTGATAAGCGACCAGCAGCAGCGTCGCGACAATCGCCACGACCGACACCGCGATGCCCAGCCCCGCGTCTGTGATCGGCGCATCGTTGCCCATCGCCGTCACGCCGCGCCAGCCGATCGCCAGCGCCGATGCGGTAATCAGCGCGACCTGGAACAGCGCGGCCAGCGCCTCTGCCTTGCCATGGCCGAAACGGTGGTCGTGGTCGGCGGGCTGTGCCGCCAGCCGCACGCCATAGAGCGTGACGACTGATGCCAGCACATCGAGCGCCGAATCGGCCAGGCTGCCCAGCAGCGCAACCGAACTGGTCGTCCAGGCGGCATAGCCCTTGAGCGCCAGCAGGAACAGCGCGGTCGCCACGCTCGCCATCGCGGCGCGCGCGGTGACGTTGTTCAGGATCGACCGGCGACGTTCGGTTTCGGTCACGGGAACAGCATCCCCTCCCGCCAGCCGCCATCGTCGGTGGCGGTGAACAGGCGGCGTTCGTGCAGCCGGTGGGCGCGGTCCTGCCAGAACTCGATCGCGGTCGGCGTGACGCGATAGCCGCCCCAGTGCGGCGGGCGCGGCACGTCGCCGCCGTCGAACCGGACCTTCATCTCATCGAACCGCGCTTCAAATGCCGCGCGGTCGGCCAGCGGGCGCGACTGGTCGCTGGCCCAGGCGCCAAGCTGTGAATCGCGGCTGCGGCTGGCGAAATAGGCGTCGGATTCGGCGTCAGTCGCGGGCGCGACAGTCCCCTCGATGCGAATCTGACGGCGCAGAGATTTCCAGTGAAACAGCAAGGCGACGTGCGTGTTGGCCGCCAGCTCGCCTGCCTTGCGGCTTTCGCGATTGGTGTAGAAAACAAAGCCGTCCGGGCCATGCCCTTTCAGCAACACCATGCGAACCGACGGGCGGCCGGCGGCATCGGCTGTGGCCAGCGCCATCGCGTTGGGATCGTTCGGCTCGCTCGCCCGCGCTTCGGCGAACCAGGCATCGAACAGCGAAAAGGGATCGTCGGCCATGATCGCCGCGACATACGCCTGTCGCCGTTGGCTGTCGAGGAATGCTGGTGAGGAACACAAGCCTCGCTCGCGCTTTGAATCGGTTTCGCAACGAATGGGATCATGGGCATGGCGGCGCGCGCATATTGGCAGGGGCAGATCCGCCTCGCCCTCGTCTCGATCCCGGTCGAAATCTATTCGGCGACGCGCAGTGGCGCCTCGATCAGCTTTCGCCAGATCCACGAACCCACCGGCAAGCCGATCAAATATGAAAAGGTCGTCCCCGGCGTTGGCCCGGTTGACGCCGACGAGATCATGAAGGGCTTCGAGATCGAGAAGGGCAGTTATGTGCTGCTCGAGCAGGACGAGATCGAGGCGGTGAAGCTCGAATCGAAAAAGACGCTGGAACTGACCCAGTTCGTCGACGCGCACGAGATCGACGTGCTGTATTATGAAAAGCCCTATTTCGTGGTCCCTGCCGACGATCTGGCGGAGGAAGCGTTCATCGTGCTGCGCGAGGCGTTGAAGCGCACCAAGAAGGTCGGGCTGGGGCAACTCGCGCTGCGCGGCCGCGAATATGTCGTCAGCCTGAAGCCGTGCGGACGCGGCATGGTGCTGGAAACGCTGCGCTATGCCGACGAAGTGCACAAGGCGCAGGGATACTTCCGCGACATTCCCGACGATGCGCCCGATGCCGACCTGCTCGACCTGGCCGAAACGCTGATCGAGAAAAAGGCGGGCAAGTTCGACCCCAGCGTCTTTCACGACCGCTATGTCGATGCGCTCAAGGGGCTGATCGAGCGCAAGACCAAGGCCAAGGGCGGCAAGATCGTCGAGGATACCGATGACGATTCCCCCGCCCGGCGCGGATCGAACGTGGTCGACCTGATGGCGGCGCTCAAGAAAAGCCTGGAAAAACCGGGCGAGACGACCGGCGGCACCAAGCGCAAGGCACCGGCGAAAAAGACGGCGGCCAGGAAACCCGCCGCGCCGCGCAAATCGCCCGCCCGCAAGCGCGCGTGACGGGGCGGCGCGTGGCGAACCGCTCCGATCCGCTTGCGACCTATAACGCCAAGCGCGATTTCGCGCGCACCGCCGAACCGGCGGGCACGCTGGCGGCGGGCAATGGCAATGCGTTCGTCGTGCAGAAACATGACGCGACGCGCCTGCACTGGGATTTCCGCATCGAACTGGACGGCGTGCTGAAAAGCTGGGCAGTGACACGCGGGCCCAGCCTGGACCCCGCCGAAAAACGGCTGGCGGTGCGGACCGAGGATCACCCGATGTCCTATGCCGCGTTCGAGGGCACCATCCCGGCGGACGAATATGGCGGCGGCACTGTCATGCTGTGGGACCGGGGGACGTGGGCGCCGATCAAGGGCAAGTCGGCCAGCGACATCGACAAGGGGCATCTGCACTTCGTCCTGGATGGCGACCGGATGAAGGGCGAGTGGTTGCTGATCCGGCTGAAACCGCGCGGGCGGGAGAAGCGCGAGAACTGGCTGCTGCGAAAGCTGGACGACGCGCACGCCGGGGGTGCCGACGAACTGGTCGAAACCGCGCTGACCAGCATCGACACCGGCCGCACGATGCAGGAAATCGCCGACGGCAAGAAGCCGGCGCGCGCCAGGGCGGCGTCGCGCAAGGCTGTCCGGCCAAAGGCGCAGGATGTGCAACTCGCCACGCTGTCCGATGCGGTGCCGCCGGGCAATGGCTGGCTGCACGAGATGAAATATGACGGTTATCGCGCGCTGATCGCCACCGGCGGCAATGGCCCGCGCGTCTATACCCGCTCGGGGCTGGACTGGACCGACAGGTTTCCTGCCATTGCCGCTGCGATGGCTGCGATCGACACACCCGCGCTGATCGACGGCGAGATCGTCGCGATGAAGGACGGCAAGCCCGATTTCTCGACACTTCAGGACGCGATTTCGAACGGTGGCGGCGAGATGATCTTGTTCGCGTTCGACCTTTTGGCGGCGGGCGGGGACGATCTGCGCGCGTTGCCGCTGGTCGAGCGCAAGCAGCGGTTGCAGGCGCTGTTGCCCGCCGGGGACGCGCGCATTCAATATGCCGAACATGTGCTGGGCGCGGGCGAGAAGCTGTTCGATGCGATGTGTGCGGAGGGGTTGGAGGGCATCGTGTCGAAACGCGCCGACGCCCCCTATCGCGCGGGGCGTGGCAAGTCCTGGCTGAAGGTCAAATGCGTGCGGCGGCAGGAGTTCGTCGTAGTCGGCTGGCTGCCGTCATCGTCGAAGGGGCGGGGGTTTCGGTCGCTGCTGCTGGGGCTGAACGAGGACGGGCGGCTGCGTTACGCGGGCAAGGTTGGCACCGGGTTCAACGCCGCGACGCAGGACATGCTGCTGGCCAAGCTGGGACGACTGACGCGCAAGACCGCGCCGCTCGACGTGCCGCGCGCCGCCGCGCGGGGGGTGCAGTGGGTGACGCCGAAGCTGGTGGCCGAGATCGCCTTTGCCGAGTTCACTGCCGAACAGGTGGTGCGCCACGCCAGCTTTATCGCGCTGCGCGACGACAAGTCCGCGAAGGACGTGGGACCGGAGCCGACGGCGGCGGTCGCCGATGCTCCGGCGGCTCGCATCACCAGCCGCGAGCGCGTGATCTTTCCCGGCGACGGCATCACCAAGGGACAGTTGGCCGATTATTACGCGGCGGTCGCCGGGCTGGCGCTGCCGTGGCTGGCTGACCGCCCGATCAGTCTGGTTCGCTGTCCGCAGGGGCGGGCGAAGCAATGCTTCTTCCAGAAACACGACGCGGGCAGTTTCGGCGAGCAGGTCCACCAGGTCGACATTCGCGAAAAGGACGGAGGGCACGAACCCTATCTCTACGTCACCGACGCCGCCGGAATGCTGGCGTGCGTGCAGATGGGCACGATCGAGTTTCACGGCTGGGGCGCGCGGGTGGCGGACGTCGAGCGGCCCGATCGCCTGGTCTTCGACCTCGACCCCGATGAGGGACTTGATTTCGGCGATGTGAAAAAGGCCGCCGAGCATCTGAAATCGGTGCTGGCCGATATGGGCCTGACCAGCTTTGCCATGCTGTCGGGAGGCAAGGGCGTGCATGTCGTCGTGCCGCTGAGGGCCGAGGCCGAGTGGCCGGAGGTCAAATCCTTTGCCGATCGCTTCGCCCGCGCGCTGGCGACGGCGGAGCCGGATCGCTTCACCGCGAACATGAGCAAGGCGAAGCGCAAGGGGCGCATCTTCATCGACTGGCTGCGGAACCAGCGCGGGTCGACGGCGGTGCTGCCCTATGTCGTGCGCGCACGCCCCGGCGCGCCGGTGGCAGCGCCGGTTGCGTGGAGCGAACTCAAGGACATCGACACGCCCGCGCGCTGGACGCTGGGCGATGCCGCCGAACTGATCGAACGCGCCAATGGCCGCATCCTGAAAGGTTGGGGCATCGCCGATCAGCTGCTGCCGCCGATCTGACGCCCCTACTTTTTCGTCATCCAGCCGTTGACATCGAGCCAGTGGATGAAGCTGTCGAACCAGTCGGTGCTGGTCGTCCCGTTCTTGCCCAATCCGAAGCCATGACCGCCGCCCTGATACAGATGGAACTCGACCGGGCGCCTGGCCTTTTGCCACGATTCGATCAGGCCGAAGCCCTTGCCCGCGAACAGCGGATCGTCGGCAGCGAGGACGGCGAACATCGGCGGCGCATCGGCGGGCACGTCGACGGTGCCGAAC
>NZ_DATJLI010000152.1:0-3559 GCF_035490575.1 Sphingomonas sp. | reverse complement strand
ATCGCCTCCGTCGCGGCCAGCCCGTCGGCCAGCCGTCCTTTCAACAACACGTCGACGCCCTGATCCGCCAGCGTCAGATGCACGTCGATCCGCCCCGATGCGGGCAGATGCGCCGCCAGCAAGCCGCGCAACGGCTGGATCAACGCAAACAATTCAGGCGCCAGCACCCAGCATTCGTCCAGGTCGATCAACTGATGGCTTTTCGCCTGGGTAAAGCCGAGATGCACCTGTCGCCCGCGCCGTTCGGCATGAAGCGTCGCGCGGCGGCGGGTGCGGGGCGGGCTGATGATCGGGGCGCGAACATCGGTCTCCAGCCCCTGCGCCTGCAACGCGCCGATCACACGGTCAGACAGATACTGGCCATAGGCGGCGTCATCCAGATGCTGGAGCTGACAGCCGCCGCATTCCGGATAATGGCGGCAAGGTGCCGCCTGTCGATGCGCGCCGGGCACGATGCTGCCATCGCCCAGCACCTGATCGCCGGGCGCGGCCAGCGGCACATGGCGGCCGCTGGCGGTGACGCCCTCTCCCCGCGCGGCGACGCGGATGATTTCATCTTGGGTCACAGACATTCGGCGATCGCGGTCGGGAGTTGCATCGGCAGGTCATCGGCGACCAGCGCCGGTCCCGCAAGTCTTGCCGCGCGGGCATGGAGCCACACCGCCTCGCACGCTGCCTGAACCGGTTCACCCACCACCGCCAGCCGCGCGGCGGCCAGCCCGGCCAGCACATCGCCCGTCCCCGCCGTCGAAAGCCACGCGAACGGATGCGCCATCCACGCGCGACCATCGGGCGCGGCAATGATGGTGGCCGCACCCTTGTGCACGATCACAGCGCCAGTGATCCGCGCGGCGTCGAGCGTGGCGGCGATCCGGTCGCCCTCGACCGGCCCGAACAACCGCTCGAACTCGCCGCCATGGGGCGTCAGGATTGTCGGCGCAGGCCGCGCGGCGAGCGCCTCGACCGAGAGCAGCGCCAGCGCGTCGCCGTCCATCACCAGCGGCCGGTCGCTTGCCAGCCATGCCCGAACCGCCGCCCGCGCGCCGGCGTCGCGGCCCAGCCCCGGCCCGATCAGCGCCGCCGCCGCCCTGTCCGCGTCGATGGCGTCGCGGTGCACCACGGCGTCGAACGGCACGCGTGCATCGTCGCTGGCCAGCACGACATAACCCGCGCCGCCGCGCGCCGCCGCCGCTGCGGAAAGGCGCGCCGCGCCCGCCATCGCGCCGCCGTGGATGCCCACCAGCCCGCGCGTATATTTATGATCGTCGCTGCCCGGCGCGGCGATGCGCGGGCGGGCCAGCATCGTCACGTCGCTTCCGATCGGAATGCCGATCGGATCGAGCAGCAGCGCTCCGCTGGCGCCGATCCCCGCGCCCTGCACATGCCCGCGCTTCAGCGCGCCCAGCGCCAGCGTGGCGTCCGCGTGCAGCACCATGCCCATCGCCGCGCCGCTATCGGCATCCAGTCCCGATGCGATGTCGATCGCCAGCACGAATCGCGCAGCGCCCCGCAGCCGCCGGATCGCCCCCGCCACGCCACCCTCGATCGGCCGTGACAGGCCGATGCCGAACAGCCCGTCGACAATCACCGGGCGTTCGGGCGCTTCCGACAACGGCACGATCGGCCCGGACCAGCCGGCGCGCATCGCCCCGGCCGCGCCGCGCCATTCATCCCCCAGCGTCGCGACCGTCACATCCAGCCCCATCGCCGCCAGCAATCGCGCGGCGGCAAAGCCGTCGCCGCCGTTATTCCCCGGTCCCGCCAGCACGAGCACCGGCTGTCCCATGGCAAAGCGCGCCGTTTCGCGCGCGACCGCAGCCCCGGCGCGCGCCATCAGTTCGTGCTGGGTCACGCCGCTTGCGAAACGGGCGCTCTCCGCTGCGCGCATCGCATCGGCGCTGACGATGGGCGCGCCCGCGATCAAGGTCCGTCGCCCCTGGCGGGCAAATGGAAACGCGCGCCGCCCACCGCCACCTCGATCTGGTTGCCGACCGTCGCCACCTGCGCCGGCTCGGCGCCATCGGCGGTGGTGACGGTGCGGCCGTCTTCGCTGACGCGCAGCCGGTGGAACCCGCCATCGGGCAGCCGCAGCGTCAGCACGACACCCGCCGGATCGCGGACACGATCGACGGTGCAGACCGGCCGCAGTTCGGCCTCTCCCGGCGGAGCGCACGGGATTTCGAGCGCGGCGGCCAATGGCGATCCACCCTGCCCGCCGCCTGCATCGTTGGCAGGCGGCGAACCGCATCCCGCAAGCGCCGCGACGCCAAGCCATCCGAGCCTGCTTCTCATTCGCCCCTCCAGATCCTGTCCCGCGCGGCGATAATGACCGGCGCCAGAATATTGCACCACCGCGCCACGCCGCCCGTATCCGCAATCAGGTCTTTGCGGACCTCGATCGACACGCACGCAATGCCGCGTGCTTCGCCATGCCGGTTGAGCGTGGCGTTCAGCACGCGACCCGAATAGGGTTCGTTATCGCCGGTTTCGATGCCCTGTGCACGCAGTCCCGCGACCAGCACTCGCGCCGCGCGCACGTCGCGATTATAGAGAACCCCCGCTTCCAGTGTGCGCGGCGGATTGCCACCCGTTTCAAGCTGGCGGGTAAAGCTGTGGATCGCGACGATCAGGCGCGGCTTGCGCGCCGTGACGGCGTGCGACAGCGCCGTGTGATAGGGCGCGTGAAACCACGCGATGCGCTCAAACCGATCGGCCCCGTCATTGCCCGGCACCGATACGCCGTCGCTTTCGACCGGGATCAGCGCGGGATGGTCGGGTTCGCGGTGCAGGTCGATCACCAGCCGCGAAACCGTGGCGAGCATTGCCGGCGCCGCCAGTCGCGCGGCCAGCGCGCGCGTCAGCGGCTCGGCCCCGATATCGACCGCGACATGGCGCTGCATGACGTCGGGATCGACACCCAGCACGATGCCATCAGGCACCCGGTTCGATGCGTGATCGCAAAGCAGCAAAATGTCGGCAGTGCCGTCGATGACGACCACCGGCGGATGGGGTTGCGGTTTCGTCAAGTGTCGACGCCCCCACCGCGTGGGAGGTGGCGAGGCCCGAAGGCCCGGCCACCGGCAGACGATCCGCTCCCGGCGTACGGCCCGCTATCCCGCTCATCCGCAAGAACCATGCCGGATGATTCGTCCAGAGGCGAAAGCGGACCCACGTCCCGGCGCGGGACTCCGACTGTCACGACAGTGCCGTTTCGAGACACCACCAGCCACGCGCACGGGTCATCGCGGCGGCAGCGGCACGTGCATCCACATCGTCGAACAGCGCGAAACAGGTCGCGCCCGATCCCGACATGCGCGCAAGGCGCACGCCCGGCATATCCTTGAGCACCGCCAACACGTCGCCCACGATCGGGACCAGCGCCCGCGCCGGCTGCTCAAGGTCGTTGCGCCCCGCCATCGCCACCGCCAGCGGATCGCCGCTGGCGATCGGCCCGCGATCGACGCCGTCCCACTTGGCAAACACCGATGCCGTCGAAACCGGCACGCGCGGATTGACCAGCAGCACCGGCATCGGCGGCAGCACGGGCAGCGGCTCCAGC
>NZ_DATJLI010000151.1:0-1905 GCF_035490575.1 Sphingomonas sp. | reverse complement strand
ATCGCCTGACTGATCCGGTCACACTCTATGCCGCTTATGGTGAGGGGTTTCGCGCCAATATCGGCACCGACGTGAACGGCGCGATCTTCGACCCCGAAACCAGCATTTCGAAGGAGATCGGTGCCAAGCTGACGCTGTTCGACGGGCGGTTGAACGGCACCCTCGCGCTGTTCCAGCTCGACAAGTCGAACGTGCTGGCCAGCGACACGGGAAATCCGGGCTTTTCGGTCGCGATCGGCAGGGCGCGCAGCCGGGGGGTCGAACTGGACCTGAACGGACGGTTGCCGGGCGGAGTCGAGATGCTGCTCAGCTATGCCTATGTCGATGCGGAGGCGCGGTCGACGCTGCTGGAGCCGAACTTCAATTTCCAGATCCGGCCCGGCGATCCGCTGGTCAACATTCCCGACCACAACCTCAATCTTCAGGCCGCCAAGCGCTTCGAACTTGGCGGGCGCAGTGCACAGGTCGGCGGGGGCGTGCAATATGTCGGCGAACGGTCGGGGGAGACGGGCACCGCCTTTACCCTGCCCTCCCACACTTTGTTCCGGGTCTTTGGCGATGTCACCCTGCTCGACGGCGTGACGCTGTTCGGGTCGATCCAGAATCTGTTCGACGAACATTGGTATGCCAACAGCTATTCGCCTTTGTGGGTTCAGCCGGGCGCGCCGCGCACCGCGACGATCGGCCTGCGCGCCAGTTTCTGAAGGACGCAATGATGCTTCGTTTCACCACGGTGGCGGCGGCGCTGCTCTTCACCGGCACGGCCATGGGTCAGACATCGCCCGAAGCGGTGCTGCCGCCCGAATTGCCCTGGTCCGGCACGAGCGAGGCGCTGATCGCGGGCGCGGACGATCCGTGGATCACCCCGGCCGAGCGCACCGGCTTTGCGACGACGCCGCGCTATGCCGAAACGCGCGCATGGCTGGAGCACCTGGCCGCCGCATCGCCGCTGGTCGCGGTCGAGACGTTCGGTCGCACCGGCGAGGGGCGCGAATTGCTGATGGTGCGGGCCAGCACCGGGCCGGGGAGCGATGGTGCGCCCAAGCCCGTCGTGCTGGTGCAGACGGGCATCCATGCCGGGGAGATTGACGGCAAGGATGCCGGGCTGATGCTGCTGCGCGACATTGCGCTTCGCGGCAAGGCCGGGCTGCTCGATCGCGTCGACCTGGTGTTCGTGCCGATCTACAATATCGACGGGCATGAACGCGCCAGCCGCTGGCATTTCCCGGCCCTGCGCGGTCCGGCGGAAAAGGGCTGGGTGGGCAATGCCCGCAACATCAACCTGAACCGCGATTATGCCAAGGCCGATGCCCCCGAAAGCCGCGCGATGATCGCGCTGCTGCGGCGGCTGGACCCGATCCTCTATATCGACTGCCATGTCAGCGACGGGTTCGACATGCAGCATGACATCACCTTCACCTATGCCGGTTGGGGGCGTTATGCCTATCACCGCGCGACCGCCGACTGGCTGATGCAGCGGTTCGGCCCGCACGTGACAGCGGCGCTGGAGGGGGCGGGGCATGTCCCCACCCTCTATCCCAGCCCGATCGACACCCGGAACCCGGCGGCGGGTATCCGCCAGGCGCCGGAAGGGCCGCGTTATTCGACCGGCTATGGCGACTTCATCGGCGTGCCGACGGTTCTGGTCGAAAACCACATGCTCAAACCCTATCGCCAGCGCGTGCTGGGCACCTATGTCCTGATCGAGGCCGCATTGGCGCTGGCGGGCGAGGACGCGGCGCGCATCGCGGCGGCCAAGGCGACCGACCGTGCCAGCCGCCCCGCGACGATGCTGGCACGCTGGCGCCCCGCCGAACGACCGATCGGGTGGGTCGATGACTTCAAGGGCGTGACATTCGATACCTATCGCCCGCCCGTCACCGGGCGGATGGAGCAACGCTGGAC
>NZ_DATJLI010000150.1:0-24882 GCF_035490575.1 Sphingomonas sp. | reverse complement strand
ATGCCCGCGCCCGCTTCCCCTGCGCCCGCCGCCATCGCGGCCACGCCCAGTACCAGGCTGAGGATCGAAATTCCCGTCGCCTGGCTGAACATCTGACCTGACAGCGGAACGTGCCCGCCGGTGACATGGCCAAGTTCGTGGGCGATCACGCCCTGAACCTCGTTGATGTTGTCGGCGGCGTCGATCAGGCCGGAATGAATATAGACCGCCTGACCCCCCGCGACAAAGGCGTTGATCGAACTGTCGTTTATCAGCACGATCCGCACGTTGCGCGGCGACAGCCCGGCGGCTTCGATGATCGGGCGCGACGCGTCGTTCAGCAACGCCTCCGTCTCGGCGTCCCGCAGGATCGACTGGGCGCGGGCGGGCTGGACGGCGACCAGCAGGAGGAGCGCGAACAAGGCATACAGGCGCTTCATGACGGCTGGTATCGGCGCTTTCGCCGCGGCGTGCAACCTTAACGGCCCCGCAACGCCTTTGCGCCTAGGGGGTAGGCGCAATGCGCGACCTGTTCTTCGTCATCTTCCTTGCCGGCATGTTGGTGCTGGGCATGCGGCGGCCGTTTCTGCTGTTGCTGGGCTATGTCTATATCGATCTGGTCTCGCCGCAGCGGCTGTCCTATTATCTGCTGTCCAGCGTGCCAATTTCACTGATCTTCTTCGCCGCGGCGTTCCTGGCCTGGCTGATCGCCGACGCCAAGGACGGGATGCGGTGGAGCGTGCGCCAGTCGATCATGCTCGCCCTGCTTCTATGGGCCGGATGGACGATGAAAGACGCCGATTTCCCGGTTGAGGCGGCGCTGAAATGGGACTGGGTGTGGAAGACGCTGGTGTTCGCGATCTTCCTGCCGTTCACGCTGCGGACGCGGTTGCGGATGGAATCGCTGATCGTCTTCATGGGACTGTCGGCGGGGTGGATCATCGTCACCGGCGGCTTGAAAACCGCGCTTTCGGGCGGTGGATACGGGACGCTCAGCCTGGGCGTCGACAATAATGCCGGCATGTATGAAGGCTCGACCATCGCCACCGTCGCGATCGCGATGATCCCGCTGATCCTGTGGGCAGTGAAGCATCAGACGATCTTCGAGCAAAAGGGGCTGGTGCGCGCGTTCGGCTATGCGCTGATCTTTGCGTGCATCCTGATCCCCGTCGGGACGGAAGCGCGCACGGGGCTGGTCTGCCTGGCTGTGCTGATCCTGCTCAGCCTGCGCGATACCAAAAGGCGCGTTGCCTATATCGTGACGATCGCGGCGCTGGGGCTGGTCGCGATCCCATTCCTGCCGCAGTCCTTTACACAACGGATGGACACGATTTCGGGCTATCAGGGCGACCAGTCCGCCTCGACCCGGATCGTCATCTGGAAATGGACTTGGGATTTCGTGCGCGCGAATCCGGCGGGTGGCGGCTTTGGTGCCTATCACCAGAACCGGTTCGAAGTGACGATACGTGAGGCCGGCGACGATGGCACGGTGCGAACCGCGCGAGTCGTCGATCAGGGGCGCGCCTGGCATTCGAGCTATTTCGAGCTGCTGGGCGAACTGGGCTTTCCCGGCTTTGCCCTGTGGATCGCGCTCAACATCGCGGGGCTGGTCCGCATGGAAATGCTGCGCCACCGCTTTGCACGCGCAGGCCCGGAGGACCTCTGGATCCGCGATCTGGCCAGAGGGCTGCAATCGGCGCAGATCGTCTATCTGGTCGGCTCGCTGTTCCTGTCGCTGGCGTTCCAGTCGTTCTTCTACATGTGGTTCGGTCTTCAGATCGCGCTCGACACCTACGCCCGGCGGCGGGGCGTGAGGGCCGATACCGGCGGGTTCGGTCGAACCCAATCGATCAACGGCGCTTCGCCCCCGTCCGCCAGCGCAAGGTAATCAGCCGCAATCGGAAAGGTTGACTGCGTCAACCAGTGCCCGTAACTAGTTGACGGCGTCAACCAGAGGTTCGGGCATGGCCGTGATCTTGATTACCGGTGGGCATGGCGGCATCGGCTTCCAATGCGCCAAGCGGCTGGCGGCGCTGGGATACGACCTCGTTCTCGCCGGTCGGAATCCCGATCGCCTTGAAGAGGCCGCATCGACGATCCGGTCAAGCTCGGATATCAGCATCTTCACCGTTGCAATGGACGTATCGTCGCTCGGCTCGGTTCGGGCGGCGGCAGCGCGGTGTCGCCAGATGGTCGACAGCGGTTCGATCGGCCGATTGCAGGCGATCCTGTGCAATGCCGGCGCGACGTTTCGCGGCGAGCCGACTTACACCGCTGATGGCTATGAACGGACCTTCGCCACCAATTATCTCGGCCATTTCCTGCTGGTCCAGTTGTTGCTCGATACCCTGGAAGCGGACGGCCGCGTGGTTTTCACCGCAAGCGGGACCCATGATCCCGATACCGCCGATGGCAAGTTCATCGGTCGCGCGGTGAGGCCGGACGCGTTCGCTTTGGCAAGAATGGGGCTGAACGGCGGCAAGTCGCTTCCCGCCGGCACCCGATATACGACGTCGAAGCTTTGCACCGTGCTGCATAGCTATGAGCTTGACCGGCGGTTGAGAGCGGCGGGTCTGCGTATTTCCACCATCGCCTATGATCCCGGCGCGATCGCCGAAACCGGGTTGCTCAGGGATCTGCCGGGACCGGCGCGCGCGATCATCGGATCACCCCCGGTGCGATGGCTGATGCGGCGAATGGGTCTCACACTTGGCGAGCTGATCCAGTCCGGCCAGGCGCTTGCCGATCTGGCCCTTGCGGAGAATGTCGGGTCGGGCCGCTATTACCAGTGGAAGGACGGCGCGCTTGGCGAGCGACGTTCGGCCGTGATGTCGTATGACGAGGGCCTGGCCCGGAAACTGTGGAGCGATTCCAGGGAATTGGCCGGCATTGGCCCGGAGCAGGAACCGGGCCGCCTGCAATGATGACCCGTGACAAGCTGATCCGGGCGGCGGCCGGCCTGCTGGATCAAGGCGGCGAACACGCTGTCACCCTGCGTGCCGTCGGTAATGCCGCCGGCGTTTCGCACAATGCTCCCTACAAGCATTTCGCAAACCGCGACGCCCTGCTGGCCGCAGTCGCTGCGGCGGATTTTGCAGCGCTGACGACGAACTTCGCTGGGATCGGAGGGTCGAACCGGACTGCCCGGGACAAGCTGCTCACCGCCATCGGCGCGCTGATCGCGTTCAGCCGCGAACGGCCGGCGCGATACCGGCTGGTCTTCGGCGCGCCGACGCTTGCGCGGGAGCATCCCGAGTTGCAGGACCGGAGCATGGCGTGCCTGGCCCAGATCATGGCGCTGGTCGAGGAATGCAAAAATGCCAAAGCGCTGCCCGACGCGCCGACCAGGAGCCTTGCCAGCCTGCTGCTCGCGACCATGCACGGCCTGGTGCTCCTGGAAGCGCAAGGCCAGCTTCGCGCCGACAAGGGATTGCCGACGGTCGAGGAGAATATGGCGCTGATGGTCAGGTTGTTCGACGCCGGCGGTCGGTGACACCGAAGCGGCACTGTCCCGCAACCAGCCTCCGCGAGGGGAGCGGAAGAGTGCTAGGTCGAGCCAGATTCCATCCAGGCTGAAGGGTTGCCAGAAGGGTCGCTAAAGTCCCTTTATTCGGCGCGAGCTAGCGGCCAATTTCCCGACAAGTTTATCGGTGATCGGCTTGTTTACCGAGAAGGTCACGCCGGTCTTGGTTGCCTTGAGCTTCAAAGAGGCGATCTCGTCGGCGTGGTCAGCGATGGCGCCTGGGTCAACATAAAGACCGCATTGTTTACGAAAGGCGGCATAGCCCGCGACGATGGCTCCTTCGATCTGAAATCCTGGCATATCGTGTTTGATGACTTCCGTGGCGTCCGGTAGTGCCTGCGCCAGCTGTGCGCGCAAGTTACGCAGCATGGCGCGAAATTGCTCCGGTGCGGCAGCAATATAGGCGTCATGGCTTCCGTTCTTCGTCATTTCCACAATATGCCTTTTGGCACATCCCATGGCAATCACGGGGCATGGAACGGCACTCCCCTTCTGAACGTCATCCAGCGGGTGGTGAGCCAAGTTTGTCGAGCGTGATCGGCAGGTCGCGCACCCGGATGCCGGTGGCATTGAACACGGCGTTGGCGACTGCCGCTGCGACGCCGGTGGTGCCGATTTCGCCAATCCCGCGCGCGCCCATCGGCGTGCGCGGATCGGGGATATCAGTCCACAGCACGTCGATGTCGGGCACGTCGAGATGTACCGGCACATGATATTCGGCCAGCGACGTGCTCATGATGCGGCCATTGCGCTCATCGAGCAGCGTTTCCTCGCTCAGCGCCATGCCCAGCCCCATAATCATGCCGCCCTTGAACTGGCTGGCGGCGGTCTGCGTATTGAGGATGCGACCGCAATCAAATGCGCCGACCAGCCGGTCGACGCGGGTTTCGCCGGTCACATCGCTTACCCGCAGCTCGCAGAAGATGGCCGAGGTGCTGTGCATTGAATATTTTAGCACTTCCAGCGGCGCCCCGCTTTCGCCGGTGACGCTCAGTTCCGCACGGCCCGCGCGGCCGAGGATCGAGGCGAAGCTTTCGTGCCGGGAAGGTTCGCCGATCTTCCGCAGGCCGCTATCGGCGAACTCGACGTCGTCGGGTTTGAGGCCCGCCAGCGGCGTGTCGTTGCCCGCCAGACGCAGGAGCTGGGATGCCAGCTTGTCGCTGGCCGCGCTGATTGCCGCGCCGAGCGAAGCGGTCTGCGACGAGCCGCCCGCGAAGCTGGCGAATGGCAGGCTCGTATCGCCGATGGTGACGGACACGCGGTCGAGCGGCAGGCCGAGGCGATCCGCCGCATGCTGGCGCTGGACGGTGGCCGTGCCCATGCCCATTTCATGCGCGGCGCTGGCGACATGCGCGTGTCCGCTGGCATCGATCGTAATCCGCGCCGAGGTGCCGGGCATCCGCGTGAAGGGGAAAGTGCCCGTCGCGCAGCCCATGCCGATCAGCCATTCGCCGTCGACCCTGCTGCGCGGCTCAGGTGCGCGCCGATCCCAGCCGATGCGCTGCGCGCCCATGTCATAGGCGGCCATCATGTCGCTCTGCGAATGCGGTGCGCCGCTGATCGGATCGCAATGCGCGACATTGCGGCGACGCAGTTCCACCGGGTCCATGTTCAGCGCATGGGCCAGTTCGTCCATCGCGCATTCGAGGGCGAAGGTGCCCGGCGTCTCGCCCGGCCCGCGCATGAAGGAATTGGCCAGCAGATCAAGATCGACGGAATGCTGCACGATGTCGAAGCTTTCGCTGGCATAGAGCGATCGGCCGGTCAGGCTGAACCCTTCTTCGCAGGCACTGTGCAGCGGTTTGGTGGCATAGCCGTGGTGCAGCAGCGCCTTGAGCTTGCCATCGGCATCGGCGCCCAGCGCCACGCGCTGTTCGGTCTGCGTCCGCCCGCCGATCAGGCGATGCATACTCGCCCGCGACAGCCGGACGCGCACCGGCCGCCCGGCCAGCTTCGCCGCCGCGACGCCCAGGATCTGGTGGTCCCACATCGCCTTGGCGCCAAAGCCGCCGCCGACAAAAGGCGAGCTGACAAAGACGTCGGTTTCCTTCAGCCCGAACACCTTGGCCAGTGACCCTGCGGTGGCGTGCAGCATCTGCGTCGCGTCGTGGACGATCAGCTTTCCCGCCTGCCAGGCGATCGTGGTGGCGTGGGGTTCGATCGGATTATGGTTCTGCCAGGGCGTGTTGTAAGTGGCGTCGATAGAATATGCAGCCTCGGCCAGCTTCTTGCGGGCATTGCCCTTGTCCACGCGGTTGCGTTCGACCAGGACCGATTCCGGCGTGCTTGCGTGCGTCTTGCCGGCTTCGAAACGGGTGCGCGATGGGACCGCATCGTAGCGGATACGCACCAGCGTGGCCGCATGATCGGCCTGTTCGCGGGTTTCGGCCAACACCACCGCCACGACCTGACCGTTCCAGTGGATCTGGGCGTCCTGCATCACCGGCAGGCTGTGGTTGCCCGCTGCCTTGAGGTTGGTGATTCCCATCAGGGGCGGTACCGTCAGTTTGGGTGCGTTGCGATGGGTCATCACCAGCGCCACGCCGGGTGCCGCTTCGGCAGCGGCGACTTCGATTTCGGCGATCGTGCCACGCGCAATCGTGGAATGGACGAAGGATGCGTGGAGCAGCTTCTCCATCGGCACTTCGGCGGCGAAGCGGGCCGCGCCGCGCACCTTTTCCGGCCCGTCTATGCGCGGCTGCTGGGTGCCCAATGCCACGCGCTTCTCGCTCAGCGGATCGGGCGTGCCGCCGGGCAGCCAAGCTGCGGGCACATGGCCCAGCACGGTGCGGACCCCGCCAACCAGGGCGTTCTGCAGCTTGCTCATACGCGGTCTCCAGCGAGCGAGGCGAGGACAGCGGCGATGGTCCGCTGCGCCAGCCCGACCTTGAATGCATTGCCGTCCAGCGGCTGTGCGGAGGCGAGTTCCTCTGCCGCCGCGACGAAGAAATTTTCGCGAGTCGCGGGCCGGCCATGAAGCGCCGCTTCCGCGCGCGTGGCGCGCCACGGCTTGGCGGCGACGCCGCCCAGGGCGATGCGCGCCTGAACAACCTTGCCGTCCACCACTTCCAGTCCGGCAGCGACGGCGATCAGCGCAAAGGCGTAGCTGGAACGGTCGCGGACCTTGCGATATTCGGAGTTTACTGCTGCCGGGTCGGCCGGCAAAAGCTCAACCCCCGTAATCAGTTCGCCTGGCTGCAGCACGGTCTCGATATGCGGATCTGTGCCGGGGAGACGATGGAATTCGGTAAGCGGCACGGCGCGCTCGCCGTCCGGTCCGGCAAGGTGCACAATCGCGTCGAGAGCGGTCAACGCAACGCACATGTCCGATGGATGGGTGGCGACGCAATCCTCCGATGCGCCGAGAATCGCGTGATAGCGGTTGAACCCGCCGATCGCGTCGCAACCGCTGCCGGGCTGCCGCTTGTTGCACCGCGCGCCGTCGGCATCGTAGAAATAGACGCAGCGGGTGCGCTGCATGATGTTGCCGCCGACCGTCGCCATGTTGCGGATCTGCGCCGAGGCGCCAGCCAGCAGCGCACGCGACAGCATGGGATAGCGGGCGCGGACCAGCGGATGGGCGGCGAGCGCGCTGTTCTTCACCGAAGCGCCGATCAGCAGGCCGCCATTTCCGGTTTCGCGGATCGCGCCGGGAAGTCGGCTCACATCGACCAGTTCGGCGGCGCTGTCCACATTATGCCGCAGCAGATCGACAAGGTTGGTTCCCCCGCCAAGGAAGCGTGCGTCACCGCCTGTGCCGAGCGACAGCGCCCCCGCCTGGTCGAGCGCATTGCGATAGGCGAAGGGGGTCATGCCGCTTCTCCCGCCAGCATTTCCTCGATCGCTTCGACGATGCCGTTATGCGCGCCGCAGCGGCACAGATTGCCGCTCATCCGCTCGCGAATTTCCGCGCGCGTCGGGCCTTTTGGGCCGCCGGCGAGATCGGCGGTCACATGGCTGGGATCGCCGCGCCGGAGTTCCCGCACCAATGCAATGGCCGAGCAAAGCTGGCCGGGCGTGCAATAGCCGCATTGGAAACCGTCATGATCGATAAAGGCCTGCTGTAGCGGGTGGAGATCACCGTCCGGCCCCTCCAGCCCCTCGACCGTGAGCACTTCGCGCCCGTCTGCCTGCACCGCCAGCGTCAGGCACGACAGCACCCGTTCCCCGTCGAGCAGCACGGTGCACGCCCCGCAGGCGCCCTGGTTGCAACCGAGCTTGGTGCCGGTGAGGCCCTCCCGCTCACGCAGCAGGTCGAGCAGCGAGACGCGGGGATCCTCGGGCGGCGAATAGGCGGAACCGTTGATCGAGATGGCCATGAGCGCCTCCGTTCGAGAGCCGGCAGCGCGCAATGTGCCGACCACATCAATCATGATAATACGAAAAGCGTATTATTCAACGTTCGTTCTGGTAACTTTTTCCGTCAGTCGGATCAGCTGTGCCTGTTCGGCGGTATCCAGCGCCCGCAGCATCGCGGCGCACGCGTTGCGATAACCGGCCTTATGATCCTCGACCGCCTGGAGACCTTTGCCGGTCGCCGTGAGCGCGACCGAGCGGCGATTTTCTTCCGGTCGACGGCGTTCAATCAGGCCCTTTCGCACCAGCCGGTCGAGCGCCGATGTCATGGTCGTGGGCGCGACATCGAGGTAACGGGCGATTTCCCCCGCATTGCAGCCAGCATTTTCGCTGATGAAGACCAATGTCTGTGCATCAAGCGCGTTCAGCGCATTGTCCGCGGCGGCTACCGCTTCCGCCACCTTGAACCGGCGGGTGAAGCGTTCGAAGGCGACCGAAAGCTGATCGATCTGTTCCGGGGTGGGTTCGGCCATGGTCGGCAGCAAAGCATGGCTTTCGGAGCGACGCCAGTCTGGCAGTGACGATTTCCGTTGCGGGGCTGCCCAACGGTCATCCCCAAAAGACCGACGGCGGGCATGGCGCCCGCCGTCTGCCGACATCAGAACGAATGGCGCATCCCGAATGCGATACTGCGTCCCCGCAGCGGCGACTGGTCCTTCACGAAGGAGGTATGGGCAAACGCCAGCTCGTTGAGCAGGTTGGTGCCGCGGATATAGAATTCCACGGCGCGCTCGCGGCCAAGATCGAACTGATAGCTGAGGGTCGCGTTGAGCATGTCATAAGCCGGCGTGCGCGTTTCGTAGGACGCGAAATCATCCTGTGCGAAGGTGTGGTAATATTCCACATCGCCCGACAGCGGCCCTGAACTATGTTCATAACGCGCGCCAAGCCGCCCTGGCGGGATGCGCGGCAGGTTGTCGTTCTCGTTTGTGAGGTCGGCATCCACATAGTCGCCGAACACCGTCACGCGCGATTGCGGCGTGAATTGATAGCTGACCTGGCCGTCGACGCCGGCGAAACGCGCATCGGCCGCGGTATAGATCAGGAAATTGTGCGGAACGCCGGTTTCGGTTTCGGTCTCGATCAGGCGCGCGAAAATATAGTCATCGACATCCTGATAGAAGATGCCGACTTCGAACTCGAGCGGCCCGCCGGTCTTGCGGAAGGTCAGGTTGATCGAATCGGTGGCCTCCAGGACGTCCTCGGCCGACAGCCCTGCATCTTCAAGGATGGGATTGCCCACGGCCAGCCCCAGTTCGTAGCTGTTGGTCGCAAGATTGTTTCCGCGGGCATAGAGTTCGCGCACGCTCGGCGCGCGTTCGGTATGGGCGAGCGACAGCGCGGCTGCGTAGCCGTTCCCGATATTCCAAGTGGCGCCAAAGGATGCCGAGAACGGATCATGTTTCGCTGTCGGGTTTCTGGCGAGGAAACTGTCGACATATTCCGCCCGGATGACTTCGCGCCAATCGGGTCCGTAGAACCCTTCGAACAGTTCTTCATAACGCGGCGTGACGTCGATCCGGAATTCAGGCTCCGCCACGCGAACCGAGCGCCAGTCCTTGCGCGCCGCGATTTCGACATCGACCGCCCCGAATGAGCGACGCTCGCTCAGAAAGACGCCGACATTCTCGGTGAGGTGGTAATAGGGCGGGACGGTCCCATAGGCGTTTTCGGGAAAGGGGACGTGCAGGTCCTCGACATTGATGCCGCTGAACCTGCCGTCGGTATATTGGACGCCGAACGTCCCTGTGAAGCCGAGTATCGGCTTGTGCGTCAGCTCGAAACGCCCGTCCCAGACCTCGTTGGTATAACGGGTGAACAACTGATCGCCGTCGATCTCGTCATGGGCATAGTCCGTGTAGGAGAGGCGTAGCCGCGTGTGGGAGAAGCCCGGCAGCAGATCATCATAATCCGCACGGACATCGACGCGGTCGCTGCGTAGCTTGATATAGGCGGTGTGACTGTCGGGAGAGCCGAACGGATCGTCGAACCCGCCATGCGCCGCGCAATGCAGGTCGAGGCCATGAGTGTGGCAGACGCCGTTCAGGTGGCTGTGGCCGGGCAGCCCATAGTCGCTTTCCATCCGGGTATAGGCGGCACCGATATAGCCCTTGGATGTGATCCACGACCCGCCGACGGCATAGCTGGTGCTCTCGGCAAAGGAATCGCGCAGCTCGTTCGCGCCATAGGCGCCGGGGACATTGTAATTTTCGGCATCGCGCCGCGCGCCTTCGGCGTGGATCGCGAACTGGCCAATGCCGGCGGTGACGCGGCCGACGAGCGTCTTCTCTTCGTCGCCCGTGCCATAGCGCACTTCAGTCGCGCCGGTCAGCCCGCCTGCCGGCACGGAGCGGGGCACTTTGCTGTCGATCAGGTTGATCGCGCCATTGGTCGCGTTCCCGCCATAACGGATAGCAGCTGGCCCGCGCTGGATCTCGATCGCGTCGAGCAGCAGCGGATCCGTGGTGATCGCATGATCGGGCGAGATCGAGGACACGTCGAACAGATTGGCGCCATCGGTCAGGATTTCGATGCGCGGCAGGGTTTGTCCGCGGATCACCGGCCGCGATGCACCGCCACCGAAATTGTCGAGATGCACGCCCGGCAAACCTGCCAGGGTCTCACCAAGCCCGCCCTGGCGGCGATGTGCCAGCGCGTCGCCCGCAAGGGTCTGCACCGGTAGCGGCGCAGCGACGTCTGCGCCGAGCGATCGGCCCGTAACGACAATGACGCCGGAACTCTCGCGGCTGCGTTCCTCGCGTTCGCTTCCCTCTTTTCGCTCGGCCGGGGCGTCCTGCCCCCATGCAGGCATTGGCGCGACGGCCATAAAAGAGGCGGTTGCGAGAAGCGCCACAGTGTTTCGATGATTTTTGCGGACACGCATGATCTTGATCTCCCTGAATCACGTAACCTCGTATGTTATGATATAACGCTATGTCAACGGCGCTGGCCCACAGGCGGCGGGTCGCAGCAAATGGCACCTCGCGGACCTCCTTGACGCAGCGAGCTTCACGCATCATATGGAGTTACATGAGACGAGATAGCCGCCTGTCCGGAGTTCTGCACGTCCTGCTGCACATGGCGGAACAGGCCGGCCCACAGACATCCGAAACCCTGGCGCGCGCCATGAACACGAACCCTGTCGTGATCCGCCGCATCATGGCCGGCCTGCGCGATCAGGGCTTTGTCCGGTCTGAAAAAGGGCATGGCGGCGGTTGGACGATCGCTGTCGACCTCGCGACCATCACCCTGCGGGACATCTATGACGCGCTGGGCGCGCCGGAAATCCTTGCCATGGGCAATCGCACCGACGCGCCGGGCTGCCTGGTCGAACAGGCCGTCAACGCCGCACTCGGCCAGGCCTTTGACGATGCCGAAGCGCTTCTCCTTCGCCGTTTCGGCGAAATCACGCTGGCGCAATTGAGCGCCGATTTTCACGCCCGCTTTGCCCGGCTGGGTGGAGCCATCCCGTTGGAGAACGCGCATGAGGCATGATGTCATCATTGTTGGCGGCGGCTTTGCTGGGCTGGCCGCCGCGACCTATCTGGCTCGCGCGCGCCGCAATGTCCGGGTCATCGATACGGGCAAGCCGCGCAACCGCTTCGCCGATGCGTCGCACGGCTTTCTCGGGCATGATGGCAGCGACCCGCGCCACATTCTGGCCACCGCGCGCAAGCAGCTTCTGGCCTATCCCACCGCCGAACTGACCGAAGCCGAGGCGAGCACGGCGCGCATTCATGAAGACGGCTTCGCGGTCGCATTGGCCAGCGGCGAAGAGATGGTGGCGCGCAAGCTCATCCTCGCCTTCGGCCTGCGAGATGAACTGCCCGCCATTCCCGGCCTGCAGGAACGCTGGGGGAAGACGGTGCTGCACTGCCCCTATTGCCACGGCATCGAGTTCAGCGACCAGCGGCTGGGCGTCCTTTATCGAACCCCCATGTCGGTGCATCAGGCCAGCCTGATCGCGGAGTGGGGACCAACGACGTTGTATCTCAACGGCGCAGAACTTGCCCAAGAGGATGCCGCTACACTTGCGGCGCGCGATGTGAAGGTGGAGCCGGCCCCCGTCACCGGATTGATCGGCGATGGCCTGGGGCTGTCAGCGCTCGCACTGGGCGATGGCCGGCACAGCGCGATTGCCGCGCTCTACATTGCGCCGCGCTCCTGCTTCACCAGCCCGCTGGCGGACGATCTTGGCGCAGAGATCGAGCAAGGGCCGCTCGGACCCGTCATCCGCACCGATGCGGACAAGATGACCGCCATTCCGGGCCTCTACGCCGCCGGAGACATCGCCCGGATGCCGCACAGCGTCAGCTGGGCGGTTGCCGATGGCGTGACCGCCGGCACATCGGCGCATCGTGCGCTCGTGTTCGGTTGAGACATGGACACCGTGCGACCGTTTACCGATCGAGCAGCCATCTCGACCTATGCCGAGGACACGCCGCGCAGGGTGCCCGGCTATGCCGACCTCCATCGCATGACCATGCTCCTGCTGGCAGAGCGCGCGCCGCCGGTGGCCGACATTCTGGTCTATGGCGCAGGCGGCGGACTGGAGATCAAGGCGCTGGCCGAAGCGCAACCGGGCTGGCGCTTTGTCGGCATCGATCCGTCCGCGGAAATGCTCGATCTGGCCCGCGATGTTCTGCGGCCGCTGGATAACGCCGCCACGCTGATCCAGGGCTATATCGCCGATGCTCCGCAAGGTCCGTTCGATGGCGCGACCTGTCTGCTCACGCTCCATTTTCTGCATCGCGAGGAGCGCCTTGAAGTGCTGCATGACATCCGCCGCCGGCTCAAGCCCGGGGCTGCGTTTGTGATCGCGCATCACAGCTGCCCCGATGGCAGCGACCCGCGACGCTGGCTTGCGCGCTCCGTCGCCTTTGCCGACCGGTCTGCGCCGGATCTGGCCAAGGCGTCCGCATCGGCCGAGATGCTGATGTCGCGGCTGCCGATCCTGTCCTCCGACGGAGAGGAAGCGCTGCTCCGCCAGGCCGGTTTTCGCGAAATCACGCTATTCTACGCTGCGTTCAGCTTTCGTGGATGGGTCGCCACGGCCTAGCGCCCCTATCGACGTTTCGATCCGTGCCCCCGCGTGGGGGCGACCGGCCACCCACAGCCACAAGCGAGGACCCACCCATGTTTCGATCCGCGCCCCCGCGTGGGGGGCGACTTGGCGCGGGAGGAGTTGCACGTCAACACCGGCCGTTTCGATCCGCGCCCCCGCGTGGGGGGCGACGGCCGCGAGGCTCCAAACGCCGATTCCGGCGAAGTTTCGATCCGCGCCCCCGCGTGGGGGGCGACCCGAGGCGATGGGCGTTGCGATCGAATCCGATGCGTTTCGATCCGCGCCCCCGCGTGGGGGGCGACTGCGTTGCTTCAACACAATGAGAAATAAGGTGCAATTGCCAATGTTGCGCGAAGGCCCCACGATCGGCCGCATCCGGCAATGTCCAAACCCTGTATCCGTGAAAAATTGCGTTGGCGCGCAATTATTTGGTCGTTGCGCGAACCTGCACAGGGGATCGCCACCGATCGGGGTTCGCGCGCACGTTAGAACACGAGCGATCCGGTCAGATCGAGTGCGCGTTTCGCGCCGACATGCTCTATGCGCGCGCGGCCTTTGGCGCCCAATGCGTAGAAACGAAGGCTGTCTTCGGCCGGATCGACTTCCTGGAGCAGCGCCGCGCGTAACATGGCCCATTGTGACGGGTCGACTTCACATTCGAACACCGAATTCTGCACGCGCTGCCCGAAGTCGAGGCAGGTGCGCGCCACCCGGCGCAGCCGCCGTCGCCCGGCCGCCGTCTCGGTGCTCACGTCATATGTGACCAGCATCAACATCGCGCATCATTTCCAGATGAAAGGGGGATAGGCGTCAAGGTCTCCGCGCAGATGACGGGCCAGCAATTGTGCCTGAAGATGCGGCAACAGCCCCATCGTGACGGTTTCGTTCAGGAACGGGTGGCGCAGTTCCTCCTTCTTGCGCTCGGTCAGCGCGACCAGCACGGCCTTGCGCGCATCGTCCTTGAGCGTCACCGCCCCTGCTTCCTCGACGATAAAATCGTTCGCGCGCAACTGCCCGCGGTTAATGAGGCTGAGCGCCAGCCGGTCGGCAAGCACTGGCCGGAATTCCTCGATCAGGTCGAGCGCCAGGCTGGCGCGGCCCGGACGGTCGGCATGGAACAGCCCGACCTGTGGATCGAGACCGACGCTCTCCAGCGCCGACCGGCAATCATGGCCGAGCATCGCATAGAGGAAATTGAGCAGCGCGTTGATCCGGTCGAGCGCGGGGCGGCGCGAACGGCCGGCGAAGCGGAAGGCCGGCCCTTCGATCCGCACCAGATGATCGAACGCGGCGAAATAGGCGCCGGCCGCCTCTCCCTCGATCCCGCGCAGCGAGGCGATGTCGGTTTCCCGTGCCGCCCGCCGGGCCGAATCGCCAAGCCTCAACTCGGTTTCTTCGAGCATCGCGACTGCCGTCGCCGACGATCCGGCGCGATGATCGCGCAGCGCGCGGCGGATCACGGTGCGCTGGTTGACGGCCTTGGCCGCGACGATGCCGCGCACGAACGGCAGCGCGATCGCGGCGTCATCGGCCGCGCGATATTGTGCCCGGCGCAACAGCACATTGCCCGAACGCGGCCCTTCGACCCGTGCCTGGAAGCGGCCATTGGGGGTCAGGAACGACACTGCGACGCCGGTTTCGGCGCACGCCGCCATCAGCGCGGGCGACATGCCGACGCGGGTGAAGCAGATGATGCCGCCGATCATGTGGATCGGCGCACGGCCCCGTTCGACCCCCTCGACTTCCACGACGATGTTGGCGCCATCCTTGCGGACCCACGCATCCTCGCTGGTGACATAGACGGTGTTGAGGTGGCGGCGCATCGTGCGTGCTCAATCGGCGATCTGGCGCGCGAGCCAGGCTGAAACGCGTGGCCGCGCCTCGATCGCTTTGGGCTGGCACAGCGGTTCCAGCGAGCATCGCGCGCAGGCGGGCATCGCCACGGGCGGCGGAGTGCGGCCGCTCGCCAGCATCGCGCGCACGGCATCGGCCGTGGCCGCGGTCAGCGCGCGCAGATCGTCATCGATCGCGACCGCCATGCGGCGATGCGTGGCGCCATAGAACAGCGCCCCTTCGGGCACCGCGCATCCGAACATTTCCTCCAGACAGATCGCCTGCGCGCATAGCTGGACCTCGTCCGCGCGGTGCGCCTTGGGTTTGCCGCGCTTGTATTCGATAGGATAGGGGCGCCAGTCAGGCGCGCTACCGTGCAGTTCGACGGCATCCGCCTTGCCCGTCACGCCCAACGCCAGGCTGCGAAGCGACAGCCCCCGCACGGTGCGCGCGCCGCGGCGCTGATCCCGCCCGCCGCCGTCGACGCGCTCGTGCAGGATGCGCCCCTCGGCAGTGGCGCCGTCCTCCAGCCATTGCTGTTCGAGGTGGATCAACGCGCACTGCCGCGGGCAAAATAACTGATGCTGCAATGCCGAGATCGGCACCAGCGCGTCTTCGTCCGTCGCGGCAGGTGCGGGTGCCGCGGACGTCACATCCGCACGACTTTCACGCCCGGCGGCAGCGCGTCTTCGTCAAGGGCGATCGCATAATCGTCAAAGCTGCGCGCGGGCGGCCAGTTGTCGATTTCACTAGAGCCGATCGCGTGACGATTGGCGGGGTCGCTGCCGTCGGCGTCGGGGCGCTTGCGGCTGGCGGTGACGCGTGAGAACAGCGCGTCGGCATGGGCATTGCCAAGCTTGCCCTCATGCTCGAACACGATCAATGCGCGCGTCGCCATTTCGCCGCGCGCGGCCGAACGGTCATGTTCGAACATATTGCCCAGCGCTTCCCATAACAGCGCAAGATCGGCTTCGGTAAAGCCCGTTCCCTTGGTCGAATGGCTGGCGAGCGGCGCCGAGACGAAGCCATGCGCGCGATACAGGCCGTAAGGGATGATGTGCTTGCGACCCATGGTGCGGTTGTCGGTGCGCTCGTCCTCGGTCGTGGTGGCGTCGCGTTTTTCCTTTTCCGCCGCGTTGGTCGCGGCCATGCGGGTGATCGAGATTTCCAGCGGCAGCACCGGTTCCACCGACCGTGCAAAGGTGATCTGCACTGGCCCGCGCACCTGCCCCGCATTGATGCCCGTCGACAGCACCGCGCCAAAGGTGCGGATATGTCGAGCCACCGCTTTCTGCCAGCCGCTCTGAGGGTTTCGCGACCATATCGGCGCCAATGCCTGTCGGCAAATCGATCTTTCGCCCAATCCTTGATATTCACTTTTCGTTCCGCGCCCGCTAAGCTAGGGCGCATGGCAAAATCCCGCAAACGCTATGTCTGTCAGGCCTGTGGATCGGTCACGGCGCAATGGGCGGGGCAATGCGGCGATTGCGGCGACTGGAACACGCTGGTCGAGGAAGCATCGGCGGCGGCCACGCCGTTTCAGGCGAAGCATAACCTGCAATCGGGTGGCCGCGCGATCCTGCTTTCAGGGCTGAACACCGATGTCGCGCTGCCCGACCGCATGGCGACGGGCATTGCGGAGCTGGACCGTGCGCTGGGTGGCGGCTTTGTCGAGGGGTCGGCGACGCTGATCGGCGGCGATCCGGGGATCGGCAAATCGACGCTGCTGTTGCAGGCGACGGCGAAACTGGCGCTGGCGGGCAAGCGGGTCGCCTATGTATCCGGCGAGGAAGCTGCCGACCAGGTGCGGTTGCGCGCGCGGCGGCTGGGGCTGGGGCAGGCGCCAGTGCAACTGGCGGCGGCAACGTCGGTGCGCGACATCCTGACCACTTTCGGCACGACGTCGCCGCCCGACCTGCTGGTCATCGATTCGATCCAGACGATGCATTCCGACCTGATCGAAGGGGCGCCCGGCACCGTCAGCCAGGTGCGCGCCAGCGCGGGCGAGCTGATCCGCTTTGCCAAGGAACGGGGCACCGCCGTCGTGCTGGTGGGGCATGTGACCAAGGACGGTAGCCTGGCTGGCCCGCGCGTCATGGAGCATATGGTCGACACCGTGCTGGCGTTCGAGGGGGAGCGCAGCCACCAGTATCGCATCCTGCGCGCGATCAAGAACCGCTTTGGCGGCACCGACGAAATTGGCGTGTTCTCGATGGAGACGCAGGGCCTGTCGGAAATCGCCAATCCGTCCAGCCTGTTCCTGACCTCGCGCGACGAGGGGGTGACGGGCACGGTCGTGTTCCCCGCGCTGGAGGGGACGCGGCCCGTGCTGGTCGAGGTTCAGGCGCTGACGGTGCGGCTGGCGAGTGGCGCCACGCCGCGCCGCGCGGTCGTCGGCTGGGATTCGGGCCGGCTGGCGATGATCCTGGCGGTGCTGGAGGCGCGCTGCGGGCTGAGTTTCTCGACGGCCGAGGTCTATCTGAACATTGCGGGCGGATACCGCGTGTCCGACCCAGCCGCCGACATGGCGGTCGCGGCGGCCTTGGTGTCGGCGATGAGCGAGCGCCCCGTGCCCATCGACGCCATCGCGTTCGGCGAAGTCGCGCTGTCGGGCGAGGTGCGGCCCGTCGCGCACGCCAGTCTGCGGCTGAAGGAAGCGGGCAAGCTGGGCTTTGCGCGCGCGCTGTTGCCGAGCGCGCAGGGGGTGGAGGATGCTGGGCTGAAACTTCAGTCGTTCAGGACACTGGGCGCGTTTGTCGACCACCTGCTGGGCCGATAGTCAGCGGCAGGCACGCCACCCGCGCTCCCCGCGTTCGGCCTGATCAAGGTGGAAGTGATCGGCATGGGCGGCGTTGTAATCGGGCGAGAGCACGGTGGAGAACAGGTCGCACGCGCCGTCGCGCACTTCGCGCAGGAACGCGGCGGTCGCGGGGTCGTCGGCTTCCTTCCAGTCGTTGAGGACCGAAATGCGCGTGCCGTCCGACAGGCGGAAACCCGCCACGTCGACCGCATCGGCGGTGGCATGTTCGGAATAATCGCCGCTGTCGCGCCCATATAGCCGCCGGCAATTATAGCTGCCCAGATGGTCGATGCGCGTCACCCGTTCCCCGAAATGGCGAAGGGCGGCGGGCTGGACCACGTTCCATTCCCACATCGCCAGTCCGGCGGCGACCGGGCACGACACGCCGAGCGCCGCAGGGCGGAAGTCGATGGTCCGCGCGCCGCCGCTGGCAAAGCGCACCGCGTCGCGATAGCCGCAGCTCGCTCCCGCATCGACCGGCGCCAGCACCGTATGGCGCACGCCTGCCGCCTCCAGCAGCGTGCGGCACTTGTCGAAATCCTGGGTCAGCGCGGTCAGCTTGCGTCCGGTGAACAGGCCCACAGGCCGTGACAGGTCGAGTTCGGTCCACGGCATGTCCTGTGGCCGGCTGCGGACCCAGGCATAGATTGCGAAAACGCCCGCCAGCACGATTGCGGCGACCAACAGCGCGGTGACCATGCGGCGCACCTCACTCATCCCCGCTGCGCCTCTGCCACCGGCTCGGCGGTGACCGGATAGCCAAGATCATCGGGAATGCATAAATGGGGCGAGCCATCGCGATTCTCGACCCATGGCGTGATCGTCCGCGCCGGACGCGCGGCGGCATCGGCCATCGCGCCGGCCACGCTGTCGTGCATCGCCAGTCGTTCCAGATTGCGCTGCGTCGGAAAGATGATGCGCGCACCGCTTGCCAGCACATCGGCGGGCCGTGCCCAGAAAGCGCGAACATTCTCCCCGCCATCGGGGCTGGCCGCCGCCCTGTCGGGTGCGACGGCGAGGTAGAAGCGCGTATCGAAAATGCGATGCGACAGGCCCAGCGGCAGCCAGCGGGCAAAGGGAACCAGCGCGTCGAGGTCGAAGGCGTCCGGCGGCAGCAGCGCGTCGGCAGCCTCGCCCGCCAGCAGCGCGGCGCGGTGCACCGCAAGCGCCGGGTCGATGCCGATCGTCAGCCCGGCTTCCTCGATCGTCTCGCGTATCGCGGCGATGCGCGCGACAAGATCTTCGCGCGCGCCGGTCATGCGTTCGGCCAGCGCGTGGTCCGCCGGGTCGATGCGTCCGCCGGGGAACACCAGCGCGCCTGCCGCGAACGCCAATGTCGATGCGCGTTCGACCATCAGCACTTCAGGTCCGGTATCCGTATCGCGCAGGACGATCAGCGATGCAGCAGGGATGGGATCGGGCGCATCCGTCACCAGAAACGGCTTCCCGGCCCGCCCTTGAACGGGCCGGCCAGATCGCTCGTCACCCACCCGCCGTAGAAGCCGCCAGGCTGCGCTTGTGCCCGCTCGCCATCGACCAGACAGGTGTCGAACAGATGCGGGTAGAAGGCGACATGGCCACGAAGGCTGGCAAAGCCAGGCGTGGGATCGCCATAGCTCCACGCCGCCTCCGCAATCGTCTCTCCGCCGACATGCACGTCGAAATAGCGGGCCTGCCCCTTCCATTCGCACAGGCTGCGGTGCGCGGTCGGCCGCAGCAGCGCCATCGCGACATCGGCGGGCGGGAAATAATAGCTGGGCGGGTGACCGGTCTCCAGCGTGCGGACGGCAGCGCGCGTGTCGGCGATGGTGACGCCGCGATGGCGCACGACCAGGTGCCGCGTGGTCGCCTCGGCAATCGCGGGGCGGGGGTAAGTCCACACGCTTTCCTGTCCGGGACCGACCGGATCGGGATCGGGCCTCATGCCAGCCACCGCTGCAACCGCGGACGCACGCGCAGGAAATGGTCGTAGAGCGTATCGAGCAACCGCAGCATTCCCGGCAGGCGCGCCGCATGGCCCAGCGGGCTGAGCAGCGGGATGGCGCGCCACATCGCGGCAAAGGCTGCCGCACCGTGCAACAGGCGGTCGCCTTCAATCGCATGGAACCGCGCCAGCGCGGCGCGCCGGTCGACGGGACAGGATGCGGCGGGGTCGCTCACGTCGCGAAAGGCGATGCGCCCGCGCCGGTCGAGCCGCTGCATCAGCGCGATCTCACGCCGACACAGCGGGCATCCGCCATCGAACAGGACCGTCACCCTTGTCATGGCCTGATAGGTGGCGCGGGCGTGCCGCCCATGCAAGCACCGCCCAAGGGCCGGGGGTTCAGGCAGCGCGGCCCATCGCCAGGAACTTGGCGCGGCGGCCCTTGCGAAGCGCGTCGGGCGGCTGGGTTTCCAGCTCCGCCAGCGAAGCCTCGATCGCGTCGCCCAGCGACTGGATCGCGGCGGCGGGGTCGCGGTGCGCGCCGCCCAGCGGTTCGTGGACCACGCGGTCGATGACGCCCAGACCCATCAGGTCCTGTGCCGTGACCTTCATCGCCTCGGCCGCGTCGGCGGCCTTGTCGGCGGTGCGCCACAGGATCGACGCGCAACCCTCGGGCGAGATCACCGAGTAGACGGCGTGCTCCATCATCAGCACGGTATTGCCCGCCGCCAGCGCCACCGCGCCGCCCGAACCGCCTTCGCCCAGGATCGACGCGACCAGCGGCACGCGCAGGTTCAGGCACGCCTCGGTCGCGCGGGCGATCGCTTCCGCCTGACCGCGTTCCTCGGCCTGCACGCCGGGAAACGCGCCGGAGGTATCGACCAACGTGACGACGGGCAGGCCGAACCGGTCGGCCAGTTGCATCAGGCGAATTGCTTTGCGGTAGCCCTCAGGCTTGCCCATGCCGAAATTGTGGCGCAGCCGGCTGGCGGTGTCGTCGCCCTTTTCATGGCCGATGACCATCACGCGCCGACCCCGGAACCGGCCCAGCCCGCCGATGATCGCGGCATCGTCGGCGAAGGCGCGGTCACCGCCGAGGGCCATGAAATCCTCGATCAGGGCGGCGACATAATGCTTGAAATGCGGCCGTTCGGGATGGCGCGCGACCTGTGTCTTCTGCCAAGGGGTCAGGCGCGAATAGGTCTCACGCAGCAGCTTGTCCGATTTGGCCTGAATGCGCGCGACTTCCGCGTCGATATCCACCTCGCCCTCGGCGGCGGTGTCGCGAAGTTCGTCGATCCGGCCCTGAAGCTCGGCGATCGGTTTTTCGAAATCCAGAAAACTTGCCATGCGACCCGCGCGGTTAGGCTTCGTGGGCGGACACGTCAACGCCCCGGCCTGCCAATGCTTCCCCCAGCGGGTGGCGGGCATTGACCATCTCGACCAGACGGGCGCTGTCGACATGGGTATAGATTTCGGTGGTCGAGATGTCGGCATGGCCCAGCATCGCCTGGAGCGCGCGCAGGTCCGCGCCGCCTTCCAGCAGATGCGTGGCGAATGCGTGGCGCAGGACGTGCGGGCTGACCCGATCGGGCGGGATACCGGCCACCCCCGCCAGCGCCTTCATCAACTGATACAGGCGAATGCGCGACAGATGGTTGCGCCCCGACGGGAACAGCCACGCCGATTCGGGCGGCACATGCGCGCGCCATGCCGCCACCGCGAGACGCGCCCGATCCGAGATCGGCACCATCCGCTCACGCTCGCCCTTGCCCTTCAGGATCAGGAACGGTCGGTCGGGATGCACCGCGCCGCGCGGGAGCGACACCAGTTCGGTCGCGCGCAGGCCGGAGCCGTAGAGCAGTTCGACCAGCGCCGACAGGCGCAGGTCCAGCGGATCGGGCGGCACGCGGGCGAGCCGATCCTCGATCGCGGCGAACAGCCGGCCGATGTCGATTGCCGACAGGATCCTGGGCAACGGACGCCGGGTGCCGGGGCGCGGCAGTGCGTCGGACGGATCGTCGGCCCGCAGCCCCTCATCCGCCAGAAAGCCGAAAAAGCGGCGCAGCGACGCGGCCTTTCGCGCGACGGTGGCGGCGGACAGCGCGTCCCAGCCGTCGGCCAGCCGCGCCAGCGCCGCTGCGTCCGCCGCGACCAGCCCGCTGCCCAGCGCGTCCGATGCCAGCCGCAGATCGGTGCCATAAGCCGCCAGCGTGTTGCGCGCCGCGCCGCGTTCGGCGGCCATCATTTCAAGGAACCGGTCGATGAGCGCGGTGTCGTCGCTCATGCGCGGGTCACGACCGCGCGACCGCCTCTGCCGCGATCATCCGTGCTTCGCCCTCAAGCCCGACCGCGTTCAGCGCGGCGACAATGTGGAACAGCGTTTGCGGCGCGATGCCCGACCAGTCGGCGGACTGCGTCCCGATCGCCGCCAGCAGCACGACCGTGGCGGCTTCCCGCCGTCCGGCAGCGCCGCGAATCGCGCGGACCCAGGCATTGTCGGCGTTGATCGGCACCTCGAACGTCTGGGCCAGCGAGGGGACGTCGCTCGGCTCGACCCGGCCCAAACCGGCGATGCCCGCCATGAACATCTGCGCGCGGCGCGCATCGGCCGTGCCGCGATAATTGCTGACGGCGCCCGCGCCGACCATGCCGCGCGCGTCCGGGTCGGCAAGCGCGATCAGTGCCCAGGCATGCGATCCGGCGTCGACATGGCGCGCCCAGCGCGCCGCGGGACGGTCCAGCCCCGCGGTCAGCATCGACGCGATCAGGTCGCCGGCTGCCGCGGCCTGTTCAGCCGACGGGCGCACGCCCGCCGCCGCGCGCGCGGCCAGCACCTGCCGTGCGAACCGCTGGCGCGGGTCGGCGGCGTCGTCCCACATCCGGCTGAGCAGCGACACGCGTTCGGCCATGTCGGCGGAGGAAGATGCCGAGCGTAGGTCTCGGGCGATGCTGGCGTCGGTGGCGGTGCGATCGTCGGCGTCCTCGATCTGGCTCCACAGATCGACCATGGCCAGGTTCGACAGCACGCCTTGGCTGGCGGCCCAGTCGGCGTATCGCAACCGCGCGACGGGCGCGACGGCGGGGGCCAGCGCCGCCCAGCCGCGAACCTGCAGACCTGACTCATCCATCAACTCGTCGGGCACCGCGACGCCGGTCGCGGTGGCGAGGCCCCAGCGCCATGCCGACAGACGGTCGACGCCGTCCCATTCGATCGTTACCGCGCGCCGCCCCTGCGCCCCGGCGCCCAGCACCTTTTCGGCGAGTAGCAGGTCCACGCCACGCGCCGCGCGCTGCCGCCGCGCCGCGTCGATCAGGCGCCCCGCGCGCGTCGGTTCCCCCGACAGGCCCGCGCACATCGCCTCGACCAGCCGCCAGCCGGTTTCGCGGCTGCGTGCCATGGCAAAGGGTTGCAGCGGGCACAGCATCGCTGGATCGGCATTGGCGAGCGCGACCTGCATCGCCACCTGTTCGAGTTTGGGCGTGAAGTTTTCGGTGTCGACCCCGTTCACCACGTCGCGCGCCGCCGTCGCTTCGCCCATGCGGAGCAACAGCCAGGCGCGTTCGGCGGCGAAATCGGCGCCGCCCACGCCGCGTGGCGTGTCGAGGCGTGACACCAGCATCCGCCGCAACGTGATCGACAGCCAGCGCGACGCGATCGGCGCGTCGAGCCGGCGCATCAGTCCTTGAAGATAGCGGCCGTCCGCCGCGCCGAACGCATCGGCGGGCAGGCCGCCATCGGCCAGCCCGATCGCGCCGACACGCGCCGTTGACCGCCGGGCATAATCGGGCAGGTCATATGCGAGCAGCTCGGCCGCGCTCATCGGCGTGGCGGTCGCGCTGGGGGTCGGTGTCGGTGTCGGCGTGGGTGACGGGGCGGGCGCGGTCGGCAGCGGCTGCACGATCTCCCCCGTCCGGGGCGCGGGGGCGGGCGTGCCGGGCTGCGCGGGTGCCGGGCGCGGACGCGGTTGCGCGGGCGCCGGGTCGCCGAATCCCTCGGGCAGCAGCGATTCGGGCGCGTCGCGATCCTGCGACTGCGCGGCCAGCGCCACGCCGCCCAGCGCAAGCGCGATCGCGCCGAGCGAGGCGGCCCAGCGAACGCGCATCGCCGTCAGTTCGCCAGATTCTCGAGCGCGACGGGCTTTTCGACCGTCACCGGCGGCTTTTCGGTCGCTTGTCCCGACAGGAAAAACAGGCCGCCGACGATGGCGACGATGACGATAAGCAGGATGACGAGCGAACGGGACACGGTGCAGGCATTCCTTTTCGGGGAAAGCGGTCGAGGGGCTTTTGCCCGACGCCATGGGGCGCTGTATAGCCCCCGCGCAAATGCTGCAAACCCATGAAACCCGACTGCCCCATGCAATTACCCGGCCCATCGTTCTGGTGGGGTTGATGGGCGTCGGCAAATCGACGGTCGGCCGCCGTCTCGCCACACGCCTTGGCCTGCCGTTCGTCGATGCCGACCACGCGATCGAGGAAGCGGCGGGCATGACCGTCGCCGATATTTTCGAGCGATTCGGCGAACCCTATTTCCGCGACGGTGAGCGCCGCGTGATCGCCCGGCTGATCGACGGGCGGCCAAAGGTGATCGCGACCGGCGGCGGTGCGTTCATCAATGACGAGACGCGCGCTTTGATCCTGGGACAGTCGCTGGCGGTATGGCTGGACGCCGAACCGCGCGTGCTGGCCGAACGGGTGCGGCGGCGCGACACCCGCCCGCTGCTTCGCGGGCGCGACCCGCTGGCGGTGCTGTCCGAACTGGCGGCGGCGCGAAACCCCTATTACGCGCTCGCCCCGGTGCATGTGACCAGCTACGACGCGCCGCACGAAGTGACGGTGAACGCCATATTGGAGGCGATCGGCAAATGACGACGGTGCGCGTGGCGCTGGCAGAGCGCGGTTATGACATCCTGATCCAAGCGGGGCTGCTCGACCGGGCAGGCGACGTGCTGGCGCCGTTGTCGCGCGGACGCCCGATGGCGATCGTGACCGACGCCAATCTGCGCCCGCAACTCGCGCGGTTGCAGGCGGCGTTGAGCGCGGCGGGAATCGTCAGCGAAGCGATCATCGTGCCGCCGGGGGAGGGGTCGAAAAGCTGGGACAAGCTGGCGATGGTGGTCGACCGGCTGCTGGAGCTGGGCGTTGAACGTTCGGATTACATCATTGCGCTGGGCGGCGGCGTGATCGGCGATCTGGCGGGCTTTGCCGCAGCGATCGTCAAGCGCGGATGCCGATTTGTGCAGGTGCCGACCAGCCTGCTGGCGCAAGTCGATTCGTCGGTGGGCGGCAAGACCGCGATCACCACGGCGGCGGGCAAGAACCTGGTCGGTGCGTTCCACCAGCCGTCGATGGTGCTGATCGACGCTGAGGTGCTCGACACGCTGCCGCCGCGTGAACTG
>NZ_DATJLI010000149.1:0-19134 GCF_035490575.1 Sphingomonas sp. | reverse complement strand
GATGGCGGCAGCCGACAGGGTGACGCGGGCGACCGGCGCTTCGGGGGGCAGCGGATCGGGCATGACGCCCAGCGCGCGGCGTTCCTTCGGACCGTTCAGCGCCTCATCGAAATCGGCGCCGGGGAAAATCGACGCGGTATGCCCGTCGCCACCCACGCCCAGCAGACACAGGTCGAGCGGCCAGTGCAGGTCCTGCAACCGTGCATCGGCGGCGCGGCCCGCCGCCTTGTAATCCTCCGCCTTGTCGCTGGTGATCGGGAACACGCGCGCGCCCTTTGGCACGAACAGCTTGCCCAGCGCCGTCACGTTCGACAGCGGATCGCCCATCGGCACCAGCCGGTCGTCGGTCGGCACGATGGTTACGCGCTTCCAGTCGAGCTTGGCGGCGGCGAGCTTTTCATAAGCGGGGAAGGGCGTTTTGCCCCCGGCCAGCGCGACGACGGCGCTGCCGCGCGCGTCGATCGCGCTTTCGATGACGAACTGCACGTCGCCGGCGACGGCTTCGGCCAGTTCGCCGGCGTCATCATAGTCCCACCATTCGATCTCGGTCATTTTTGCACTTTCGGTCATGTCATGGGGCAACCGGTTTTCCGACGCCCTTCGATCATCTGAACGGTGAAGCGCCCGAAGCGCTCCACTTTATTCGTTCCAGGTCACGCCATCGCGTTCGGTCAGCGCGATGCTGGAGGATGGTCCCCAGCTGCCCGACGGATAGGGCTTTGGCCGGGCGCTGCTCGCATCCCATCCGGCGCGGATGGCGTCGATCCACTGCCATTGCGCCTCAACCTCGTCACGGCGGACGAACAATGTCGGATCGCCCTCGATCAGGTCGAGCAGCAGCCGTTCATAGGCGATGCGCCGCCGCGTGCCCGCAAATTCGGTGTCGAGGCTCAGGTTCAGCGGCACTTCGCGCAGCCGCACCCCTTCCCGATCGAGACCGGGCCGCTTGGCCATCACCAGCAACCGGACATATTCCTCCGGCTGGAGGCGGATCGCGAGGATATTCGGGCGCAGCACGCCGCCACGTTCGGCAAAGATCGAATGCGGCACCGGCTTGAACTGGATGACAATTTCGCTGCGCCGCTCGGGCATCCGTTTGCCGGTGCGAAGGTAGAAGGGAACCCCCTGCCACCGCCAGTTGTCGACATGCGCCTTCAGCGCGACAAAGGTTTCGGTGTCCGAGTCCTTGCCCAGTTCCTCGTCATAGCCGCGCACGATCTCGCCCTTGACCGCACCCGCGCCATATTGGCCGGTGACGGTCATGTGAGGCACATCCTCTGCCGCGATCGGGCGCAGCGAGCGCAGGACCTTGACCTTTTCGTCGCGGATCGCCGTGCCATCGAAGCGCGCGGGCGGCTCCATCGCGATCAGCGCGAGCAGTTGCAGCATGTGGTTCTGCACCATGTCGCGCAGCGCGCCGACTTCGTCATAATAGCCCGCGCGACCCTCAAGACCCACAGTCTCCGAAATCGTGATCTGCACATGGTCGATGCCGCGCGCGTTCCAGATCGGCTCGAACATCGAATTGCCGAAACGCAGCGCCAGAATGTTCTGGACCGTTTCCTTACCCAGATAATGGTCGATGCGGAACGTGCGCTCCTCGGGGAAACCGGCGGCGACGATATCGTTGATCTCGCGGCTGGATTCGAGGTCCTTGCCCAGCGGCTTCTCCAACCCGATGCGGACATTCTCGCCCGCCAGTCCGGCGGATTGCAGCCCCTTGATCGTCGGCCCGAACAGCCAGGGCGCGGTCGACAGGAAGATTGCCAGCCCGCCGGATATATCGCCGATCTTGCGCGCCAGGTCGTCAAATCCCTCCAGCGTGGAGGCATCGAGCGGTTGATATTGCAGGCGCGCGATGAAGCTGTCGATCGCGTCCGCGTCCTTGCGGTCCTCGGCCAGATAGGTGTCCAGCGCGGTGCGGGTGAAAGCGCGAAACGCCTCGTCATCCTGTTCGGAGCGCGCCGTGCCGGTGATGGTCAGCCCTTCGGGCAGCAGGCCGTCAGCGTGCAGCCCGAAGAGAGACGGCAGCAGCATCCGCTGCGACAGGTCGCCGGTCGCGCCGAACAGCAACAGCTTGCCTACCGCATCGCGCATGTTCCGGCGTCTCCCTCTTGTCCTCGTGGTTCAGTCGGGAGGTAGCGGATGCGGCGCGGCACGCAAGCCGTGCATAGCTATTCTGTCGCGGCGACGGCCCCGGCAGGCGTGCGACGTGTGACTTCGGGGGCGTTCTCCCACCCGCCGCCCAGCGCCCGGAACAGGCTGACCTGCGCGTCGGCGAGCGCGGCGTCGGACTGCGCGCGGGCAGCGCGAGCGTCGGCACGCTGACGTTCCGATTCGATCAACTGGAGGAAACTTTCCGCCCCGTAATCGAACCGCAGCCGCGAAAGGCGCGCAGCCTCACCTGCCGAACGTTCGGCGCGTTGCAGCGCACGGTTGCGATCAAGCTCGCCGGCATAGCGCGCCAACGACTGCTCGACTTCACGCAGCGCGGTGAGCACCGTGCCGTCAAAGGCGGCCAGGCTACCCTCGACCGTTGCCTCTGCCTGACGCAGCCGTGACCGCGCCGCCGTCTGGTTGGGGAAGCTCCACGAAATGAGCGGCCCCAGCGAAAAGTTGAAGCTGTCATTATCGACCAGATTGTCGATCGTGGTCGAAGCAAGGCTGGCCGAACCCAACAGTGAGATCGACGGATAGAGCGCCGCGGTGGCGATCCCGACTCGCGCAGTGTCGGCGGCAAGCTCACGCTCAGCGGCGCGCACGTCGGGGCGACGCTGTAACAACGCGGTGCCGTCGCCGACCGGGATGATCTGCGTCACCTGTGGCGGTCGGGCGCAACTGGCGGCAACGGCGTCGGTTTCCGCCGGAGGACGCCCCGTGAGCGTCGCCAGCGCGTAGAGTGCGGCGCGCCGCTCCGCTTCAAGCCCCGGCACCTGCGCCTGGGTCTGCGCGAGTAGTGCATCGGCCTGTTCGACATCGCGGCGCTGGCCGCGCCCGGAATCGAACAGACGGCGAGTAAGCGCCAGCGTCTGTTCCTGCAACTTCACCGTTTCGCGTGCGACGGCGATCTGGCTGGCATTGCTGCACGCCAGAGCATAGGCGCGCGCCGTTTCCGCCGCCACCGATATGCGGGCGGCATCGACCTGTGCGGCAGCGGCATCGACATCGCCGCGTGCCGCTTCGATCGCGCGGCTGACGCCGCCGAACAGGTCGAGTTCGTAGCTGGCATCCAGCCCGGCGGTGAACAGATCGGTCTCGAACGACGGAATCTGCTGCGTGCCGCCGAACTGTGCGCCGAAGCTGTTCGAGCCGGTGCGCTGGCGCGTATATTGGCCCGCGACATTGGTTTCGGGCAACCGCCGGCCGCGCGCTTCGCTCAAAACCGCGCGGGCGCGTTGCAGATTGGCGGCGGACTGGCGGATGTCGGTGTTGTGCGCCAGTGCCTCCGTCACCAGACGGTCGACATTAGGGTCGTCATACAGACGCCACCATTTTTCGGGCAGCGCCTGGGCGTTGACCGCGGACAGCCGCGCACCCTCGACGAACGCGCCTTCCGCCGTCATGCCGCCTGGGGTGGCGGGCTTTTCATAGTCCGGGCCGACCGCGCAGGCGGTGAGCAACAGGCCCAGGGTCAGGCTGGCAATTTTCTTCATGCCGTGGCTCCCGGTTCGGCGGCGGCGGGCGGTTCGGCGCGTTTCCCACGGCGGGTCTTTGCCGACACCCAATCGCCGAACTTGCGGCTGATGACATAGAATGCCGGCGTAAAGATCAGGCCGAACACGGTAACGCCGATCATCCCGAAGAACACCGCGACACCCAGTGCGCGCCGCATTTCGGCACCCGGACCCGACCCGATCACAAGCGGCAGCACCCCCAGGATGAACGCGATCGAGGTCATCAGGATCGGGCGCAGACGCTGTGCGGCGGCGTGGCGCGCGGCCTCCAGCAATTCCTGTCCTTCTTCCTCATTCTGCTTGGCGAACTCCACGATCAGGATGGCGTTCTTGGCCGCCAGACCGATCAGCACGACCAGGCCGATCTGGGTCAGGATGTTGTTGTCCATTCCCATCAGATTGACGCCCAGCATCGCCGCCAGCAGACACATCGGCACGATCAGGATGACCGCGAACGGCAGCACGAGACTTTCGTAATTCGCCGCGAGCAGCAGGAACACGAACAGCACCGCCAGCGCGAAGGCGATCAGGCCGGTATTACCCGCCTGCTTCTGCTGGAACGCGATCTCGGTCCATTCGAAACCCATGCCATCCGGCAGCGTTTCGGCCGCGATCTTCTCCATCGCCGCCAGCGACTGACCGGTCGAGAAACCGGGCACGGTGTCGCCCTGAAGCTCGGCGGAGGGATACAGGTTGTAGCGGACCACACGGTATGGACCACTGTCGTCGCGCACCGTCATCACCGCATTCAGCGGCACCATCGCCCCGGAAGCCGAGCGAGTCCGCAACTGCCCGATATCCGACGTTTCGTCGCGATAGGGGGCATCGGCCTGTGCCGTCACGCGGAAGGTGCGGCCCAGCAGGTTGAAGTCGTTGATATAAGTCGAGCCGAGATAAGTGCCCATCGTCGCAAAGATGTTGCTGACGGGCACGCCCAGTTGTTCGGCACGCTCGCGATCAACATCGGCGAACAGGCGCGGGGTGCGGGTGTTGAACAAGGTGAAGGCACCCGCGATGCCCGGCGTCTGGTTGGCCTTCATCATCATGGCGAAGGTCGCGGCCTCCAGTGCCTTATAGCCGCGGTTTTCGCGGTCCTCGACCATCATCTTCCAACCGCCGCCAGTGCCGATACCCTGGACGGGGGGCGGCGGGATAACGAGGATCAACCCCTCGGTGAACTGCGCCAGCGCACCGCGAATCTGGTTGGCGATGGCATCGACCGGCCCGCGTTCGGCATGAGGTTTCATGGTGACGAACATCGCCGCGGTATTGGGCGCGGTGGTGAAGCTGGTGCCGTCCAGCCCGACGAACATGATCGTGTTCAGCGTGCCCGGCACCTGCCGCACCGCCTTTTCAGCACGCAGCATCATGTCGGTCGTGCGCTCGAGCGAGGCGCCCGGCGGCAATTGCGCCGCCGATATGACGTATCCCTGATCCTGCGACGGGATGAAGCCCGTGGGCGTGGCGTAGAAGCGCCAGCCGGCAAGGCCGATCAGCAGGATATAGGCAATGGCGATCACCCCCAGCATCCGCACCGCACGCGCGGTGAAGCGGCCATAACGTTCCGCCAGCCAGTCGAACCCGCGATTGAACCCGCGCGCGAACCGACCCGGCAACCCGCGCCAGCCGCGCTGCGGTTCGGCGTCGTGCTGCTTGGGCTTGAGGATCAGTGCCGACAGCGCCGGCGACAGCGTCAGCGACACCAGTGCCGAAATCGCGGTCGCCGATACGATCGTCAGTGCGAACTGCTGATAGAACTGACCGGAAATGCCAGGAATGAACATCGTCGGCACGAACACGCCGCACAGCACAAGCGCGATCGCGATCAGCGCGCCTGCCACTTCGTCCATGGTTTCATGCGCGGCCTGGAGGGGGGACATGCCCTTTTCCTCCATCAACCGCTCGACATTCTCGACCACGACGATGGCGTCATCAACGACGATGCCGATAGCCAGCACCATGCCGAACAGCGACAGGTTGTTGAGCGAATAGCCAAAGCCCGCCAGCACCGCCAGGCTGCCCAGCAGCGAAACAGGGATGGCGATGATCGGAATGATCGCCGCGCGCCAGCTTTGCAGGAAGATCAGCACGACCAGGCTGACCAGCACGATCGCTTCGATCAGCGTGTGGACGACCGCGTCGATCGAGGCGGAGATATATTCGGTCGGGTTGTATGGCACCGAATAAGTCATGCCCGGCGGGAATGACGCCTTCGCGCTGTCGAGTTCGGCGATCACCGCATCGGCGGCGGAAAGGGCGTTTGATCCCGGCAACTGGCTGATTGCCACCGCCGTCACCGGCACGCCGTTCATATAGGCGTTGATGGCATAGGTTTCGGCGCCCAGTTCCACCCGTGCAACGTCGCGAACCCGCGTCAATGCGCCGGTTTCATTGCGCTTGATGATGATTTCCCCGAACTGCTCAGGGGTCGTCAATCGGCCTTCGGTCTGGACGCCGAGCTGGAACGCGGACCCGCCGTCGCGCGTGAACGGCGGTTGCCCGACCGAACCGGCGGCGACCTGAACATTCTGGGCGCGGATGGCGTTCGCGATCTCGTCGACGGTCAGGTTGCGCGCGGCCGCGAGATCGGGGTCGATCCAGATCCGCATATTATAATCGCGCCCGCCAAAGCTCTGGGCGTTGCCCACGCCATCCACACGCGCCAGCCGGTCGATGACCTGCGTGCCGACATAATTGGAGACATATTCCTGGCTGAGCGAACCGTCGGGCGAATAGAACATCGCCACCATCAGGAAGTCGGGCGAGTTCTTGAGCGTGGTGACACCGATCTGGCGCGTCTGTTCGGGCAATCGCGGTTCGGCCGACGCCACACGATTCTGCACCAGCACCTGTGCCTGATCGGCATCGGTACCCTGGGCGAAGGTGATGGTGATCTGAAGCGCGCCGTCGCCGGTCGAGGACGAGGACATGTAGATCATGTTCTCGACACCGTTGATCGCCTCTTCAAGCGGAGCGGCAACGGTTTCGGCCAGCGTTTCGGCGCTGGCGCCGGGGAACTGCGCCGTTACGACGACCGTCGGTGGAGCGATTTCAGGATATTGCGTGATCGGCAGCGTCGGCAATGCGACCGCGCCGAACACAAGGATCAGGATTGACAGGACCGCCGCGAAAATCGGCCGGTCGATGAAGAAATGTGGAAAGCGCATGTCAGTTCGCCTGGCTGGCGTCGGCGGCGGGCGGCGCAGTGACCGGGCGCGAGGCGGGGGCGTTGCCCTCTGGCTTGGCTTCGATCCTGGTCAGCTTGGCCTGCACCGGCATACCGGGCTGGAGCGTGGTCAGGCCGCTGATGACAACCCGATCCTTCGGCGTCAGGCCGTCGCGGATAACGCGAAGGCCATCGGCGGGCGGCCCGGTGACGACCGGGCGGGGTGCAACCTTGCCGTCCTGCCCCACGACATAGACGATCTTGCGCGCCTGATCGGTGACGATCGCCGCATCGGGAACAAGCAGCGCACGATAGGTGCCCGAGCCGAGCAGGCGCGCTCGGCCGAACATGCCCGGCGTCAGGAAACCATCGGGGTTCTGGATGACGGCGTGCGCGCGGATGGTGCCCGAATTGGGGTCGATCGCATTGTCGACGAAATCCATGCGGCCGCGCCAGTTATAGCCGCTTTCGTCGGCCAGTTGGACCTCGACCGGGTTGCCGGTGTCGCGCGACGAGCCGCGCTCGCCGCTCTGGTCCTGCCGACGATATTTAAGGTAGAATGCCTCCGCACCATCAAAGGTGAACCAGATCGGGTTGTCTGATACCACGCGCGTCAGGATGGTCTGTCCATCCTGCACGAAATTGCCCTTGCTGATCCGGCGGTTCGACACGCGACCGGAAATGGGCGAGCGAACCGTCGTGAAGCCAAGGTTGAGTTCGGCCGTTTCGACCTGCGCGCGCGCGGCCTCCAGATCGGCGGCGGCGGTGCGGACATTGGCCTGGTTCTGCTCGAACTCTTCACGGCTTACCGCTTGCGCCTTCAACAGGCTTTCGGAGCGGTTGGCGACCGAGCGGGCATTGGCAAGCGTCGCCTGTGCGCGCTGAACCTGTGCCCGAGCATTGGCGAGCTGGGCACGATACGGCCGGGGATCGATGATGAACAGCGGCTGCCCCTGCGACACGCGCTGGCCGTCGGTGAACAGCACGCTCTGGATCGTGCCCGATGCGCGCGGACGGATCTCGGCATCCTGGATCGCTTCGAACCGACCGACATACTCGTCCCAATCCCTGATTTCGCGAACGACCGGGGTCGCGACCTGAACCTGGGTAGGCGGCGGCGCTTGTTGCGGTGCACCGCCGCCGCACGCCGACAGCGCGACAAGCGCGAGCGCCGGCACCAGAGTGCGGGGATGAAGTGACCGACCAGCAAGGGGGAGCGGCGTTCGCATACGTCTTGAATCCCTTTTTTCTCGTGGACGCTCTACCGGCGCCTTGATCGCGGATAAGTGCGAGCCGGTCGACGCCTTTGCAACCCTGCTTTCAAAATATTTTGAACGCACGCGTTCAAAAGGGTTGCGCTGCAACATTTTATACGGGAATTGCGAACCCTTCGCAACTGTGCCAAGGCACGGCCCGCCAATGTAAAGACAAACTGTCTTGCGCCGGCTGGACGTGGACGCCATGTCGCCGCCTTCGAAACATATCGCGCCCTGTCGGGGCGCTTCGCCGAAACGGAGCCAATGTTGAACGCGCCCGCCCGCCTGTCGATCGTCCAGCCTCCCCATGCCGCGTTCGACGTGGTGAAGGTCCTGTGGGTCCGCCACTGGAATGAGCATTTGTTCAGCCTGGCGGTCGAGCGCCCGCAAAGCTTCCGCTTCCGCTCGGGCGAGTTCGTCATGCTGGGCATGGAGGTTGAAGGCAAGCCGCTGATGCGCGCTTATTCGATCGCCAGCGCCGCATGGGCCGAGGAAGTCGAGTTCCTGTCGATCAAGGTCGAGGACGGCCCGCTGACCTCGCGCCTGCAACTGGTGGGCGAGGGGGACGAGCTGTATCTGGGCCGCAAGCCGACCGGGACGCTGGTGACCGATGCGCTGCGTCCCGGCAAGCGGCTGTTTCTGCTGTCGACCGGCACGGGCCTTGCCCCGTTCCTCAGCCTGATCCGCGACCCCGACACCTATGAGCGGTTCGAGCAGGTCGTCGTCGTCCATTCGGTGCGTCGCGTCAGCGACCTGGCGTTCCGGGACGAATTGAGCGCCCGGCTGGCCGACGATCCGCTGGTGGGCGAACAGGCGGCGGCACAGCTTCATTATGTGCCGACCTGCACGCGCGAACCGTTCGAAAACCAGGGGCGCATCCAGAATCTGATCGAGGACGGCAAGCTGTTCGGCGATCCGATTACCGGCCCGAACGCCTTTGATCCGGCGGAGGACCGCATCATGCTGTGCGGATCGACCGCGATGATTAACGAGTTCGCCAAGCGGTTCGAGGAAACGGGTTTCGAGGAAGGCTCGAACGCGCGTCCCGCTGATTTCGTCATCGAACGCGCATTCGTCGGCTGACCCGGTCGGGTAAGCGGGTGGGGGAAAAAAAGTTGCCCAACCCGCTTGCAACACCCGAAAAGGCGTTGCTATAGGCGCGCCTCCGACAAGCCGGATGGCTGTCGGCAAGCAGGTGTTCCCTGATAGCTCAGCGGTAGAGCTCTCGACTGTTAATCGAGCGGCCGTAGGTTCGAATCCTACTCAGGGAGCCAGCTTCTCTTACCCGCAGGACTTCGTGCGGCCGGTGATGATTGTCACCGGCTTTTTCGTGTCCGCGCGCGGCGGGTCAGGCGATGAACTGTTCCATCGTGATGCGATCGTCCAGCGCATGTTCGGGATCGAACATGATCGTCAGGTCGCGGATATGGTCGATGGCGATTTCGACGCGGGCGACGTCGCGCACTTCGCGCTGGTCGGCTACGGCGCTGACGGGGCGTTTGTCCGCTTCGAGCACGGTCAGGGAGATGCGCGCCTTTTCGGGCAGAATCGCGCCGCGCCAGCGCCGTGGGCGAAACGGGCTGATGGGGGTCAGCGCGATCAGTTTCGATCCCAGCGGCAGGATCGGCCCATTGGCCGACAGGTTGTAGGCCGTCGACCCGGCGGGCGTTGCGACCAGAATGCCGTCGCACACCAGTTCGGGCATGACCGCGCGGTCGTTCACCTCGACCCGCAACTTGGCGGTCTGGCGCGTCTCACGCAGCAGCGAGACTTCGTTGATCGCGGGCAGGACATGACGCTCCCCCTCGATGGTGGTCGCGGTCATAATCAGCGGCGATACGCGAAAGGGGCGGGCACGCTCGATCCGCTCGTCCAGCCCCGGCAGCCGCCATTCGTTCATCAGGAACCCGACCGTGCCCAGGTTCATGCCGAACGCGGGCAGGATGCGGCGACGCTCCAGCATCGCGTGCAGCGTCTGGAGCATGAAGCCATCGCCGCCCAGCACGACAAGGCTGTCGGCATCGGCCAGATCCGCCCAGTCATAGCGCGAGCGCAAGTCCGCCACGGCCGCCTGGGCCGGGCTGGTCGGCGACGCGATCAGGGCCGTCCGGTGGAAACGGCTCATCCGCCAGTGACACTCATGTGGCGGGCATGGGCGGGCGCCGATCCGGGCGCGATGGCGAAGTCGTGCGAGAGCGGCTTTGACGCCATGGCGGCGTCGATCGCCGCGTCGACGGCATTCAGGCCGCCGGAGCGGATCGCAGCCTTGAGATCGACCGAATCGTCATGGCCGAGACAGGTATAGAGCATCCCCTCGGTCGTCAGCCGCACGCGGTTGCAGCCCGCACAGAAATTGCCCGTCAGCGGAGAGATCAGGCCAAGTCGCGTCGTGCTGTCGCCGACACGCCAATATCGCGCCGGTCCCCCGGTCGAGCGATCGTCGCGGCGCAGATCGAATTGTTTGCCCAGATCCGCCAGCACCTGCGTCAACGGCAGGAAGCGGTCGGCGCGATCCTCGTCAATCGCGCCGACGGGCATGGTTTCGATCAGCGTCAGGTCATGTTCCTGGACCACGCACCAGCGCAGCATGTCGCCCAGATCATGATCGTTCAGTCCCTTGAGGGCGACGGCATTGATCTTGATGGCAAGACCCGCCGCGCGTCCGGCGGCGATGCCGGCCAGCACCTGTTCCAGATCGCCATGCCGGGTGATGTGGCGAAAGGTGCCGGGATCGAGGCTGTCGAGGCTGACGTTGATCCGCCGCACGCCGGCCGCGAACAGCGATCCCGCGTGATCGGCGAGGCGCGTGGCGTTGGTGGTCATGGTCAGCTCGTCCAACCCGTGCCCGACCGAGCGGCCAAGCCGGCGCACCAGATCCATCGCATCGCGCCGCACCAGCGGCTCGCCCCCGGTCAGCCGCACCTTGGTCACGCCGCGTGCGATGAAGCGTTCGGTTATCAGCGCCAGTTCCTCAAGACTGAGCAGAGCCGATCGTGGCAGGAACGTCATCTTTTCCGCCATGCAATAGCGGCAGCGAAGGTCGCAGCGGTCCGTCACCGACACGCGAAGATAGCGGATGGCGCGGCCATGACGGTCGATAAGGGGGGCGTTCATCGTCATGGAACGCGCAACCTAGGTGTCCGGTGCCATGTCGACAAGACCGGATCCTCGCTGCCCGGATTGGCGCGGGCGTCGCGGCGCGCTACACGATAGCCTCCACCGGGAGGGCAGGGTTGACGAGCGACGCCGAGACGACACTGCGAAGCCAGACGCCGTTGTTCGTCCTATCCTTTCGCCAGCGCGATGAAATGGCCGCGCTCGTCGCGCGCGGCGGCTGGCAGGCGGTGGCCGCGCGGCGCGGCGAAGCGGTCGAGCGGCGTTTTCGCGCATCGGGCGCTGCCGTTGCGCTGGTGGACGCCCGCGGCGCCTTTGACGACGGCCTGACCGCGACGCGGGCGTTGGGCAGCGCGGCCGAGCCGCCGGGTGCGCTGCTGGTCTGCGTATCGCGCGCCGATGTCGAGCGGCTGAGCGCGCTGTATGACGCCGGAGCCACGCATTTCCTGTCCAGCCCCTTTGGCGAGGCGGAGTTGCTTCAGGCGCTGCGCTTTGCGTCGCGCGGGACCGAGCCGCGCGGCGGTGGAGAGGCGGGGCGGGGACTGCTGGGCTGGCGCTGGGACCCGGAGCGTGCACGTGTCCAGCTCTCGCCGCTGCTTGCGCGGTTGATGAAATTGCCCGCGTCGCTCGACCGGAAATCGGCGCTGCGCGCGCTGCCCGCCGATGAGCGACCCGCGCTGATCGAGCAACTGCGATCGCTCAAGGGGGCGAGCGCGCTGGTCCAGACGCTGCCGTCGCTTGGCCGCGCGGTGCAGCATCTGCAACGCGATAGCCGCACCGCGCGCGTGCTGGCGCTGATCGAACCGCTGGGCACGCCGCCGGATGTCGCCGTGATGCTTCAGGAAGCGATGCCGCGTGTCCACGACCTGGCCGGCGCGCGGCGCTGGATCGACCATGCGCTGGCCGAAGACGCGACGGTCGAGATCATCGGCATCACGCTTGAGCGGCTGGAAGTCGTGAACCTGAACCACGGGCGGGCGGTCGGGGACCGGTTGATCCAGTCGGTCGCGCGGCGGATTGGCGAGGTGCTGGCGGGTGCGGGCGGATCGCGGTCCGTGCTGGCGCGGCTGGAGGGCGCGGGCTTCGCGGTCATCGCCCGCCACCCGCTCGACGCGTCGATGCCGCTGATCGAGGCTGCGCTGGCGCGCCCCTTCGTGGTCGAGCATGAACTGATGCAGCTTGGCGGCCGGTTGCGCCACATTGTCGCACATCGCGGTGACGACGCTACCGCGCTGTTGCGCGCGCTCGGCGATACGACCCCCGTGCACGAACGATCCGGCGATGCCCTGGCGATCGAGGTTCGCGAGGCGATCGATGCCGGGCATATCGACATCCTCTGGCAACCCCAGGTCGCCATCGCCAGCGGTGCGATCACCGGGGTCGAGGCGCTGGCGCGGTGGCGCCATCCGGTGCTGGGCGAATTGGGGGCCGAGGCGCTGTTTGCCGCTGCCGACCGGGCGGGCCTGGCGCTTGCCCTGTCCGAACATGTGCAGGCGCTGGCGCTGAACCGGGCAGCCGCGTGGCCATCTGCGCTTGGCGGGCTCCGCCTGTCGATCAACGTGACGGCGGGCGATGTCGCCAATGCGGGGTTTGCCGAGCTGCTGCTTGAACGGATCGACGCCAGCGGCTTCCCGCGCGCGCGGCTGACCATCGAGATCACTGAAAGCGGATTGATGGCCGAACTGGGCGAAGCGGCGCGGTTGCTGGCGCAGCTTCGACGGGGGGGATGCCGCGTCGCGATCGACGATTTCGGTACGGGCTATTCCAGCCTTGCCTATCTCAAGGCGCTGCCGCTCGACTATCTCAAGATCGACAAGGCGCTGAGTCAGGATATCGCGGGCAGCCCGCGTGACCGCATCGTCGTGCGGGGCGTGATCGACATGGCCCGGTCGCTGGGCCTGGCCGTCGTCGCCGAAGGGGTCGAAACCGAACAGCAGCTCGAATTGCTGGCCAAGGAGGGCTGCCAGTATTTCCAGGGATTCCTGTTCGCGCCGCCGATCGCCAGCGACGCGTTGCAGGCGATGCTCACGACAGCAGCAGCCAGCCGCTGAGCGCACCCAGCGCGATGATTGCCGGCGTGACCCATCCACCTTTCAGCCGCCATGCCAGAACGAGCGCGATGGCGAGGATCGCACCGCCTGCGACCAGGTCGGGGACCCGCGGCGCGGCCGCTTGTGCAAGCTGTGCGGCCGTCGCGGCGATGATGCCGACGACCGCCGCGGCCACCCCGGTCAGCAGGCGATTGAGCGCAGGCGCCTTGACCACTGCCTCCAGCCGCTCGAAGAAGATGAGCGAAAAGGCGAAGGCCGGCAGGAACATGCCGGCCGTGATCGCCAGCGCGCCGCCAGGCCCGCCCGCGACATAGCCGACAAAGGTCGCGAAGATCACGAGCGGGGCGGGCAGCACGCCGGCGATCGCGACGCCATCGAGAAAGCTGGCGTCGCTGACCCATCCCCGCCCGACCGTATCGGCGCGAACATAGGGGATGGCGGTATAAGCGCCGCCGAACGTAAGAAGGCCGCCTTTCAATCCCGCGACGAACAGCGCGCCGATCGTCGGCGCGGCGTTCGCGGTCATAGCGGCAATCGGTGCCGAACCCCGGCTGACGACCGCCAGGGCCGCCGCGCCGGCGAGGATCGCGACTGCGATCAGCCGCCGCCGCGCGAGCGCATAGGCAAGGCCGCCCGCCGCCAGCGGCAGCCAGAAGGGGACACCAATCAGCGTCGCGACGAAACTCGCCAGCGCGATCGCGCCCAGCGTGCGATCGTCGATGACATGGATACCGATACGCCAGACGGCCCGCGCGACGATGCCGATCACGGCGATCTGCACCCCGATCAACGCGCCGGCGACCGGCGACGCGCCCGCGACAAAGCGGACATAGAGCCACCCGGCAATCAGCATCAGGATGAAGCCCGGCAACATGAAGCCAAGGCCGGCGAGCAGCCCGCCGATGCGCCCGCGCGCGACCATGCCGAGATGGACGCAAAGCTCGTGTGCCTCCGGTCCCGGCAGAACCTGCATCACCGCCAGCAGGCGGTTGAAGCGTGCCCGGTCGATCCAGCCTTCGCGCTCGACCAACGCATCGCGCACCATCGCGATCTGCGCGACAGGTCCGCCAAAGGCGAGACAGCCGAAGCGCAGGAACCGGAGGAACAGGGCGAGTAGGCCGATCTGCGGCGGGCGATAAATGGCGGCTTCCATATCTGACGCTCCCTTGGCCGTGAATACGGCCGGTGGAGCGGACTTGGACGGCCACACCGTCTGAACGGGCGTCCGCGATCGGCCCGCTACGGTGGGCTATCGCGGGGATGGGCGGGCTGTCAATTCACCCCGCCGCCTTTGCCAGCCCCCGGCTGATCTGCAACGCCGCGTTCAGCCGCGCCTTGGGCGTGGCGAATGCGCGGCTGACCGCCAGCTTCATGTCGGGCCGCAGCTTGGCCGTGCCTTCCAGCCGGGTGACATAGGCCATCAGCCCGTCGACATTGGGGAAATGATCGTTCGCGAACGACACCACCGCACCCTTTGGCCCGACATCCAGCTTGGCGATGCAGGCGGTCTTGGCGTTCAGCTTGGCTTCCATCAGCACCAGCAGATTTTCGGTTGCCTCAGGCAACTTGCCGAAGCGATCGATCAGTTCGGCGGCAAAGGATTCGATGCCGGCCCGGTCCTCGACATCATTGAGCCGGCGATACAGGCCCATGCGAAGGTCTAGGTCGGGGATGAAATCCTCCGGCAGCATGATCGGCGCATCGACGGTGATCTGTGGCGAGAAATCGGTCGGCTTCAGTTCGCCGTCATCCTTTGACCGGCCCGATTTGGCATCGAGGATCGCTTCCTCCAGCATCGACTGGTAAAGCTCGTAGCCGACTTCCTTGATGTGCCCCGACTGTTCGTCGCCCAGCAGATTGCCCGCGCCGCGTATGTCGAGGTCATGGCTGGCAAGCTGGAATCCGGCGCCCAGCGAATCGAGGTCGGACAGCACTTTCAACCGCTTGTCCGCCGCTTCGGTCATCTGCCGTTCGGGCGGGGTGGTGAGATAGGCATAGGCGCGCGTCTTGGCCCGCCCGACGCGTCCGCGAAGCTGGTAGAGTTGCGCCAGGCCGAACTTGTCTGCGCGGTTGACGATCATCGTGTTGGCCGATGGGATGTCCAGCCCGCTTTCGACGATGGTGGTCGATACCAGCACCTCGAACTTGCGGTCGTAAAAGGCCGACATGCGTTCCTCGACCTCGCTCGGCGCCATCTGGCCGTGCGCGACGACATACCGGACCTCGGGCACTTCGGTGCGGAGAAACGTCTCGATCTCGGGCAGGTCGGCGATGCGCGGAGTGACGAAATAGCTCTGGCCGCCGCGATAATGTTCCCGCAGCAACGCCTCGCGCAGCACGACCGGGTCCCACGGCATGACATAGGTGCGAACCGCCAGCCGGTCGACGGGCGGTGTCTGGATGACCGACAATTCGCGCAGGCCCGACATCGCCATCTGCAGCGTGCGGGGAATCGGCGTCGCGGTCAGCGTCAGGACATGGACATTGGCCTTCATCGCTTTCAGCCGTTCCTTGTGCGCGACGCCGAAACGCTGTTCCTCGTCGACGACAATCAGCCCCAGCCGCTTGAAGTCCAGCCCCTTGGTCAGCAGCGCATGGGTGCCGATCACTACGTCGATGGTGCCGTCGGCCAGCCCTTCCTTGACCTTCTTCTGCTCGGCTGCGGTGACCAGGCGGGAAATGCGCCCGACATTGATCGGAAAGCCTTCGAACCGGGCCGAGAAGTTCATGTGATGCTGTCGCGCCAGCAATGTGGTGGGACAGATGACCGCCACCTGCATCCCCGCCATTGCCGCCACAAATGCGGCGCGCAGCGCCACTTCGGTCTTGCCGAAACCGACATCGCCGACGACCAGCCGGTCCATCGGGCGGCCGGAGCCAAGGTCGCTCAGCACATCGTCGATCGCGCGGTCCTGATCCTCGGTTTCCTCATAGGGAAAGCGGTCGAGAAAAGCGGGGTAGCCGCCGGTATCGGGTTCCGCGACCTGTCCGGGGCGCAGCGCGCGCTTGGCGGCGGTGGCGATCAGCTCGCCCGCAATCTCGCGGATGCGCTCCTTCATCGCGGCCTTGCGCCGCTGCCACCCTTCGCCGCCCAGCCTGTCGAGGGAGGCGCCCTCTTCGCCGGAGCCGTAACGGCTCAGAACCTCGAGATTCTCGACCGGCACATATAATTTGTCGCCGCCGGCATAGGACAGCGCCACGCAGTCATGCGGCGCCTTTTGCACCGGCACCTGCATCAACCCTTCATAGCGGCCGATGCCATGATCGACATGGACGACCAGATCGCCGGGCGAGAGCGTGGCCAGTTCGGCCAGAAACGCATCGGTCGATTTCTTGCGCTTCTTGCGCCGCACCAGCCGGTCGCCCAGCATATCCTGTTCGGTCAGCACCGCGATGCCGGGCGCGGTAAAGCCATGGTCGAGCGGCAGCACGATCAGCGCGACGCCGAAGCTCTTGCCCGTATCGGCAGTCGCCTGCGCCGCCTGCCAATCGTCGGCGACCATGGCGCCCTTCAGGCCGTGGTCGGTCAGCAGACCCATCAGCCGTTCGCGAGCACCACTCGAATAGCTGGCGAGGATCGGGCGCTTGCCATCCTTTCGCAGCTTTTCGATATGCGCCACGACGGCTTCATAGACGTTGGACTGCGCCGCGCGTTCGGGCGCGAAGTCGCGCGGGCCATCGACGCCGAAATCCAGCACGCTGTCGGATTCGGGTTCGTGAAACGCGGTGACGAGATGCGCTGGCGCTTCCGCCACGCGCCTGGCCCATTCGTCCGCCAGCATGTAGAGCTGGTCCTGTCCCAGCGGGCGATAGCTGCCAGGATCGCTGGACTGGGCGCGGACGCGGTTCGCCTGATAATCGGCCACGCCCTCGAACCGCACGTCGGCGGCGGCCGGTGCATTTGAATCGCGCACCATCACCATGTCGTCGGGCAGATGGTCGAACAGTGTCTCAAGCCGCTCCTCGAACAGGGGCAGCCAGTGTTCCATGCCCGCCAGCCGCCGCCCGTCGCTGATCGCCTGATATAGCGGGTCGCCCGTCGCGGTCGCGCCGAAGCGTTCGCGGTATCGGGCGCGAAACCGCTTGATCGAATCTTCGTCCAGCAGCGATTCGGATGCGGGGAGCAGGGTGAAACCGTCGATCCGCCCCGTGGTGCGCTGGTCCGTGGGATCGAAGGTGCGGACGCTTTCGATTTCGTCGCCGAAGAAATCCATTCGCAGCGCCTGTTCGGCGCCCGACGGGAACAGGTCGACCAGCCCGCCACGGATCGCGAATTCGCCGGCGTCATGCACGGTATCGGTGCGAACATAGCCATTGGCCGCGAGCATGGCCGCCAGCTTGTCGAGCGAGATGCGCTCCCCCGGTGCCAGCCGTGCGACCAGTTGCCGGACGCGGAACCGGGTCAGCACCCGCTGCGTCGCGGCGTTGACGGTGGTCAGGAACAGGCGCGGGCGCGCGGGCTTTTGCTGAAGCGCGTGCAGCGTCGCCAGCCGTTCGGACATGACGCGCAGCGAAGGGCTGGCCCGGTCATAGGGCAGGCAGTCCCATGCGGGAAACTGCAACACCTCGATCTCCGGCGCGAAATAGGGGGCGGTGCCCGCAATCGCGCGCATCTCGCCGTCGTCCGACGCGATGAACGCCGCGCCGCCCGACGCCGCGCGCGTCAGGTCGGCCAGCAGCGACGGCAGAAATCCGGCAGGCACGCCCGACAGGGTGAGCGGCGCCTGGGCGGCAAGGATCTTCGACAGTTCGGGCATCGGCGCCTTATTCCGCGATCGGCACGTAGTTCAGCGCCTCAAGCGCCTTCATCATCGTGCCCTGATATTCGGGGGGCACCGGCTGGCTGCCCGTGGCCCAGCCCATGATGTCGACATCCTGTTCCTCAAGCAGCCGTTCGAACAGTGTAATATCGTCGTCCCCCCATTCGGCGTGGTGCCGGTCGAAAAAGCCGCCGATCAGCAGATCGGCTTCCTTGGTGCCGCGATGCCAGGCGCGAAAGCGCAGACGCTTCAACCGATGTTCGCGATCCAACCCAATTCTCCAATGCCGATCGGCCGGCGACGCTGGCGGCGGCCGTCGGCTGGTGTATGGGTTGAGATAGGCATGAGACCCGAACTGCTCAATCCGTTGTTTGCAGAGATTACCGCGCTGAAGGGCGTGGGGCCTGCCCTTGCCCGCCCGCTGGAGCGGCTGAAAATCGCGCGCGTCGTCGACATGCTGTTCCATCTGCCGACCGGCTGGATCGACCGGGTGGCGCGCGACGAGCTGGACGCCGCCGATGCGGGCAGCGTGATTGCGATTCAACTGACCGCCATCGAATATCGAACCTCGTCGGGGCGCGGCCCCACTCGCGCGCTGGCGGCGGACCGGGCGGGCAATGTCGTGGCGCTCACTTATTTCGGCGGCGGTTCGGGCTGGGTGCGAAAGCTGTTGCCGGTGGGCGAGCCGCGGTTCGTGTCGGGCAAGCTCGAAACCTATGGCGAGGCGTTGCAGATCGTCCATCCCGACATCGTCGTGCCGCCGGAACAGGCGGAAACGGTGGGCGGGCGTGAAGCGATCTATCCCCAGTCGGAGGGTATCAATTCGCGGCGGCTGTCGGGGTTCGGGGCACAGGCGATCGAACGCGCGCCCGATCTGGCCGAATGGATCGAGCCGAGCGTGCTTGACCGACACCAATGGCCCGGTTGGCGCGAAGCGTTGCGGCGCATCCATGCCGACCCGTCCGACGCAAAGGCGCGGACACGGCTTGCCTATGATGAAGTATTCGCCAACCAACTGGCGCTGTTGCTGGTGCGTGGCGAGGCGCGTTCGAAGCGGGGGCGGGCGCTGGCGGGCGACGGGGCGCTGCGTGGGCGGTTGAACCTGCCTTATTC